>DWYM01000093.1 GCA_019118665.1 Candidatus Mediterraneibacter intestinipullorum
GCCCGCATAAGCGGACTGTCAGTTTATCACGACAATCCTCTTATTGTTCGATCGCTCGCTCAGGTTGGCACCTTCATTACAAGGGGTTGCCGCGGCTTCACAGATCCTTTGTATCTCCACCGCTCCGAATAAGAGAAAGTCTGGCTATTTAATTAATTTCTGTTACTTATCCCACTTTTAATATAAACTTCTGGAGCTCCTTTTCACTGGACACCTTCTCGATCATGCCGCCCAGGCTCTGGAGCTTCTCCTCGAACCGTTCATACCCTCTCTGGATATATACGATATCATCCACGATGGTGATCCCATCCGCCGCAAGCCCCGCGATACAGAGCGCCGCTCCCGCTCTCAGGTCCGGCGCGCTCACTCTTGCCGATGAAAACTTCTCCACGCCTTCTATGGTCGCTGAGTTCCCTTCCACCTTTACCTGCGCTCCCATCCGCGCCAGCTCCGCGAGATATTTAAAACGGTTTTCGAAAATGCTCTCCGTGATCGTGCTCGTTCCGTTTGCCAGGGCAAGGACAACACCGATCTGAGGCTGCATGTCAGTCGGATATCCCGGATAAGGCAGCGTCTTTACCTGCGTGCATCTGAGACGTCCTTTTGCGACCACGCGGACAGCATCGTCGAACTCTTCCACTTCGCATCCGATATCCACCAGCTTGGAGATCGTAGCATCGAGGTGTTTCGGGATCACGTTCAGCACCGTGACATCCCCTTTGGTAGCTGCTGCCGCGAACATAAATGTCCCCGCCTCGATCTGATCCGGGATAATGGAATATTCCGTCTTGTGAAGGGACTTCACGCCGCGGATCTTGATCACGTCCGTCCCGGCTCCTCTGATATTTGCCCCCATACTGTTCAGAAAGTTGGCCACATCCACCACATGAGGCTCTTTGGCAACATTTTCCATAATGGTCAGCCCATCTGCCATTGCTGCCGCCATCATCACATTGATCGTCGCGCCCACAGTGACCACATCAAAATAAAGATGTGTCCCTTTCAGCTTTTCCGCCTCGGCCACGATCTTACCATGCTCAATGTCCACATCCGCGCCCAGCGCACGGAATCCTTTCAGATGCTGATCAATGGGCCGGCTGCCGATATTGCACCCGCCGGGAAGGGCCACCTCAGCGCGCCTGTACTTCCCGAGCAGAGCCCCCAGCAGATAATAAGACGCCCTTATCTTCTTGATATAATCATACTCTATATTGAAGTCACCGATCGTGCTGCCGTTGATCTTCACTGTGTGCCGGTCAACACGCTGCACCATTGCTCCGATTCCATCGATCGCCTCGAGCATCACATTGACGTCATTGACATCCGGAAGATTTTCGATCACAACTGTCTCATCTGTCATGATCGCTGCCGCCAGGATCGCAAGAGCCGCATTCTTGGCGCCGCCGATCTCCACTTCTCCTACCAGCGGATTCCCGCCTTTTATGATATATTGCTCCATTTCGCACCTCGATTAAGATTCTGTTATCATGGCTGTATTTCATTCTGCCGCAACCATTGTACCATAAAAACGACTTTTTCCAAAGCCTTATTTTAATTTGGCCTTTGCGCTTTTGTCAAATTTCCTGCGCGGACGGTATCTTTTCCTGCGCTTTTTCACTTCATTTAACACATTTTCTATGGTCTCCTCAATGCGGCATCCATCCTCACAGACCGTAATATCCGCATATTTTTCAAAATACGGTACGCGCTCCTCATACAGATCCCTGAATGTCTGCCCTTCCCGGAGCACGACCCCGCGTCTCTTCGGATTTCTTATCCTCCTCTTTATTGTCTGATAAGAAACCTTTAAATATACGACCGTTCCGATCTTTTTATAATGCTCCATGGCTTCCTCGCAGTAGATCACGCTTCCGCCAGGAGATATGACCGCATTTTCAGCGTTAACGGAGGCATTCACCCGATTTTCTATCTCCAGGAAACCGTCCGCGCCCACCTCGGCAATGATCTCTCTGAGCAGCTTTCCTTCCTGCTCCTGGATCAGGAGATCCGTGTCAATAAACTTCATGCCGAGACGCTTTGCCACCACAATGCCCACTGTACTTTTCCCCACTGCCGGCATGCCGATGAATATAAGGTTTTTCTTCATAAGCTTTTCTCTCTTATCTCTTATTCAGGAAAACTGCCGGTATATGCACAGATTCTGCTCACACGCGGAATTTTCCCCCGATAGTATAACATGTTTTTTCCTATTAGTAAAATCTCCTGCACCTTCTGCGGTGATCGCATCTGCGTTTGTACAGTTCCTGAAAGAGCATCACTTCCACCAGGTCCCGGAGCATTCCTTTTTCAGAGCCTCTGCGCCAACAGCCGCCGTCCCTGCATGAGCATGCAGCTCCCGACACAGCGCTCTCTTCGTTTTCTTCCTCATCAAAAGCTTCACTCCATTCTGCCAGTCGCTCATGCCTGCGCACGTTGTCGCAGACCCGCCTGCACATCATCTTAAGCTGGAGTTTGTCGGGATACTGGTCATAGACCATGCTGTTTTCATATTCCATGCGGTCGCACTCCTCCTCCACATAGGGCAGGATGCGTTTCGGTATCTCAGGATACATGCTTTTTAAATATTCAAAATCCATCCGCTCGGTCCTCTCATCGTCAAAAGAGAAGGGCGTCGGATAAGCCATATAATAAGGCATTTTTTCATTCATGCGGTATTCACTCCCAGACAAACATTATATTTACACTATATGCGGGGGAAGCGGGATTAGTGAAGCGGAAGTATGAAAAATGCTCTGAGTGACTCCGAAACCATGATTTTACCATAGTCAATAAATCCGTCACTTAGAGCATCTTTTTTTATATTTTTTTAATACTTTTGTTTGTGCGCTGTGTACTACGCGATCTGCGCCACTTCCGCCGCTGACTTCAGCTCAAACTCCGGCTTTTCCGGCCATGGTCCCTGCCCGATCACCGCGCAGTCCATTCCTGCTGCTTTGGCAGCTTCCAGTCCCGCGGGCGCGTCCTCAACGACCAGGCACTCTCCCGGCTCAAGCCCCAGCGCCTGTGCCGCCTTCAAGAACACCTCCGGATGCGGCTTGCTGTGTGTGATCATCGTGCCGTCGCAGACAGCGTCAAACGCCTTTTCCGCGCCCAGACGTTCTATGATGAAGGGCGCATTCTTACTGGATGATCCTACCGCGATCTGGATCCCATGCGCCCGGAGTTCCTGAAGCATCTCCCTTACAGCCGGCTCCATATCCGCCGGGGTCATCTCCGAGAGCAGTGTCCTGTAATATGTATTTTTCTCCTCCGCAAGCTGTTCCTTCTGTTCTTCCGAGAACGTCTCCCTGCTTTTCTCAAGGATGATCTCAAGGCTTTCCAGCCTGCTCACGCCCCGGAGCCTGCGGTTGACTGTCTCGTCAAAAGGCACTCCGATCTCATCCGCCACTTTCTTCCATGCCCGGTAATGGAACCGGTCCGTATGGCACAGGACTCCGTCCAGATCAAAAATCACGCCTTTATACATCCTGTACTCCTCCTTTTCGTCCTTTATCTGACACGGCCTTTCCCTGCTCCAGAACATACCCCTGCCCATTGAAGGTAAGCGCGAGCTCAGGTCCTGACAGATGTTCAGCCGCGATCTGGTCCCCTGTCAGGCTTACCCGGATCCAGGTCCCTCTCCAGCAGATCTTAAATGCCATGGACTTCCACTCCGCGGGAAGGTTATTCTCCAGCGCAAGGCGTCCGTCTTCCCATCTCAGTCCGGCAAAGCCGCACACATCGCACTGCCAGATGCCGCCCATCGCCGCGCTGTGGATGCCTTCATTTGATGAACCCGGGTTCGGTCCCAGATCAATATCCACTGCATGTCTGTACATGTCCAGCGCCATCTGGTCCATGCCCATCCACGCTGCCACTACACAGTGCTGTCCATGGCTTAAGGAAGAGTCATGGAGAGTCCGCGACTCATAGAACAGGAAGTTCTTCTTCCTTGTCTCCTCGTCAAAGAGTTCCGGCATGACCCTGAGCAGCATCACAAGGTCCGCCTGCTTGGACACCATGAACCGGTTCATCTGCATGGGGCTGTAATCCTCATAGATGGAGGACACGCCCTGCTGTGTCTTATATTTCGTCAGGTCGATCTTCTCCAGGCGCAGATACTCGTCATTCTGGGGCACAAGCCCATCTGCGCCGGGCATTGGCAGGTAGACCTGGTCCGCTTTTTCCGCGAACTCTTTTCCCAGCTTTTCCAGATCAAACTTTCTGGCAAGCCGTGTATACGCCTTCTGCCATTTTTGCTCAAGCTGTCCTATCACCTCCCCGGCAATCCGCAGATTGTAGACTGCCAGATAGTTGGTGAAGGCGTTGTTGTCCACATCCTCCTTATATTCGTCAGGGCCGATAACGCCGCAGATCTCATATCGTTTTGCGTTATCGTTCCATTCCAGGCGGCTGCTCCAGAAGCGGGCAGTCTCCAGAAGGAGTTCACAGCCGTATTTCTCCATGAAATCATCATCCCCGGTGGCATTATAGTAAAGCCATACCGCCCATGCCACGTCCGCTGTAATGTGATGCTCCCTGATACCCGTATAGATCAGGATGCTCTCTCCTGTGACAACATCAGCAGCTCCGTAGAGCGGGGTGACCTCTCCGTCAT
This sequence comes from Candidatus Mediterraneibacter intestinipullorum, assembly GCA_019118665.1. Lineage (GTDB taxonomy): Bacteria > Bacillota > Clostridia > Lachnospirales > Lachnospiraceae > Mediterraneibacter > Mediterraneibacter intestinipullorum. The sequence continues at coordinate 4,619 of DWYM01000093.1, forward strand.
CCATCCATGCGCTCTCCCATGGGAACATCGCGCCCTCATATCCGTTCTCCTCCGCCTTCCGGTATGCCCCGCTCATGCTCCGGTAGCGGTACTCGAGAAGAGTCCGGGCAGAAGCCGGGTCTGTGAGCAGGTAATGGGGCAGGAGAAACATTTCCGTATCCCAGAAGGAATGTCCTTTATATCCTTCCCCGGTCATACCCTTTGCTCCGATGCCCACACGGTTGTCCTTTCTCTGGATCATGATATTCAGATGATAGAGGGCAAACCGGACACCGAGCTGATCCATCGGATTAGAGCTGTCGATGACCACATCCATTTTCTCCCAGTACGCGTTCCACAAGCTGGACGATTCTTCCAGAAGCTCTCCATATCCCAGCTTGCCGCACTCCCCGATGCATGCGTCCCCCGCATTGCTGACAGGTTCTGTCTGATGCGTGCCATCCAGGCTGTCAGGCCGCTCATAGACCTTGTCCCTTCCTGTGTGCCAGCACGCGGTTTTATCCATTCTCAGCGTTTCCTCCGCTTCCACCAGAAAACGGTACCGCATCACAAGCCTCCTTCTCTCGATGACGGGCAGTTCTGACGCGCACTCTTTATTAAAACTGTGGGCACAGTGGACTGCCACCGGGATATCAGACTGGGCTGTGCGAGTGGTCAGACGGAGGATCCCTCCCTCCAGCATCCGCTTCTCACCGTCCAGACAATGCTGGGCGCCGGTGTTGGAACTGCGGGAGCTGATCCCGCTTTCCAGAACGATCTCCAGCGGGCCGGACAGCGGGGTGATCTCCATCTGGAATGCTGCCACATGCTCCCTTTTTAAAGAAACAAACCTGCGGAAGCAGAACTTTACCCTGCTGCCGGAAGGACTCTCCCATGTAACCTCCCTGACGCATTCTCCTGTACGCAGATCCAGCCTCCGTGAATAGGAATGTACCTTCCCTCTGTCCATAGAGAACCGCTCCCCATTCAGGGAGATCACCATCTGCGCCGCATCCGGCAGATTAGGCAGCTCTGTCACCTCGTCCGGCATCGCCTTGTTAAATGTTCCTGTGACAAACGTGTCTCTGCACTGACCTACATAATCTTCCTCCAGTGCACATCGTATATTCATATATCCGTTTCCCTGAGCAAAGATGGACTCACATTTTGCCATACAGCGGGAATCAAATCCCGCCTCCTCGACGACCCATCCGAGAGGGAGCGGGCTGTAATTCAAATGAAAGTTCATAAGTTTTCTCCTTTATTATGTCATATCATCCTTTGATCCCTGTTGAAGCCATACTTGTCTGAACCTGCTCCTGGGCAAAAATGTACAGGATGATGCCCGGCAGTACGACAATGGTCAGAGCCGCAAACAGTTGGGTGTAGTTGTAAGAGAATTCACTCGTAAAGTAGCTCAGCGCGACCGGAAGCGTCCGTTGGGAGTCCGACATGGTGAGCAGTGACGCAAAATAGTATTCGTTCCAGTTGCTTAAGAACATGAGGATTCCCGCCGTCGCCAGCGCGCCTTTGGCCAGCGGCAGGTTGATGGACCAGAAGATCCGCAGAAATCCCGCGCCGTCCACGATCGCCGCCTCATCCAGCGACTTGGGGATCGAGAGAAACCCTGCTCTCAGGATAAAAATGGACATTGCCATACCCGTTGAGAGATAGACAAGAGTCACTCCCGCAAGTTTGTCATACAGCCCCAGCTCCATGATCAGGTTGAAGATCGGCTGGGTCTTGCTGTGCGCGGGCACAAGGAGTGTCACGGTAAAGAGCGTGAACAAAAGCGTGCGCCCCGGGAATTTATATTTTGCCAGCACATATCCGCCCATGGCATAGAACAGGAGGGATACCACCGTGGACACTCCCGCTGCCAGCAGGGAATTGAGAAAGTACCGGGGGAAATTGTAATTCTCAAACAAGTGGGCAAATGTGTCAAGCGACAGGGAGGACGGGAGCGCCAGCGGGCTGCTCAGTATCTCTCCGTTTGTCTTAAAAGCCGACATGATCACCCAGAGGATGGGAAATATAGAGATCACGATGACAAAAATTTCAATGAAATATATGAGTCCCCTGCTCATTCCTTTTTTCAGTTTCAGCATATACCCACCTCCTTAATAGTCTGTCTCGTTTATGCGAAATGCCTTGTTTATCACGACCATCATGATCAGACCGATCACAAACATGAGCACTCCGATAGCGTTGGCATATCCGTATCTGTAATCCGTAACCGCGTTTACGAGCAGGATGGGGAGACTCATGGTGTCATTGCCCGGTCCGCCCGCCGTTGTCAGGGATATCTGTTCATACATGGTGATCCTCGATGTGAGGGAACAGATCACGCCGGTAGCGATGGCGCCGCGGCACAGCGGAAGCTGGATATGGCGGATCAGCTGCCAGCCGCCTGCTCCGTCGATGATCGCCGCTTCATTTAACTCCTGCGGAATGTTCATCAGATCACCCAGTACGAGCAGTGTTACGATGACCGCGTAGAACAGCCATGTGAGCGTGACCGCCCAGAACGCCCACGGCGACTGGTAAAGCCACTGTATGTCAAAATCCGGATCGATCGTGCGTATGATGGAATTAAGGATTCCAAAATTATTGTTAAAAAAGAACCGGTAAATCATTGCCCACGCCGCCGCACTGATCACGTTCGGTATCATAAATACCGCTCTTGTCACTTTCCATCCTCTTTTCCGCTGATACAGCACAAAGGCGACCAGCGTGCCGAATCCCACATGGAAAAACATGGCGATGATCGACCAGAGGAACAGATTTTTCAGTGAGATCAGGAACGCGCTGCTCGTAAACAGGTTCTGGTAATTGCGTATCCCATTGAACACCGGGTCATTAAACCCATCCCACTGTGTAAATGATGTGACAAACACCTGGAAGATCGGCACAAGGTAGAACATGAGAAAGATCACGGTCGTGGGGAGCAGGAACAGATAAATCCATTTGTAGTTCTTGCGCTCCCAGTGTTGCTTTGACATTCGGTTCGGTTTTGTGACTTTTTTTAGCATAAAACCATTTCCTTTCTGAATACACACGCCCGTCTGAAACGGCGGGCGTGTAAAAAGCTGTTTATTCTGCTGTCCGGTCTTATTCTGCCGTCGCTTCCTGAGCCGCAGTGGTCAGAAGCTCACAGAATTCTTCTGCTGTATATGTGCCGTCTGCCAGTGAGGGCAGCAGTCTGCTCAGGTCTGAGTTGGCAACAGAGGATGGTATCACATCCAGGATGCACGGAGCGAATACCGTCTCCTCTGAAGTGTCAGCCGCAAGGTCTGCCAGAACCTGTGTCTCTCCCTGCTGGGAAGTGAAGCTCTCGCTGTACTCCAGTTTCGGCGCGTCACCGCCTTCTGCGAGCAGGTATGCTTCCAGTTCCTCCGGTGAATAGATGAACTCAAGGAATGCCTCTGCCAGCGCGATCTCGTCTTCTGTAGCGTCAGCGGAAATCCACCATTCTCCGTAGCTGCGTGTCTGCGCGATACCGACCTGTCCCGGGAAGAGAGACGCCCTTACATCAGCTCCATTAAAGCCATTGCTCCAGTTTGCTGAGTTTGCCTCCTCAAAATCTGTTGACATCCACGGTCCGTTGGATATGATGGACACCTGTCCGCTCATAAACGCGTTGGCCGCGTCCGGATAAGCCGCTCCCACAGAGTTTGCGGACGCATTGTTCTGGAGAAAGCTCTGGAGTTTCTCTACTGCCGTTACAATGATGGGCTGGTTAAAGTCTGTGATCTTCTCTTCGATACCTCTGTTAAGAAGCTCTACACCACCCTCCTGGTCCGCGATAAGCGCGGTCAGGAACAGTGCGCTGACCCACGCGTTTTCCGCTGTTGAGAAAGCGATCTTCTGATCTCCGATCAGGCTGATGAACTCATCCATCGTAAGGCTGCTTAAGTCTTCTGTCGGATTCCACATAGCGCTGTTGTAGAAAAAGCCTGTAGGTCTGACTGTTGCCAGAGGCACGCTGTAGATCGCGCCGTCCTCCTCTGTACAGTAGTCGATCGCGTCCTCAAGCATGAGCGCTTTGATATCCGGGTTCTCATCCAGCCACCCGCTGATGTCATGTGCCATTCCGTTGGGGAAAACAACGGTGCGGAGCCATTCTTTGTCTCCTCCCTGTACAAGCGGCGGAAGGGCGTTCTGCTGCGCCAGCTGTTTCATCTGGTCATTGAACACATCCTCCGTCACGTTCTCAAGCTCAATGTGGTACTGGCCTTCATATAACTGGTTAAAACGCTCTACCTGGGGCTCAAAGAAAACAGCCCCCACATTCTGTCCGGTCTTGTAAGACGGGATCGTTATGGTGATCTCGCCGGAAACCCCGCCGTCTGTTGTGCTGCCGCCACCGCCGGAAGCCCCGCATCCGGCAGACACGAGCATAAGCCCTGCTGTTAACGCCGCCAAAAGTCTTTTCTTTTTCATAATTACTGCTCCTTTCATCATTCGATATCTCATCTGGATAAGATTTCCGAAAACGTTTTTGTAAAGATGTATAAAAAAGTGGAAATCCTGCTGTATTCTTTTTCGAATCAGATTTCCAACCTCTTTACACTGTCCCGGATCTCCAGTTTATGCGGGAGGATCAGCCTCTGCGCGGAGCGCCTGCCCTCGATCATGTCGAACAGCAGATGAGCCGCCTCATAGCCTTTGTCCTTTATGTTCTGGTCCACAGTCGTAAGTCTCGGGTCTGTGTACTCCGTCACATAAAGTCCGTCATACCCTACCACAGAATAGTCGTCAGGCACCCTGCACCCTGCCTCTTTCAGCGCTTCCACCGTCCCGATCGCCAGCAGATCGCTCATGCATAAAAACGCAGTCACGCCTTTATCCTGATGCTCTTTCAGAAATCCGGTAACTCCCTCGGTCGCTTCCTCCTTCAAAAAGTTTGTGTAGATGACAGAATCCGCGGGCGGTTTCAGCCCATTGCGCTCCAGCGCCCGCATCGCCCCATCCATCCTCTGCGCGGTGACCGTGGCGTTCTTTCTGCCGCATACAAGCGCGATCCTGCGGTGTCCCTGATCGATCAGATACTGCGTCAGTTCATCAAACGCAGCCATGTGGTCGTTGGTCACGCTGCTCACATTCTCTCCGCTGACTTCCACGTCAATAGTCACGCACGGATTCTTGCTCTCCGCAAGGGATGTGAAATATGGGTCCGTGCTCTTGATGCCGAAGATGATGCCTCCCGCGATGTTGTGTTCGTAGCACAGCTGCTCGTAACTCTTCTCCTCCTGAGTCCGGCTGTTGATCACATACATCGAGATGTCAAGCCCACGTTCAAAAGCGAACTGGTAACATCCCTTCATCAGCATGGTCTCAAAGTCATTGAACATCGCGTCCTCAAGAAATCCTGATAAGATCAGGGCGATATCTCTTGAATGCTTGGACGACAGGCTCTTCGCCACAAGATTGGGCCGGTATTTTAACTCTTCCGCGACTTTCAGGATACGCTCTCTGGTCTTGGCGCTAATGTCGGGGTAATTATTCATCGCTCTCGACACCGTCCCTACGGACACGCCTGCCGCTCTTGCCACATCCTGAATTGTCGCTGCCATGTCTACACTGCCTCCTATGTTTACAAAAACGTTTTTGATACTTCAGTTTTAACACACTCCGTTATTTTCGTCAATTTATTTCTGCGATGAAAATTCTTTTTGTCATAATTAGACAAAAAAACCGCCGCCAGGTTCTCCTGACGACGATTTTTTTATACACTTTTTTTGTCCAGTATCACTCGCTCTCTCTGAGAATCCTCTGTACCTCCAGACGTGTCTCCCCGACTCCGATGATGTCATCTCTCTGGATCACCATGGGTCCGTCCACCCGCTCTCCGTTTAAGTATGTGCCGTTTCTCGATCCCTCATCCTTCAGATAGAGCTTATCGCCTCTGTGGATGATGACGCAGTGAACTTTGGAAACCCTTCCATCACCTGTGACCGGAAGATATTTTTCGTACATACTGCCGTCCTTTCCCCTTCCGATCCCCACAGTGTCATAAAATGTAAACGTATATTTATCCCAGCTGTCGATGTCCTCCAGAACGATCTTCCACTGCCTTCTCTTCTTCCCCCGCGGACGAACCTCTCTTTCCTGCGGATATGCCTCTTTGCGCCCGCGTCTCCTCCGGGGCGCATCGTAATCGTCCTCTTCGTCGTCATACGCGCGGCTGTTTCTTCCGCCGCCGGCGTACACCGCTCTGTCGTTTCTTTTCTTTATACTGATAAATGATACCGCCAGCATGGCAATACTGCCTGCAGCAAGCACAAACATCACGATCCAGTACCACATAATATTTATCACTCCTTAAGTCTTAATACTACTATACTTTTTACCGGCGGGCAAGTAGAAATCACGGTTTTTGTCGAATCACGCGGTGGCGTACAGGTAATTTCTGTGTTAGAATATCCCTGGTACTTATAGATTAAAATACTGGGGCATCCGAATGCAGAGGTCCTGCATCTGTGCCCATGAAAGGAGACCGTTATGAGTATCATACGACCGTTCCGGGGGATACGCCCGAAAAAAGAGCTCGCCTCTTCCATCGCCGCGCTCCCCTATGACGTGTACAGCAGCGGAGAGGCGCGGCAGATCGTCCGCGATAATCCCCTGTCATTTTTAAAGATCGACCGTGCGGAAACACTGCTTCCCGAAGGAACTGATATGTACTCCGCGCCGGTCTATGAGACTGCCCGGGACACACTCAACGTAATGATCCGGGAGGGTTCTTTTATCCAGGACGATACTGACTGTTACTATATATATGCCCTTACCATGGACGGAAGGACTCAGACCGGACTGGTGGGCTGCGCTTCCATCGACGATTATATGAGCGGAGTGATCTTAAGGCATGAAAATACCCTTGAGGCAAAGGAACAGGACCGTATCCGCCACATCGACACATGCAGCGCCCATACAGGTCCCATCTTCCTGACCCACCGTCCTAACGAGCGGCTTCGCCAGATCACAGACCGGATAAAAATGCAAAAAGCAGTGTATGATTTTACCAGCGAGGACAATATCCGCCATCAGGTATGGAAGATTGACAGCCCGGAAGACATTGAAAATATTTCCCATATTTACGCTCAGACACCCCATCTGTACATCGCAGACGGACATCACAGAGCGGCTTCCGCCGTGAAAGTCGGTCTGGTGAGAAGAGACGCGGATCCCGAATTTTCCGGCGCCGAGGAATACAACTTTTTCCTCAGCGTACTCTTTCCTTCAGATGAACTTCAGATCTATGGCTATGACCGTGTAGTCACTGACAAGAATGGGTATACATTTGCTTCATTTCTTGATAAGATAAAAGACGGCTTTGATGTCACTCACATTGGAATCGGACCGTGCCGCCCCGCACACAAGGGAGAATTCGGCATTTACAGTGACGGAACATGGTACATGGCAAAGGCTCATTCCCGCCTGTTGTCTGACGATCCGGTCCGCGGGCTTGATGTATCGATCCTTCAGGAGCACATCCTTGCACCCATCCTCGGGATCCATGATCCAAAAACCGATCCGCGCATCCGTTTTGTCGGAGAGATCAAAGGGTCTGCCGCTCTGGAACAGGCGGCGGACGCATCGGGCGGAATCGCATTTTCCATGCATCCCACCTCCATGGAGGAACTGCTGCGGATCTCGGACTCCGGGAGGCTCATGCCGCCCAAATCCACCTGGTTCGATCCGAAGCTCCGGAGCGGACTGTTCATACACCAGTTCTGAGCAGCCGTATTACGACCTGAGCGATCGGTACCTGTTGAGTGATCTGTATTTATATTATATTTTTAAATTTTAGAGGAGATGTAATTCATGGAAAGAAATGACCTTTGCTGGTGCGGCAGCGGCAGGAAATATAAAAAATGCCACATGCCGATCGAAGAAAAAATGCTCATGCACGCAGAGAAAGGGGAGATGGTGCCCACGCGCAAGCTCCTTAAGACACCGGCTCAGATAGAGAAGATCAAAATAAGCGCCGAGCTTAACACTGCCGTCCTTGACGAGGTGGCAAAGCATATCCGCATCGGGATGAGCACCGCTGAGATCGATGAGATCGTCCACCGCTTCACAGTAGAGCGCGGAGGCATTCCCGCTCCCCTGGACTACCAGGGATTCCCGAAAAGCGTGTGTACGTCCATCAACAATGAGATCTGCCACGGCATCCCGGATGAAAACGTCATTCTCAAAGAAGGCGACATCATCAATGTAGACGTGTCCACCATCCTTGACGGATATTTCTCGGACGCTTCCCGTATGTTCAAGATGGGAAAGGTTTCCGAACGCGCCGAGCGCCTCGTCCGCGTGACTGAAGAATGTGTGGAGCTGGGGCTCGCCGCCGCCAGACCGTGGGGACACCTGGGCGATATCGCTGACGCGATCAACACCCACGCCAGGAAAAACGGCTACTCCGTCGTGGAAGAGATCGGCGGTCACGGCATCGGGCTCGCCTTCCATGAAGATCCTTTCGTAAGCTATGTGACGCCGAAGGGGAGCGAAATGCTCCTTGTCCCGGGCATGATGTTTACCATCGAACCCATGATCAACGAGGGCAGCCCGGACTTCTTCGTGGACGAAGACAACGGCTGGACCGTGTATACCATCGACAACGGACTTTCCGCGCAGATCGAGTATATGGTGCTCGTCAAAGAGGACGGAGTAGAGGTATTGACGAAATAAGGCCGCGCAGGATGTATTCAGCGTAGGGATGCGGGCGGCTGAGGCGACTTCGGCTCCACTCCGGCATTCCCGCGCTGAAAGGTGTCCCAGGCCAGTTTGGAAATTGATATATTTTAGCAATTAATATACCACTTTGCATATTGATTTACGACTCTTGCCGCAATAATCCCCTCTGCATCCTTTCATCGGAATCACGGTCATGAATTTTGCATCAAAAATAAGAGAGGTCTATCCTGACCCCTCTGTCCCACAGTTCGTCTTCCTTCTTCTCCGCAAGCCCATTATTGTAATAAAGCTCTACTGTATCCGGAGCATCCTTCCCATCCTCTACAAGGACCAGGAGGTGAAGCGTCGGCTCCTCCCCGACAGTCTCTTCATCTTCCCTCAGGAACATAGCGCCGCTGCTGGCCTCCAGCACCACCTTGGTCTCATACTTTTTCCTTCCTTTTGATGCCACAGCCTCGAAGTCTGCAGGCTTTACTGCGATCCGGGCGGGGTTTATGAGCTTGGCGCTGACTACATAATAATGATAGCCTTCTTTATCTTCATAGTAATAGAAATATCCCGACGGATCAGCCGGGCTCAGTTCCTCTGTCTCATAGGCTTCTTCTATCTGAAGAGTCATCTCCGTTCCCTCTATGGCATAGGACTCCCCCAGCTTAAGCTCCACAGTATCCTCCGCCTTTTCCCGCTTTTCTCCCCCAGCGCAGCCTACTGTGAGAAAAAGCGCGCCTGCACACAGGGACAGTAAGCACCGTACTCCTTTGATCATCCTTATTCCTCCACTTTCAGCTCTGCCTCGATTCTCCCAGCGTTCAACGGCTGGGTATAGTCTTCGATGCTCCATGTCGCCACATCCACTATAATGTCATAAGCGCCCGGCTCCAGAGTCTGGTTCAGCTCAAACTCCGGCACCGCAGTCCCCGGAGCGATATAACCGCTCTCATAAAGGACCTCCCCTGTATCTGCAAGGGAGATGGTATACACAAAGTAGCAGACATTTCCTTCCGGATTGATCAACGGAACACGAATAACACCATCTGAATTGCTCACGGTCAGGATGCTGATCCCCGGCAGGGCGATAGAGTCCGGATCATCGTTGATCAGCCCATCCGGCATCTCGTAGGCCACGGCTGCCTTCTCAAGATCCGGACCTTCCGGCTCATTTGCCAGCCACAGGTACACGCCTCCGGCGATCAGGGCTGCCAGCAGCAGCAATAAGGCGATAATCCTTTCCGCCGCCGTGCCAACTACACGCACATATCCGTGCTCCTGCCCATCAGTGCAGGGGATGTATCCCACGATCTTCTGGAAAAATCCTGGTTTTTGTCTGGTGACATAGAGGGGAAGGATGTGTTCCCCATCTGTCAGGATGTCATCTGTGTTCTTCCCCTTTACTCCGGCATCCCCGCAGATGATGGCTTTTCCTCTTGTCTGCTTCATGAACACCTTCTGATCCATGCACTTCCAGCTGTGTTTCTTCCGGTCTTTCCAGCTCCGGTTCTCATTGCCCTGTTCATCATATCTGTACTGCATTGCTTCTCGATCCTCCTGTTTTATTCCACCACGAGCTCCGCAGGGATCTGCGCCCCATTGAGCTCTACTGTATAGTCATTGATATCGGATGTCTGAATCTTGACGAGTATCTGGTAGGTACCGGGATCCAGCGTACAATTCAGATCAAAGTTCAGCACCGCCTTCCCAGGCTCGATCCTGCCTGACTGATAGAGTATCTCTCCGGTCTCCATGTCCTGTATGGTGTACTTCATATAGCAGGCATTTCCCTCTGGATTGATCAAGGGAAATTCTACAGTCCTCTGTCCTGCCTCCATTTTCAGAATGCTGACACCCGGTACTGAGATGCTCTCGGGATCTGTATTCTCCAGTCCCTCTCTCCGGTAGGAGACTGCCGTTTCATCTAATCCCGGCACCTGCTCCCGGCTGGAAAGCCACCAGCCAAGGAATACACCGCCAGCCAGCAGAAGAAGAATCATCACCGGCAGGATAAGCCCACGAAACAAAGCATGCTTTACGATCCGCACATAAGCGTCTTTTTCCGTATCTGTACTGACATCGATATAGCCCACAGTCCGTTCCAGACGTTTTCTCTTCCTCTGATAAGGGTGCAGACGATAAGCCTCCCCCTTACCCTTAAGAAGGAGATCTTCTGTCCTGCCCTCTTTCCTGCGCATATCCGCCACAATGCGGTAGCCGCCATTGGGGTAGCGTTCCATCAGTTCCTTTCCCGTCAGATAGCCCCAGGTCCTGCCTTTACTATCCTTGTGCCTGGCAGAATATTCCTGTTTCTTTACCGACCATTCCACATCGTTTCCTCCTTACTTTTCACTCATCAATCCTTCTTCATAACAGAACAGGGAGCAGAGTCTGCTGCTCCCTGTTCTGTGCTATTCCGGCCAGGCCAAAGACTGTCCGAAATCAGGTAGTCACTATGTAACGATTATTATGATTTAGTAACTGTCCATGTAACAACTGCGCTATACTTAGCGTCTGCAGCAGCAGTGCTGGTTGACGTAATTGATGCGTATGCAGTATCTGTAGTAGTCGTTGTATCAAGTTTCACTATTTCTTGCCCGCTATTCAGGAAATTTCCAGTATTCGCAGAAGTGTCACCTGGCAGCAGCTGCATATTTACGCCTGTACCGCCAGTCATTGCGATTTCTGCTCCTGTCCAGCCTGATGCTGATGCAGTGACAGAAAGGCCATTTCCAACAGCTGTACTTGAAGCAGCACCATTATCTTTATTTGTAAGCGTGAACTTCATTGCAGATCCTTTTGTTGCTGCCTCACTTTCATCTGCGGCTTTGTTGTTCTCACCTAAGGTAACGCTAACCGGGAAAGTAATCTTCCAGTTATTTGCCTCATCATCGCCAGGTCCTACGATCGTACCGGACGTATAGTTAAATGTTGTTGTTCCTGTTGATGCGAATACTGTTGTTCCCATCATGCTTACTGCCAGTGTTCCAGCTAATAATGCTGCAAAAAGTTTTTTGTTTCTCATTTCTTTTTCTCCTTTTCTTTTTCTCTTATTTCTCTATATCCAAGCACCCTGTGTGCCATGGACCAGTTCCTTTGGTACAGAGATTTTTCGCTTCCCTATACCCTGCTGATTTCTTCTTCTGTTTCCCGGCGTCTTGTCATTCCTGCCAGGAACAGGATCAGGGCTGATCCCGACAGAGCCATCAGCCAGCTTCCTATCTCTGCCGTATCTCCGGTCTTGGCGCTTCCACCTGTTGTTCCCGGTCCCCTGTCTATCGTTGTCTGTGTTGTACCCTGGTACACAAACTGCGTCTGCCCCTGTGGAGCTGCTGCCTCTGCTTGTATCACATTTGCAGGTATCATCCAGAGGCTTAAACAGATCAGTCCTGCTACTATGCTTTTCTTCATCCTTGTCCGCCTCCTTAACTAATTACCGGCCGCCTTGCTGAACTGGAAGGTAATCCTTCCGGTAAACGGATCACCGTTCACGATTCCGGTCACCATATTCTCTGACTTGAAGTATAGTGGCAATGTGTTCTGTGTAGATCCAGAGCCTGTACTAAATTTCATTGTTCCCACTTTTCCGCCGTTCTCCGATATATCGCTTCCGCTTTTGTCTCGTGTGCCAGTGAATGCTTTCAGAGCGATCGTCTCGCTATTGTTGTTTCGGGAAATATCAAAGGTCTGTGAGCTTTTAAGATCTAATATCGTCACATCCACTCCCGGATCCGGATCTGGCAGCTCCGCATCTGCAATCGGCTCAAGCGTAATCTTTTCGTTTGATGAATAGATATACCGGTCCGCGCTGTCTGACATAGTGACCTTTTGAGGAAAACTGATCATGCTTTTTATCTGGCTTCCCAAAATTCCGGTCATAGTCGTCTTCACGCCCGGGATACCTATGCTGTTTAAATCCGTATTCCCATCAACATCCGTTGTTGTCCCCCAATTCGCCGGAGGATTAGTATTATTGGTATCCGTCCATGCAAAGATGAGGTACTGGGCTCCGTCATCATTGTTGTGGGTCACATTTCCAGTCTTGGTAAAACTGATCGTGAAGCTCTTATTGCTGCCTTCAACCGGCTCAATCCTCACTGAATTTCGGTCTATTGTATTTTTCAAATCTGTAATGCTTAGGTCCAGGAATCCATCAGAATCTGAGTCCTGATCACTCGTTGTTACCATGCCAAACAGTTGGTAGTTCTGATTTTCCCAACTTGCAGTATTCGGATTCTTTTTATACAAAGCAACCTTCAAGTCTCCGGAAAAAGCGGATTCTTTAAGCAGCGCCTGTATTGATTCTTTATTGTTAGCGTTAGGACTGCTATCATTATCATCGCCCTCAAGCTTGAACGTTCCTGTTACCTTAATTCCCTGATTCTCATAGAACAGCGCCTTCTCATCGACAGTTACAGTGGTATCGGCTGACTGGTTATACACCTGCGGTACGCGATATACTTGCGTATCAATGTATTGGTAAGAACCTGATGTCAAGCTCGCAGGAGGTCCATCGCGCCATCCGGCATCCGAAAGTGCGCCGTTTGGAGTTGTAAGAGGTCCGTTTGCCTGATTCCACAAATAAACCCGGTAGGTTCGGTCTGTTCCTTGCTCATTTATATTAGTCAGAGTCAGTGTGATGGTTGTCTGCTTGGCTTCAGCATCATATGTTTGATTTATCGTAACATTCCCATCCTTAAGCACGGGATAATAGCTGTCACTTACAACCTTCGTTGAGGTTTTACTGAACAGATCCACTGTTCCAACGGCGACAGATCTGAGGGGTGTGCCACTCTCCTCGGCTTGAGAACGATATACGGCGTATTGAGCTAAGGCATTGCTTGCCGTCACTTCACCCTCCATGACAAATGTAACGCTGAACGAGTTGTCACGATAAAACTTAACAGTCTGCGAAGTACCACCATCAGGAGACCGGATCGGCTTTGTACCGTCTACATAGTACGGAATCAGCGTAATTGTTCCACTTCCATTAGTACGATCTGGACTAGCGCCCTTTCCAAAGATTGCCTCCCATGCGGCCCTTCCGGCATTCGCGGCATCTCCCGCAGTCGTTCCAAGAGTATTCAGGTCTAATGTTGAACTTGCTCCAGCTGAGATCTCGTAGTTGTATACTTGGATCTGTTCTGATGTACCGGTAGTAGTGCTGCCTTTTACGATCCTCCATCCCTGAAGTTCTTTTCCATTTGCTTCAGCTGGCAGCATGATGCTGCTCAGATCCACAACATTACTCTTTCCTTGTACACCGGTATAATACACATTGGCATTATCTGTATTCCACTTATTTATATTGGTCGTTTCCGCATTGATGTCTGTCAGATCAGTGGGGACGTAAATCTGGACGGTCGCTGCGTTCAGGTAGTAAAATTTCCCTATCTCTGTTCCGCTCTGATCTACGTTTGAAGGCATGTTACCACTAAAGGTACTTTTTTCTTCATCCAGAAGGTATTTATTTGTTCCATTAGTGAACTGGTCCTTGTATCCTGTAAAAAGAACACTGCCTCCTGCTAAACCACTGACGCTTCCGCTTTCCCGATCGGCAAAGTTCGTATTGCTGTACTCAGTACCGGAAAACCATCCGCTCTGCTTGTATACCGTATAACCGGCATTGAGCCATACACCGCCTGTCGTTGATGTCTGTGCTGTCAGCTTGATTGTATAATTAGTGCTGTTGCTGAGTGCCCCCTGCTCTGACATCTGCTGATAGATTGATCTCACATTGATAATATCTCCAGGCTGCCAGTTGCCCCCCGATGTGGGGTCAATTGTAATGGTTTTACTTCCCCCTTCCACGGTAAGCTTAAATCCACTGAAAAAGTTTCCTGCTGATATATTTGCAGGGACATTCAGTCCTATCAGAGCATTTTCCGTCTGGTCATATGCCAGAGTCAAGTTAGCACTGTCATACCGCTTATTGTTATACCAATATTCCACACCAAAGCTTACCGGGGCGGCGACGATATCCATAGTGCGCAATTCAGCAGTTGCACTTCCACTTAAGCTAAGAGTATATACATACCTCCCATTCTCTAAGGTAGGAGCGCTTAGTGAATATCCATTGCTTCCGCTTGTTATGACAGTGCCATCAGCTTTCTTTGTTGTGATTGTCGGTACACTATACCCCTCCGAAGGCTTTAATCCAATCCTAAAACCACCATTCGGCTGCTCTGCCCGGATAAAGAAGTACTCTTCGGTCAGAGGATAATATCCCTGTCTCGCACTGTTCTGGTCTTTTTTCAAATAAATATAGCTGCCGTTAACATTTGAAGCGTTTCCAATACCGGATGTAGCAAGTGTTCCGTCTTCCACGCCTGTCATGGAAGATACTCTGTAATTCTCCTGGACACTTGAATAGTGATTGTAAATGATCTTAAACGGTCGGGTCATCCCATTTACAGTGATATTGTACGCACTTACCGGCACGCCTACATTACCAGCCAAGTTATAACGGTTGAAGCTTCCTCCCCAGTCTGATGTCCAATTATTAATATCCTTTTGCAAACACTGAATAAGGATTTCCCCATTTCCGCCAAGAGATGTTCTTGTTATCCCTCTCTGATTCAGGCTCGACAAATCAACATAATATCTTTCAAAGTTCTTGCCCTCGGTAAAACTCTGTCCCTTACCTGCATAAATATCTACAGTCAGATATCCCGGCATGTATCGCCAAGCCAGAGGATGACCAGAACCATAATTTCGAGCTCCTCGCGCCGTCTCCAGGCGGAACCCAACGGATTCTCCAGGATAAAAATTACCCGTTGCAACTGTCGTCTTGCTCGTGTCTTCTGGGTTCAGGTAAGTGCCCTGATTGATATCATCACTCAGATCCGTCCTGTCTGTAAGGTTCCCGTACTTCATCTGCCTCATTTGCGTTGGGAGATCACTACTTGTTGCAGAATACGGCCATGTATATGCATCAACATGTATATAGGTCCCGCCTCCCCCGGTGATCTGACCAAATCCACTGTTCCTCCAGTCACTATTGGGTTGAGTATAGGAAGTATATGTAGGACTTGTTGCCCAATGCTTAGTAGCCACACCTGTTCCTGCCAACAAGTCGGAAACGCTGTTGGTATTAACACTGTCGCCAGGTCCCTCTACAAATCGGGTAAACAGACGGGTAATACCCATTTCCGTGTTTTGTACAGGCATTCCTTCATTTATCCAGAGACCGTAATATCTTGTCTCCAGATTTGTATCCCAACCAAAATTATGCATACGGATATCAATGTCCTGTGCAGGCATCTCAAAGATTACCTGATAACGCAGTGTACTGGTTGTTGATGCAATCTGCTCTGCATTCGCTATCCAAGTGCCGTTTGATTTATCTTTCGCGATCGCGTCGTCATCTTCTGGTCTGACTAAACCGTAAGACGCGATAACCCTCGTGAACGAATCACTCCACCCAGCATCGAACTCATAAAGGGCCATGAGCGCTGTCTGATACTCTGAAGGCAACTCGATGGTAGCGACTATCTTTTCTCCTGGTTTTACCTGTATTGGATCTACAAGATCTCCAGCACCTTCATAAGACGTTCCGTTTACCAGAAGGCTGAAATCAATGGAGCTCGGCAAAAAGCCGATCGTGTATGTATCGCTTGTATCCAGTGCGTAATAGAAACGGACTGACGTAGTATCTGTATCCAGCAGGTAACCTGCCTCTATATTTCCATAAGGATTTCCCTGTTCTGTATTATCTTCTGTGGTGTAGTACCAGTCATACCCGGTCCCATCTGACTTCTCTATCGGATAGAGTCCTGTGATAAATACAGGGGCACTCTCGTCACCGCCCGCGATAATGATCCCTGCTCTGGAAAAACTCCTCTGTACAGTCGTGCCGGTGCCGGTAATCGTTTGTTCAAATGATGGGATCTCTACTGTGTCAAATGAGCCACCTTCAAACGTGTAGGTGCCACTTGTATTAAGATTCGATATTAGCAATTCATCAGCATACTGTCCCACATTTATAGCGGCGGTAGTTGTTGCCCTTGCCGCCTGGATTCCTTCCAGGGATTCTTCCAACACGTTCAGCGGTAATGCGGCAGGTGTTTCCTCCGATGCTGCCGGCTGCTGTGAAGCTGCCGCTTCATTTGCCGCTGATACGGAAGAGGTTTCAGACGTCTTTGTCTCAATCTGATCTACTGTCACAGTTACCTTTTCTTCTTTATCCATCTGCTTTCCGTTCTGGGAAGCTGTCTCCTTATAGGTCAGGATATATGTATAGGTACCATTCTCTGTCACCGTTGTTTCAAACTCAGAGGGATCAAAGGTGTTCCCTTCTTCGTCCTTCAGCTCCCCAAGAGTGATCCCTGCGCCCACACTGTCCGTGTTCCCTTTCAGCACAGCCTGGGCTTTCCCTTCTGAATAGCTGACATCGATCTGGTATCCGCTGGTCTCCTTTGCAAACACAGCTTCCAGTCCGGACAGTTCAATCCCTGTCAAAATGGTTACGGCCGCTACCAATACCGCCAGCATCCTGTGCCACAGCAGGTGTCCGCTCCTCTGTTCTGTTCTCTTACCGCCTCTGTACGGCTTCCTTCTTCTTTCATAAGATTTCATGTCGCTGCCTCACCTCTTACCTTTTATTCGACTTTCTGGTTGATAAATTCTTCTCCGGTATCCGCGTTAAGCCAAATCTGGTATGTTTCTTTCCCCTTATCGGCTTGAACTACCCAGTATTTCACACCTTCGTGTTCACGGATATCGCATGCTCCGATCTCCGCTTCCTCCCCAAGACTACCAAGAGCCATCTCTCTGGCCTGATCTCTTGTTATCGTCACGGAGCTTTCTTCCGCCAGGATCTCTCCTATATTGACTTCCATCACTCCGTTCTCTGTCACGGTCACACCGGTCTGAGCTTCCAGCTGTTCTTTTTCCTCTTCTGTCAATTCTGTTTTGGCAGGTGCTTCTGAGGCAACCTCTCTTACCTCTTCCGATATGTCTTCCTCATTACCTACGATATCGTATTGTGTATACATATATATACCGGCTCCCGCGACCAGCGCTGCCGTCAATGTCGACATGAACAGGGCTTTTTTCTGGTGTTTCATATATTTCCGCCTTTCCTGTTTCCTCAATTCACCAGTGTCTCCTTCTGAACCGCAAACTCTCTCTGAACGCCATCAGCACCTCTCCCGAACCCCACAGCGGGACCGTGGTCGATCCGGCGCTCGATCTCCTCCTCACTCATGTCCTCCAGGAGACTCGCTATGGTTACTCCGCTCAAGAAATTCTCCCATTTTTTCTGCATCACCGAGTAGCACTTATGTACAGTACAGTAAAACGCGGCGTCCCGCCCACAATAACTGTCCCCTTCCAGACATCTGTTGAGAACGACAGTTCCTTCCACTAACAGCACCACATCATAGAGCCGTATGCTCTCCGGCGCTCTGCCAAGACCGTATCCGCCATTCTTCCCTCTGTGGCTGGTGATCAGTCCTTCGTTGCGAAGCGCCAGCCCTATGCGGTTTAAATATTTTTCTGGTATCTCCATCGCTTCCGCGATCTCAGCGATGGGCACGACCCTGCCCTCTCTCGCCAGATACGTCAGGATGCGGACGGCATAGTCTGTCGTCAGTTTTAGCTGCATAGTCCTTTTCCTCTCTATAGTCTTTCTTTTCTCTATAAAGGATGCCGCATATTTCACTGCGTGTTCTGATACCTTCATTCATATCCAATTTATCAGGTATTGCTTGATCTTATAAAAACATAAATACCTATGCAGCTGTCACCCGGCCTGCACCACATAATCGGAATTATGTGGTAGATATGACACCGCGGCAGCTCCATGGGCAGTTGTAAGTCGGATCATTGAGCTAAAAAACATAGAACAAAGGCATAAAAAGAAATCCTTGCCTGTTTTTCACGACAAAAAACGGAAAAGGATGACTTTTTGCTGCCCATTTTGACAAAATCAAAAAAATTTTATTTGCCTCTTGTCAAAATCAATCGATCCATGTATAATATAAAAAACAATTATCTATGTAGATCATCCATTCGGTATACCACATAATTCCGATTATGTGGTGTTTTTTATTTTCCCCCTTTTATATTACTAATCCCAGAGCGTCCATACGTTTCCGTGGTTCATGATCTGAGGACATGACATAGATCCTTGTGGTGTTGATGCTGCTGTGTCCCAAAATGTCCGCCAGTCTTGCGATATCCTTATCAATCTTGTAAAAGCACCGGGCGAACAGATGCCGCAGGTTGTGAGGGAATACCTTCTGCCGGGCCACACCCGCGTCTTTACACAGAGCCTTCATCATCTTCCAGATGTTTGACCGGTCCAGTGGGTTGCCGTTTTTTGTGACGAATACCGGGCCGGATGAGATTTTTCCTCTTCTAAGGTATTCTTTGAGCGCTTTTCTTAATTTCCCAGAAATAAGGACCACACGGATCTTGCCCTTGAGCCGGATCGCTGCCTCTCCCTGTTCTACAGCTTCGACAGTGATATACTTCAGCTCCGACACCCGGATGCCGGTGCCGCAGATGGTCTCTAAAAGCAGCCGCAGCTTTTCGTTCTTCTTTTGCCTTGCCGCTTCCAAAAGTCGGAGATATTCCGCCTTGCTCAACTCCTTTTCCCGGGGAAGGAAAGGCCGCTTCTGGATCCGCAGCCGCTTCACCCGCAAGTCCTCTCGTCCTAAATAAGAAAAGAAGCCGTTTAAGGCCGCCAGCTTGACATTGACGCTGCCGGCACGGTGTTTAGACTGCAGCTCCTCTTTGTACCGGAGTGCCAGCTCCCTTGTGAGTTCCTGACCCTTTGCGAAGCTTAAAAAGTGCAGGATGTCCCTTTTGTATTGACGCCGGGTCGCCTCGCTTTTTTCCTCCTGTTCTAAATATTTGATATACTGTTTTACCCTTTCTTCCATATATATGCCTCCTGTTTGTTTTTCTTCATATTATTATCCCTCGAAGGCAATAGAAAAAACATCTGAAAGGCAATTCTTTGTCTGGACAGCAAAAATCCGGGGAAATATAAAGGGAAGGACATGTGTTATGTCCTTCCCTTTATATTTCCCCGGATCCTGAAGGGGCGCCAAATCTATGTTCCATCAGCATGGTGAGATATTTTTCATACTCTGCCCCTTCATTCCTCGGCACTCCGTCCCTGACGGCATCCCGGATTGCCAGCTCGATCATTTCTCCTGCCAGCTTCATGTCTTCCGCAAGGTCATCTCCCCGCGCTTTTCCTCCCGCGATCACGGAAGCAAACAGATCTCCTGTTCCTGAATAGCCCTCCCCGATGAACGGATGCGCGCGGAACTCTGCCCTGTCTTTTGTGACAGCGAGATTACCCATCTTTTCCCTGCCGTCTGCTCTGTCTGTAAAGTGGATTCCGGTGACGACCACCTGTGACGGTCCGCCCTGCATCACATGCCGGGCAAGTTTTTCCGCTGTCTCCACGATCCTTTTTCCATCATTCCCTCTTCCATCCCGGAGAGCTCCCGCATTCTCATGCGCATGTGCCTCCTGCTCCGCTGCTCCTGCGTTTTTCGCGATCTGACTGGGATCTGTGTCGGTCAACAGGCACAGCTCGGTCAGGTTCGGGGTAATAATATCCGCCCGCTGTACCAGACGTTTCATCTCCTCCTGAAACTCTGATGAGAAAATAGAGAACCTTTCACCATTGTCGCCCATGATCGGATCGACAAGGAGAAAGGTATCCTCTCTGTGAAATACGTCCAGAAAATCAATGGCTCTCCCG
Organism: Candidatus Mediterraneibacter intestinipullorum; assembly: GCA_019118665.1. Lineage (GTDB taxonomy): Bacteria > Bacillota > Clostridia > Lachnospirales > Lachnospiraceae > Mediterraneibacter > Mediterraneibacter intestinipullorum. The sequence goes on from DWYM01000093.1 coordinate 25,008, forward strand.
ATCTGGAGGCAGCCTGACATAAATCCCATGTAGATTCCGTCAAACCGGACGTCCATCTTCTCCCATTCTCTCTGGATCTTCCCCATCTTATCCGTATAGTCGTCATAGAAATAGCTGGGGTAGCCGGTCTGCGCGCTCAAAACAGCCGTCGGCAGAGGACAGGGCTGCACTCCCATGGCAGCGATCACCGAGACCGCCGCCGTAAGGGAACACCGCCCGAAACCGGACAGATCATTTATCACTGCGATCTTCTTTGTCATACTTTTCTCCCATAAAGGGCTGACCCCTTTTGCCGCTGTTTTCACAATACTCTAAATCTTCTTCTAAATCTCAGTCCTGGCGATCGGCTTCAATACGGCCGCGGAGTGCCGCCCCATATTGATCACGATCTCGCCGTTTTCCACGATATATTCATCATAAGCGGTCGTATAGCCGTTCTCATAGGTATATATGAGCCGTTTCATCCTGCCTTCTTTCGGCATGCCGGACAGCCAGACAGGAACCGTCACCTCTTTCAGTTCCTTGCTGTTGTTGAGGACGACAACGATCTGTTCATCCCCCTGGAACCTTGCGTAAGCGAGAATATTATAGTCTGCGGTGAGGAGCTTGATGGATCCCTTCTTCAGCGGTGTTTCTTCTTTATGGATCCGGATCATCTCTTTGTGAAATTCCAGCAGTTCTTTATCTTCATTTCCCCATGGAAATGTCCGCCTGTTGTCCGGATCTGTGAATCCGCACACCCCGACCTCATCTCCGTAGTAGATCGTGGGCGCGCCCACCCAGGTCATCTGCACTGTCACGGCCTCCCGCATGACCGCGTGGTTTACGCCTTCCTCAGCCGCCTTGGAACCCGCATGCTCCACACGCCCCACGATATGATTCGTGCGCGTAAGAAATCTGGAGTGATCGTGGTTGGACAGCTCATTCATCGCCACTTGAAGAGACGGCGTGAGCATGCTCGCCATGAAATGCCGCATGGCTCCCACGAAGTTGTCCGGATTGCCCCACAGATCAGTACGCCGCTCATCGCTGTGCTTTTCCATACCGGTGAGGAACCATGTGAGAGGCTCCATGAAGGCGTCATAATTCATGACACTGTCCCATTCGTCTCCCTGGAGCCATTCAGCTGGATCGCCGTAGTGCTCCGCCAGTATGACCGCCTCCGGATTCGCCGCTTTTACTTCCTTGCGGAAGCGTTTCCAGAACATGTGGTTATACTCATTGCTGCACCCCAGATCCGCCGCAACATCAAGACGCCAGCCGTCAACATTATAGGGCGGAGAAACCCATTTCTTTCCAATGTCCATTATATATTGCTCAAGTTCCGGTGAATCTTCATATGAAAGCTTAGGGAGCGTATCATGTCCCCACCAGCCGTCATAGCTGCCATTATACGGCCATGCCTCGTTCCGGTTATCAGAAAAATGGAAAAATTCCCTGTATGGGCTGTCAGCGCTTACATATGCGCCCTTCGGATATTCGGGCTGCTGCTCATAAATACGTTCCCGGTCCATCCACTTATTAAACGAACCGCAGTGATTGAACACTCCGTCCAGTATCACCCGCATCCCTCTCTTGTGCATCTCTTCTACCAGGCAGGCGAACAGCTTATTGCTCGCCTCCAGATTCCGGATATCTCCCGTCCGTTTCTGGTACTTTGTCGCATGGGCATTATCTCCGTTGCCTTCCGGAAGCGTTTCCCCTCCGTCCTCAACGATCTTACCATAATGAGGATCGATATAGTCATAGTCCTGGATATCATATTTATGATTGGAGGGCGACACGAACAGCGGATTGAAGTAGATCACCTCCACACCCAGCTCCTGCAGATAATCCAGTTTATCCATAACTCCCTGGAGATCGCCTCCGTAAAAATTATGGATATCCCTCGCGGCAGGCACCTGGTTCCAGTCCCTTATCCTGGCGCTTGGCTCTCCGATATAAATATATTCCCTGTCCTCCACGTCATTAGAAGGGTCTCCATTACAAAAACGATCCACAAAGATCTGGTACATGACCGCTCCCTTTGCCCAGTCAGGTGTGGAAAATCCGGGCACAATGGTAAACGCATAGTAATCTTCCCTGTGGTCTGACACCCCATACCGGTTAAAATAACAGATCTGTTCACCTTTCTTTACTTCAAATGAATAACGGAAAGGCTCTGTCCCGAGCTGCCATTCGATCTCATAGAAATCAAATTCATCCCCTGAGAGCACTTTCCACATCGCATGGCTGGATTCCCCGACAAGAAGATTCACTTCTTCCACATCATTATGTGCAGTCCGAAAGCGCAGGCGCACCACGGCGTTTGCCTCCGGCTCCGCCGGAATGACATAATCCTGCGTTCCATCACAGAACAGCGCGTCTCTGTTCATAGATTAAGCCCCCTTATGTCTCGCTGTCCTCATCAAATAATGCCTCAAACTCGCTCCTTGTTATCTTTTCCTTCTCTAACAGGAGTTTTGCGCATGCCTCCAGGACATCATGGTGATCCTGAATGATCCTGCGCGCTCTTGCATAACACTCATCGATGATCCGCTTTACTTCTTCATCGATCGTCCCTGCCACCTTCTCGCCATATCCGCGGGAAGTGTGTCCGAAATCTCTTCCGATGAATACTTCGTCGCTGTCATTGTCATAATTGATCAGGCCAAGGCGCTCAGACATGCCGAACTTGGTGATCATGGATTTGGCGATCGCCGTCGCCTGCTTGATATCCTGGGAAGCGCCTGTGGTGATGTCATCGAATATCTCCTCTTCCGCCACACGGCCACCCAGCGACACCGTGATCTCCTGGAGCATATGCCCCTTTGTATTAAACATATCATCCTTCTCCGGCAGAGGCATGGTGTACCCACCTGCTCCTCCGGTGGGGATAATGGATACGCTGTACACAGGTCCCACGTCAGGAAGCACATGGAACAGGATCGCGTGTCCCGCCTCATGGTAAGCCGTGATCCGCCGTTCCTTTTCAGAGACGATGCGGCTCTTCTTCTCCGGTCCGATGCCCACTTTTACAAAGGCATGACGGATATCCTGCTGCTGGATGAACACTCTGTTGTCCTTTGCGGCCAGGATGGCAGCCTCATTTAACAGGTTTTCAAGATCCGCTCCGGTAAATCCCGCGGTTGTCTGCGCGATCTGCCGCAGATCCACGTCATCGCCCAGGGGCTTGTTCTTTGCGTGTACCTTCAGGATTTCTTCTCTTCCGCCCACATCCGGACGCCCTACGATCACATTCCGGTCAAACCGTCCGGGACGCAGGATCGCCGGATCGAGGATGTCCTTCCGGTTCGTGGCTGCCATGACGATAATGCCTTCATTCACTCCAAAACCATCCATCTCCACAAGGAGCTGGTTCAGCGTCTGCTCTCTCTCGTCATGTCCTCCGCCGAGACCGCTTCCCCGCCGTCTCGCTACCGCGTCGATCTCATCGATAAACACAATGCACGGAGCGTTCTTCTTCGCGTCCTGGAACAGATCGCGCACCCGGGACGCGCCCACGCCGACGAACATTTCCACGAAATCCGAACCTGAGATACTGAAAAACGGCACTCCCGCCTCACCTGCCACGGCCTTCGCCAGCAGCGTCTTTCCGGTTCCCGGCGGCCCCTCCAGGAGCACTCCCTTCGGGATCCTTGCCCCGAGCTGCACATATTTCTTTGGGGCCTTCAGGAAATCCACGATCTCCTCCAGCTCTTCTTTTTCTTCCTTCAGACCTGCCACGTCCGAGAAGGTGACCTTGATCTCATCCTGCCCCGCCATTCTTGCGCGGCTCTTGCCAAAGTTCATTGCCTTTGCATTTGCCCCGCCGTTCTGGCGGTTCATCAGATAAAAGATGAGAAAGACTCCCGCCAGCGTCACCAGCAGCGGAAGAAAGACTGTTGTCAGCACAGACTCCTCCGGTATCGCGGAGATATCATACTCTACTTCCTGCTTATCCAGCAGGCTCCTTACTTCTTCCACATCAGAGACATTGACCGTCCGCGCCCCATCTTCATTTTTCAGCATGAAGGACACCGTACCTGTCGGCACGGCGCGGTTCAGGTCAATATATACATCTGTCACATTGTCCCGCTCTACCTGGGTGACAAACTCCGTATAAGGCATCTCCTGCCGGTGCATCTGCATCCTGCCCGCCATCCAGAGAGCCGCCGCCACGATCACAATGAACATCAGGACCGTGGATATGTTAATGCTCCTGTATTTCCTGTTATTATCCAAAATTCTGCTCCTTCCTATTCCACGCCTTCCACTACTCCGATGTAAGGAAGGTTTCTATACTTCTGGGCATAATCAAGCCCATACCCGACCACGAATTTATCCGGGATCTCAAATCCGCAGTAATCCACCTTCACGTCCTTCACTCTCCGCTCCGGTTTGTCCAGCAGCGCACACAAATGCATGCTGGCGGGATTCCTCTTTTTAAGGACGTCCATGAGATAATACAGTGTGTTTCCGGAATCAATGATATCCTCAACGATCAACACTTCTTTGTTCTCGATGGATTCGTCCAGATCCTTCGCGATGCGCACAACGCCGCTGGAAGCCGTTCCATCGCCATAGCTTCCCACACACATAAAATCCATGGATACCGGCACTGTGATCCTCTTTGCCAGCTCACACATAAAAAAGACGCCGCCTTTTAATACGCAGATAAGATGAACCTGCTTTCCGGCATAATCCGCACTGATCCTCTCCCCCAGTTCCCTGATCCTCTCATCAACCTTGTCTTCAGGAATCAGCACCCTGATCGTCTCTGCCATTTTCTTTCTCCTCCGTTATCTTTATCTCAAGAACTGTTTTTGTCCTGCTGCTGATATGGCACGCGCGGCTCATCCGGCGTCCGGGGATCCAGATGATGTGTTCCCCATCGGCAATGAGCAGCATACGCTCCCTTTCTTTCCGCGGGATCTTTTCATTGACAAAAAAAGATTTCAGCTTCTGCCGGCTTCCCTTCTCATCAATGATGAGGTAATCACCGCTTTGCCGCGTCCTCGCGGAAAGACTGTATTTTATTATATCATAATCAAACCATTTCGTGTAGCTTTTTTGCCGGATCCCTTCTGCCTCTGAAACGTCCGCGTTTTCGATGATCCGGCAGGTGATGATCTGTCCTGTGCCGGGGATCTCCACTCTGCCCGGAACTTTCAGAGAAACCGTAAATCCATCCCTACTATCCGGTTCTTCCCCATCCTCTACGGCTCCGCCGCACTGTTTGATCCTCACTCCGTCATATGTCCGTTCTGCTTTTATGCCTCCCGGCAGATCCAGCGCACGCCCGGTCTGCCTGTCAAAAAGCTCTGCCAGGGCCGCGATATGGACCGCTCCGATGTCGCGCTCCTGCCCTCTTACATATGCGAGGCTTTTCCGGATGAGCTGTTTCTGCACGGCCGGCGCCTCCTTCTGAAACGCCTCCCTGTTTATCTCCAGCCCCCTTGCTTCTCCAGTGTGCGCCGCAGCCTCGTCCCCGGCGCTCTGTCCGGCTTTTCCGATTTCCACGCAGTTCTCCCACGCCCGGTCTGCGCCCTGCTCCAGATAATCCCACACCTCGCGGGCCTGCCGGGACAGCTCATCCAGATGCTCCGCGGTCCTGGGATTGACCTGTTCCCCGAAGACCGGCAGGATATTGTGCCGGATCCGGTTTCTCGTATAATCGTTCTCACTGTTTGTAGCGTCCTCGCGCCAGGAGATCACTTTTGCCCTGAGATAGCCCTCTGTCTGAATCCGGGTGAGCACAAGGAGCGGGCGGATCCATTTTCCCGCTGTCGGGCGGATGCCCCCCAGCCCCTTCAGCCCTGTTCCCCGCGCCATATTCCAGAGCACGGTCTCCGCATTGTCATCCCTGTGATGGGCGGTCGCGATCTTCGTGCCTCCGTCCTCGCGGCACATAAGGCAGAACGCCTCCCGGCGGGCCGTTCTCCCCGCCTCCTCAGGAGATTGTTTCCGGTTTCTGGCAATTAATTCCACATCTTCGTGAAAAAACCGGCAGGGCACTTTCAGATCCCGGCACAGTTGTCTCACATACGCCTCGTCCCCATCCGCGTCCGCGCCCCGCAGCCCATGATTCACATGGCACACCTTTACCTGAAATCCCAGCCTTTCACGCAGGGCGCAGAGCACAAAAAGCAGGCATACCGAGTCTGCTCCGCCCGATACACCTGCGATTACCACGTCACCCTTCCCGATCATGCCGTGTTTCCTGATAAACTGTTCCACTTCTTTCTCTTCATTTCTCATCATATGTAAACTATAACGAATTCATTCCCAAAAGTAAAGAGGCTGCGCCACTATGACTCCCACAATCCCACCGCCAGCACTGTCATGTCGTCCGCCGGCTCTTTTCCGGTCCATGCCAGCACCTGTTCCAGTATATGATGGGCCATTTCTTTCGGATTGCTGATCGCGCTCCCCTGTATGATGGTCTCCAGGAGGATATCCTGCTCCCCCACCGGCAGCGCGTCCAGCACGCCGTCTGTCACCATGATGACAAAATCACCGTCCTCCAGCTTCCTCTTCACGGAATCGATCTCGATATGGTTCATCACGCCGATGGGCAGGCTGGTGGAGCTCAAATGCTCTACACTGTCCTTTTTCTTGATGAATGTAGAGGACGCCCCTGCTTTTATGATCTCACACTCTCCTGTGTACAGGTCGAACACCGTCATGTCCACCGTGGAATAATGGATCTCCTCCCTGCCCATGACGAGCGTGGTATTGATCATCTGGATCGCTGTCTCCTCGGGAAATCCGGCGGCCAGCAGCTCCTCCAAGAGCTCGATGACCAGCGTGCTCTCCCGGCACGCCTCCTCCCCGGACCCCATTCCGTCAGAGAGCACAACGCCTTTCCTGCCTCCGGGCATGTCCATCATGGAGAAATTATCTCCTGAAATATTGGAACATCCCTTGCCGATGCGGGCTGTTCCCTGCATCGTGTAAAACGCCGGGCCCTCCCTGCAGACAACGGTCATATACCTGGGCCCCAGCATCTGAGCGCTGTCCCCCGGAAGCACGAAACGCCTCCCCGCTGCCTCTGACACGGCTCGTACCACTTCTTTCACTGAGACCTTCTGCTTCTTCATGCTCCGCGCGGTCACATGGATCTCATACTTGCCTTCTCCGTTCATAAAGAAATGGGTATACAGTACACGGATGTCCTTTTTCTTCAGGGCGGAGGCGATCTTCTTCTCCAGCCGCTCGTCCGTAAATATGCTGTTCTCCAGCTCTTTGGCCGTGTGCTGCATCATATCAGCGAACGTATCCAACTGGATCGCGCAGCTCTCCCTGCTCCTCGCCATCCGGTTGACCCAGATAATGTTCTGTCTTGCGCCGTGAAATCCTTCCAGCATCTCCCGCAGAAACCTGGGCGCCATGACGCACCTCTGCATCAGCTTTCTCTTGGTCTCCGTATTGAGTTCATTTCCATACTTGTCCACAGCGGAAAGCACGTCATATCCCATCTGGTAAGTGTGCACGAAATTCTCTCCCCAGCACCAGCCGCATTTCTCACACTTGCCGCATACGTTTTCCCGCACCCTGGAAAATATTTCATCTATTTCTTCTGAAGAAAATGCCTGCCGCTTCTCCTCCAGCCCAAGAAATGTGCGGGAGAGCTGCCGCAGGGAATGCGCGAATTTTTCTATCTGTTCCACATATGGGCTGCCGTGCAGCGCCTGTCCCTCATTCATAGTATCTGCTCCCTTTCTGTATCAGACGCGGCGGATTGCCGCTGACATAAACAAAGACCCCGGGGAATCTCTCCCGGAGTCTTCATTCGTAAATCTCTGTCTTAAAATTAAAACCTGTGCCGCTTACTCCGCCGGCTTAAACACGATCTCATTCGGATCCACAAGCCCCAGCTTCTCTTCCGCGGTCTCTTTGATATAATCGTCTGTTGTGACGTACTCTTTAAATTCTTCTACTTCTTTGGCGCGCTGTTCTTCCTCTTTGATCTGCGCCTCCAGCTCTTCCTCCTGTGCCTTGTACTGTGCGTTCTTCGCGTGCAGCTTCACGGAACCGACCGCGAGCACGCCTGTAAGCACTACAAGTATCATGCAGATAAGGAGAACGCTCCGCTTATGCTGCCCGAGCCTGTAATTTTTCTTTCTGCTCTTCTTCCTCTCTGCCGTACGTTGTTTGATCTTATTCATCCATACTCACCCTGCTTATCAATTTGTAATTTATGCTCCCCATTATTAAACTTTATTTTATCCGCTTTCTTATTTTTTTTCAAGGCTTTTCTTCTTTCCGGAAACTTTTTTCTCTACCCTGGAAAAAAGTTTTTTCACAGAGCGCAGGAAAACATACCCCATCCCTGCCCCGCACACCAGGCCAAGCAGAAAAAACCACCGGATACTCCCGAATGTTGTCTCATACATCCTGCTGAAGATATAGCCGCTGGTCCCGATCCAGAACAAGAAATCCTCCGCGGCCACCACCCGGGGGACATGGGGGATGAGCTTTCTCAGACAGCACAGGAGTTCATACGCAAACATCACGGTCATGCCCGACAGCCCGGCATAGAGGAAAATCCCCGCCTCCGTCCCGATCCCCAGTATCATGACCGGCGCCTACCTGAACAGTTTTGACAGGAAGGTCTCATTCGGCTTTCCCGCCTGTGAGATGGCGGAATATGCGATGCTGTCGATGCTTCCCGAGAGATCCACCTCTCCTTTTTCCACACTGAGCCTGTTCACATGCAGGTCTGTCCCCTTGACCATCAGCATCCCCTGCTCTGTCTCCAGCAGAATCTCATTCAGATCAAAGGAAAGGACGTCGAGCACTCCTGTCACCATAGCTGTTTTCCTGTTATTGACCACCAGTTTATGTGTCTTCGCAATACGCTGTTCTTCCATCCACACTCCCTCCCACTCTGCTTTTAAATATATGAGGGGTTGTTTCTGTTTATTCCTAAAGATATTTGAACAGGTCTTTCGCGTCCTCTTTTTTTGTCGTCTCACGGACGACCAGCACTTCCACCTTCACCGTTTTCGTGCCGAAGCCGATCTCGATCACATCCCCTGCCTTTACCTGCGCCGACGCTTTCGCAGGTCTTCCGTTGACCGTGACGCGCCCCGCGTCGCACGCTTCATTTGCCACAGTCCTCCGCTTTATGAGGCGCGATACTTTCAGAAATTTATCCAAACGCATTTTCTCTTCCTCCTTTCGGGACCGGAGCCCGATTTTTCCCATATATCAGAAAAAGCACCTGCGATGCTCCTGGCGCATCGCAAGTGCCTGTCCGTTGTTTTACCTTGAATGTGAGACAGGATTAGTTGATAGCATCCTTTAATGCTTTTCCTGCTTTGAACTTCGGAGCCTTGCAGGCTGCGATCTTCATCGTCTTTCCTGTCTGCGGGTTTCTTCCCTCTCTTGCTGCTCTCTTGCTTACCTCAAATGTTCCGAAACCGACAAGCTGAACTTTATCGTCCTTCTTAAGCTGCTCTGTTACAACATCGATAAAAGCCTTTAATGCTTTTTCAGAGTCTTTCTTGGAAATTTCTGCTTTCTCTGCGATTGCTGCGATAAGTTCTGTTTTGTTCATAGGTAAATCCTCCTCTTTATTGTACCTGAATACAATGTTATTCTGATTTCAAAGGGAAATATGCCCTGTCGGCCGCAATATTCCGCCTTTATGTACTGTTATAACGTTTTCGCCGGGCTTTGTCAAGATTTTTCATCGTTTTTTACCGTTTTCTCTCATCTTGCCGCCTGGAAACAGTCTGTTTATCCCAACACAGGCTTCAGCTCCGCTGACAGCTTCTCTTTTTCAGCCTGCGCCTCCGCAAGATCCCTGCCAAGCGTTGTATAGTAGATCTTGATCTTCGGTTCGGTTCCCGAAGGACGTATGATCACTGTCGCGTTGTTCTCCAGCTTGTAGATCAGTACATCCGCTGCCGGGAGACCCGTCTCCTCCGGCTTCTTATAATCTGTCGCCGCCGTCACTTTGTATCCCGCGATCTCTGTCAGCGGTTCACTGCGGAGCTCCTGCATGATCCCCGCCATCTTGTCCATCCCGCTCAGTCCCGGGAACTCAAAGCTGTCCACTTTGTTGAGATATCGCCCATACTGCGCATAGATCTCTTCCATTCGCTGTTTTAAGGAGCTTCCGATGCTCCTGTAATATGCCGCCATCTCACAGATCAGCATGGAGCCGATGACAGCGTCCTTGTCACGCACATACGGTCCTGCAAGATATCCGTAGCTCTCCTCGAATCCGAAAATAAAACGGTCTTCCTCTCCTGCCTGCTCCAGCTGCGCGATCTGGTCCCCGATCCACTTAAATCCGGTCAGCACGGTGCGAAGCTCTACCCCATAGTGCTCCGCCACCGCGTCAGCAAGGGGAGTGGACACGATCGACTTCACTGCCACCGGGTTCTCCGGCATTGTGCCCTTCTCGATGCGCCCCGCGCAGATATAATCCAGAAGCAGTACGCCCGCTTCATTTCCGCTCACCAGCTCATAGGAACCATCCGGGCACTTCATTGCAATCCCCACGCGGTCTGCATCCGGGTCTGTTGCCAGCATCAGGTCCGCCCCGGTCTCTTTTGCCAGATCCAGTCCCAGCTCAAGAGCCTCAAAAATCTCCGGGTTCGGATAGCTGCATGTGGTAAAGTATCCGTTCGGGTACTCCTGTTCCGGCACAATGGTGATATCCGTTATCCCGATATCCTTTAATACCTGTGTCACCGGAACGAGCCCGGAGCCGTTCAGCGGGCTGTACACCAGCTTCAGTCCCGCGGTCTTGCAAAGGCCCGGACGTACCTGCCAGGACTCAATGGCGTCATAGAGGGCTCTCTTACAGTCATCGCCCACAAACCGGATCAGCCCATCCTCTACGCCCTGCGCGAAAGAGATGTATTTTGCGCCTGTGAGCACGTCTGTCTTCTGGATCTCGTCATACACGACCGCCGCCGCGTCGTCCGTCATCTGGCATCCATCCGGCCCATATGCCTTGTATCCGTTATATTTTGCCGGGTTATGGGAAGCAGTCACCATGATTCCCGCGTTACAGTTATAGTACCGCGTCGCAAAAGAAAGGGCGGGAACAGGCATGAGCGCATCGTAGATCCTTACCCTGATCCCATTTGCCGCCAGCACCCCTGCCGCTGTCTTCGCGAATATATCGCTCTTCAGACGGCTGTCATAGCTGATCGCTACCGTCTGTGTGCCTCCCTGTGTCTTTACCCAGTTCGCGAGGCCCTGTGTAGCCTGGCGCACCACATAGATATTCATGCAGTTCGTTCCCGCGCCGAGCACGCCGCGCAGCCCTGCCGTTCCAAACTTCAGCGCCACTGCAAAGCGTTCTTTGATCTCATCGTCTTTCCCTTCGATCTTCGCCAGTTCCGGTTTCAGATCCGCATCTTCCAGATCTGCTTCCAGCCAGCGCTTATACTCTTCCTGATACATGCTTACCACTCCTACTGTTTTTTATTGATCCTGATACAAGATCACAAATAAATCCAGTACTAATATATCATGTTTCCGACCGGGCATCAACAAAACTATTTTATATCTTCAGAGAAAATACTTCCTCCAGAAAATGATTCTTTTCCTCCGCCTGGCGCACTGCCATCCTGAGTTTTTCAACATATTTTTCCGGCAGCCACGCCTTATTGGAACGATAGTAGCTCCCTGCTGTCTTCCAGAACTTCTCCGGATACGCCAGGGAAAGACCAAGATACTCCTTTTCTTCCGGGGCAAGAGCGCGTTCCTCCTCATATGCTTCGAGAAGTTTTTGTCCAGCTTTTTGTTTCCAATGATGCTTTTCCATGGCTTTTCTGATAAAATAGTACAGATCATTCACCTGGATATCCGTTCTCATGTTCTCAAATCCTGTCACGGCAATCCCATCTTTCAGCATGATGACATTGTGATAATTATAATCTCCGTGGATCATGCGGCCCTGGTCAACGCTCTGTCTGTACAGCTTCATGCAGCCCGATGCCTGCATTTTCCCCAGCACTTTCTCAGCCATGCCGAACATTTTTTCAAAGCTCTCCAGATAGAGATACTCGAACTCATTTTTCGCCGTCCGCGCCCGGATAAAGGAGCGCACCTTTTTCAGTTCCCGGTTATGGCGCAGGATCTCATCCACCGGATCTCTTCCCGGTGGGAACGCTTCTTCCGGCGGGACCGGGCGCCATTCTGAGAGCAGCGCGTCCAGTTCTCTGTGCAGGGATCCAAGCAGCCCCGCCGCCCGCAGGACTTCGCCCTCCTGACGGATATCGCACTCCCGACCCGGATACCACTTTTTGAGCATATACACCGTGCCTTCCCCTGAAGTGACGAGCAGTTTCCCATCTTTCGTGAATACCGGGGTGTCAACTTTTATATTTCCTCTCTTTTCTATGCGGCTGAGGACTTCATACAGCAAAGGGGCGCGCCGCCCGGATATCCTGGTCTCCTTCAGCAGCATCGTCCCTTCATTTGTATCGCAAAAAAACGCACCCCTTATCCTTCGGGTGCCTTTTACTTCTATATGATACTGTTCCAATACTTCCAGTTCGTATTCCTCTCTCATAGCCGCCCCCCCTGTCAGACACTTTTTCGTCGCAACAGCCAGCCGCGCCGGATTGCCGGAGCTGTTTCCGGCAGGGCACGCCTGATCTGTTATTCTAATCTATGAGAGGAGAGGCCCAAGTATGATTACAGGCCAAGTTTTTCTTTCACATAACCGCAGAGTATCTCCTTTTTATTTCTCCCGGGGTCGTCGATCACATACTCCAGAAGCTCGCTCAGCATACTTCCAAGCTCCCTTCCCGGCTGCATGCCCAGCTCCATGAGCTCTCTTCCGCCGACCGCGAGCTGGCGGAGCGTGATGCAATCTCTCTTCTGGATGATCTCCTGATACAGCTCCCGCATCGCCACGATATTCTCGATCTTTTCCCTCTTTCTGTACGCGCTCTGCGCCTTCACATCCGCCATTCGCACGGCCAGATAATAGGGGAAGAGCTCCACACCGATCCGGTTCATGGCGCGGCGGACGTTTTTCGGAGTCGCCTCCACTCGGTAATCATGATAGCAGACAAGGCGTGCCACCTTTTTGATGGTGTCGTTGTCAAACTTAAGCCTTCGCATGACTTTCCTCGCGATCTCTTCACTGACGAGCGCATGGCCTTTGAAATGATCCCTGCCGTTCTCGTCCGTTGTCCGCATGGCAGGTTTCCCCATATCATGGAACAGCATGGTAAGGCGCAGGATCTTATCCCGCTTGACGTTCTTCAGGGCGTGCAGAGTGTGCTGCGCCACATCATATTTGTGATGGGGTGTATTCTGCTCTACCCCCACCATGGCATCCCACTCCGGCAGGATGATCTTCGTGAGTCCCAGCTCATACGCGTCCTGGATCCGCTCCGGATGGGGAGAGACAAGGAGCTTGATAAGCTCTGTCTGGATCCGCTCCTCACTGATCCTTTCCAGCGTGGGCGCGAGCTCCCTCACCGCCTGCGCGGTTTCTTCCTCAATGGGGAAATCAAGCTGCGCGGAAAACCTCACCGCCCGCAGGATGCGAAGCGCATCCTCGGAAAACCGCTCCTTCGGATCCCCCACACATCGGATGAGATGATGATTTAAGTCCTTCATTCCGCCAAACACATCCACAAGCCGCACATCATCATTATACGCCATCGCGTTGATCGTAAAATCCCGGCGGCGCAGATCCTCTTCCAGCCGGCTGGTGAACTGGACCTGCTTCGGATGCCGGCTGTCTTCGTATGCGCCATCGATCCGGTAAGTGGTCACTTCATAGGAATCTTTTCCGATGAGCACAGTGACCGTGCCGTGTTCGATCCCGGTATCCACAGTCCTGCGGAAAAGCTTCTTGACCTCCTCAGGGCGCGCCGACGTGGTAATATCCCAGTCCTCCGGTCGTCTCGCCAGGATGGAATCCCGCACGCATCCGCCCACGGCATACGCCTCGTATCCATGGAGCTGGAGATTATTAATGATCATCGTGACTTTCCTTGGCAATGTTATCTTCATGAGTAAACTACCCTCTTTACTATCTCTTCTTCTCTTTTATGACAGGTAAATATTATAACCTGTTTTCCCTGTCTGCTCAACCATTTTAATGCAGACTCCAGCCTTTTGTCATCATAAAACGCAAAAACATCGTCCAGTATGACCGGCACAGGCTCTTCAAGAAGAACCTCCGCTGCCGCCAGCCGTACCGCGAGATAGATCTGTTCGATGGTCCCGCGGCTTAAACGCTCCGCCGGGATGTTCCTGGAGCCGTCCCATACGGACAGGCGTCTCTCCTCATCCATCCTGATCGACCTGTACGCGCCGTCCGCAACAGCCGCAAAGATCTCGGAAGCTCTCCTGTTCAGAAGCTTCGCCGTCTGATCCCCCATCTCCCGCGCCGCGCTCTTGAGCTCCTCCTCCGCAAGGGACAGAGCTTCCAGTTTCCGGTCCAGCCTTTTCCGGGTATCCCCGGGCTCATATTCTTCATACTGTTCCCTCAGATTTACGCAGCGGATCTCCTTATCCTTCCAGACGGAGCGGATATGATCCAGTTCTCCCTGAAGCCGCCTTTCAGCGTCGCGGATTTCTCCGGTCTGTGCCTGCCCGGCGTTCCGCCGCGCCGGCGCGTCCGAGGCTGCTATCTCCCGCGTCCTGCTGCCGCCGGATCCCAGGTCCCGTCTTTCCCGGAACCGCGCGGATACTCCCGCCAGCAGAAGGAGGACGCCCACCGCGGCGACCACTCCTGATATCACAGCGAAAGGCGCGGGCGGTACAGGCACCTCTGCCCTGCTCAGGAAGAAACTCCAGAGAAAGCCCGCGGCTCCCGCCAATATGCCCGCAGTTCCCATGCGGATAAAGCCTCTCCCGGTCTCCTCCCCCATGGCAGCGGAACTTTTCCGCTTTTTCAGCCCGTCCAGCTGCTCCTGTTTTTCATCATATTCATTCCGGAGGGCCTGCATATCCCGCTCCAGATATGAGCGCTCCAGGCGGAGCTTCTCCCGCTCTGCCTCCCGAACCGCCTCTTCTTCGCGGATCGCTTTTTCCGTATCCTTCTTCTTCTCTTTCAGTATCCGCAGGGCGGCCGCAATGTCCATCTCTCCGCCCCCGGTCTCTAAATAATTTGCCGCACGGTTTTCCAGAGCCTCGTACAATTCCTGTCCTGGCTCTGCCTGGAGCTGTCCCACGGACACTGTACTGTCAAACAGCCCCGGCGTCATGCCGCCAAGCAGCATATCCAGATCCCCCTGCTCCACGGACAGCTCTTCCCCATCATCCTCACAAACAAGAGAGGCCCTCCGGGCCGTCCTGGAGAAATTCCTCTCCAGGCGGAAGTTCCGTCCCCCGCAGGAAAACCTCATGACCCCTGCATAATATCCGGGATTTTCCCACGGCTCATATCTGGAAAACCCATCCTTCGCCGCGGCGCGTCCCCGCCCTCTCTCCAGCCCGAAAAACATGGCGCGGATAAAAGCGTGGAGCGTGGATTTCCCGAATTCATTTTCCCCGCGGATGACCTGGACGCCATCTTTCAGATAGAAATGCCGCTCTGTAAACTTGCCGAAATTTTTAATATAAAGTTCTGTTATGACCATGGCTGCTCCCTCTTTGCTCCTCTTATCTCCGGCTTTCCAGAAGCGCGTCTATTCCCTCGCACAGCGCCTCGTACTCCACGCTGCCTTCCCCGCACCCGGCAAAATGTCCGATATACTGCCCCAAAAGGTTGTCCCTGTTGTCCTCATAAAGCCGGCGGATATCATATGCCGGCGAAGTCTCGTCAACCACTTCGATGATATTTCCAAGCTCCTGCAGCCGATTTGTATCGAAACCGATATCCGAGTCTCTTTTACCTCGCAATGTTATTTTGTAAATATTTTCATTTCTATTATCATTTAATAGTATTCTTATTTTTTCTCTTACGCTTCCTTCCGTATCATTTCCGCCTACTTCCAGATCCGCATGGACATATTCCCGGCAGGCACAGGGAATCCACTGTGTCCTGACGCCCTGCTCCGTGATCTCTCCCCTGATATATCCGTGAGGTCCTGTATCATTTTTGTCGACAGGCTCCAACGCACCCGCATAGATGATCCTGTTTTTTTCCACTGCCTGCGGCTTGTGGATGTGCCCCAGAGCGACATAGTCAAACCCTGAGGCTGACAGCGCCTTTCCGTCAATGGGGATATGCTTTTCATCTCCGCCGTGCGCCAGCAGGATTTCAAAAGGCTCCACTCCGCCTGCGGCGAGGCTGTCATAAAGAGCCTCCCTGATCTCCCTGCTGTGATAACTGGATCCATATACGGCTGTATGAAGCTCCGGGAAATCCACATATGCCGGAGCCTCTCCAAAAAGAGAGTATACATTGGGACTCCACTGAAACGTCCGGTAGTAAGAATCCGCTCGGATATGATCGTGATTTCCCGCTATGAGCACGACCCTTGTATGGCTAAGCCCGGAAAAAAGATAGTCCGCCTCTTTTAACTCCCGCAGCAGCGGCTGCCTGTGAAACAGGTCTCCTGCGATAAGCAGAAGATCTGTCTGTTCTTCCTCGCACACATGGATCACATGTTCAAATGTATCCCACAGCTCCCTCTGTCTCCGGTCACTGTAGAGCGGTCCCGCATCCGGCTGCGCGCCGAGATGCACATCCGCGATATGTATAAATCTCATGCCGTACCTCCTGTCTGCCCGCGGGGCGCATACCAGAAAAGGGCGCCACATCTGAAATGTCACGCCCTCCTTCATGTTCTTTATATGAGCTTATAACTCACAGTTGTTCACGGTTCTCGGGAATGGGATCACATCGCGGATGTTGGACATGCCTGTCAGATACATCACGCAGCGCTCAAAACCGAGCCCGAATCCCGCATGTCTTGTGGAACCATATTTTCTCAGGTCCAGATAGAAGCCGTAGTCCTCTTCCTCCAGCCCCAGCTCCTTCATGCGGTTCAGCAGCTTATCATAATCATCCTCTCTCTGGCTTCCCCCAATGATCTCTCCGATCCCCGGCACAAGGCAGTCAACAGCGGCAACTGTCTTTCCGTCGTCGTTCTGCTTCATGTAGAAAGCCTTGATCTCCTTCGGATAATCCGTGACAAATATAGGACGTTTAAAGATCTGCTCCGTCAGGTAACGCTCATGCTCTGTCTGAAGGTCGCATCCCCATGAAACTTTATATTCAAATTTGTCATTGTTTTTTTCCAGAAGTTCGATCGCCTCGGTATAAGTCACTCTCGCGAAATCAGAGTTCGCCACATGATTCAGCCTGTCTAGCAGACCCTTGTCCACAAAGGAATTGAAGAAGTTCATCTCCTCCGGCGCGTTCTCCAGCACATAGCTGATTACATATTTGAGCATTGCCTCCGCAAGGTCCATGTTATCATCCAGATCCGCGAACGCGATCTCCTGCTCGATCATCCAGAACTCCGCCGCATGTCTCGTTGTATTTGAGTTCTCTGCTCGGAATGTGGGCCCGAATGTATAAATGCTGCGGAACGCCTGGGCGTATGTCTCGCCGTTTAACTGCCCGCTGACAGTCAGGCTTGTCTCTTTCCCAAAGAAATCCTGTGTATAATCCACAGCGCCGTCCTCATTCTTCGGAACATTTTCCATATCAAGCGTGGTCACCCGGAACATCTCCCCCGCGCCCTCACAGTCGCTTCCTGTGATCAGCGGAGTGTGTACATATACAAACCCTCTCTCCTGGAAGAACCTGTGAATCGCGTAAGCCGCCAGGGAGCGCACACGGAACACTGCCTGGAATGTATTTGTCCTCGGCCTCAAGTGTGAGATCGTCCTGAGATATTCAAAACTGTGACGTTTCTTTTGCAGCGGATAATCCGGAGCTGACGCCCCTTCGATCTGTACCTCGTCCGCCTGGATCTCAAAAGGCTGCTTTGCCTGAGGCGTCGCTACCAGCGTACCCATCACGATGACCGCCGCCCCTACGTTTAATTTGGAGACTTCCGCGAAATTCTCCATCTTGTCATGGTATACTACCTGAAGCGTCTCAAAATAAGAGCCGTCATTTACAACAATAAACCCAAATGTCTTAGAGTCGCGGATGCTGCGCACCCAGCCCCCGACAGTTACTTTCTTGTCCAGATAGGCCTCTCTGTTCTTAAATATTTCCCGGATCGTTGTCAATTCCATGTTTAAATAACTCCTTCGTCGATAATTGTCAGTATTAACATTATAACACTGTCCGTCAAGACCGTAAACAAATTTACTCTAGTATTCTGATATTTCATAAGTAAATGGATCTGCGCCCGCCCTCACAAAGGGATTTATCTGCAAATTCATTCAGCACGGCGTCCGCCCCCCATTTATCGGCAATCTCTTTTAAAAGATCATCCATTCCCTGCTCGACCGGCAGAGTAATGCATCCTTTTGAACTCATTGCGTTTCCTCCTCTTTCTGTGCTGCTGCAGCACTACCATCCCTTATATATTGATATTTTATAATCAGCAAGCTTTCCCGACTTCTGCCGCCTCCACTGTCCTGGAGACATTTTCACCAGCTTTTTAAAATTCCTGTTAAAGGTGGACGCCGTCGGAAACCCTACCCTCTCGCGTATCTCCTCCACACTGTCGGAAGTCTCTGTGAGCAGGATACAGGCTTTCTGTATGCGCACCATATTGACATACTCCAGAGGAGTCGCATGGGTGATCTTTTCAAAGATCCTCCGAAAGTGCGTCTCGCTCACATGGCACATCTCCGCCAGCGCCGAGACCCGGAGCTCTTCCCTGTAATGTTCGGCGATGTACTCCATGGCCTTCAGCACCCGGCCTTCGCCCTGATCCTCTTCCTTCTCAAAGGCCTGCCGGACGCCTCCGTCTTCCTGCGCCCACAAAAAACATATCGCTCCAGATCATAGGCTCCAGACCGTATTTCCCGCAGATCTCCAGTACCCGGTCCAGATGCCGCTTAATCAGCGCTCCCTGCTCGGGAACGCCATTTTTCTTTCTGTAATTGCCGTATCCCATGTAGAACGCTTCATCCATACCGAGATGGATCCTCCTGGACGTGTACATCTCACTAAGAGACTTCAGCATGGCGTCAATGAGCCGGTAAGTCTTCTCCTCTTCCACGATGAGGATGTCCTCGTCATCCCGGTATTCCATCATGGCAGGCCAGCGCAGCACAGTGCGCAGGTGAGCCAGCGTCTGTACGCAGGGGATCATCTCAATGCCAAACATGGCGGCCGGCGCACCCGGCTTTTTCCGAGGCCCTGCTTCCAAGGAGAAACTCCCCCAGCCCCCGGAAAAATCCGGCGGCGGAGCCGTAGGTCAGGCGTGCGCGTCCCGCTTTTTGCTCCAGCCGGAAGGCGGCATGCTCCATCCGGGAGTCCAGCCTCCCTTCCAGCACATGCGCTCCCTCTCCGCCGGTTTCGTGACTGTCCGCCTCCTCTGCCGGGGCTTTTTCCAGCAGCTCCCAGTCTCGTTCCGCCAGGAGATCCCTGACCGCCTCTTTCTCGATCCCTTCTATACTGCCAAGATATATTTTTTTCATAGTATATGACCTTCCTCTTGCTTTTCTTGTATTGATGTTTTATCATGATTTCCAGTTTCGTTCAATGCGTAAGTAATCTTACTGGCAAATACACACAGGAAAGGAAATCAGAAAAATGAAAAGTGAAAACAAAAACGGCTGTATGTGGTACGATACAGACGGCAATCCGCTCCACCCGGACCGCGTTGGCGAACGCCCGAAGGTGCTCTATAACGAGCAGACCGGAAAATTCGTCCTCTGGTTCCACCTGGACTCTTCCGACTATTTTGCCGCCCATGCCGGCGTGGCAGTGGCGGACTCGCCCACAGGGCCGTTCCGCTTCGTCCGGGAGATCAGCCCCAACGGCTATGACTGCCGGGATATGACGCTCTTTCGGGACACAGACGGAAAAGCCTATCTCATCTACAGCTCTGACTGGAACAAAACGCTGCGCATCGCGCAGCTCACAGACGATTTCCTGGATGTAAACGGCATCTTCAGCCATGCTTTCCCGGAGCAGGAAAGAGAGGCCCCGACGGTCTTTACAAAGGACGGCGTGTATTACATGATCACTTCCGGATGCACAGGCTGGGACCCCAACAATGCCCTTTTCGGGACTTCCAAAAATATCTTTTCCGGCTGGAAGCTGATCGGCGACCCATGCACAGGTGAAAACGCGCGCCAGACTTATTTCGGACAGAGCGCCTATGTCTTCGAGAAAGACGGCGTCCACTATCTTATGCTGGATCACTGGAAGCCGAACGATCTTCAGATGTCGGGATACAGCATCCTGCCCATCCGGATAGAAAACGGCCATCTCACAGTCGCCTTCCGGGAATATACAGACCTTTAGGCTGATCTCACGCGAATTTTACCGCGTTGTAAATATTGATCACAACGATCACTGCCATAAGAAAGATAAACAGTTTGTTGACTCCCTCTTCGCTGATCTTTTTGTTGATCCTGCTGCCGATGGTGCCGCCCATGATGCCCCCCGCGATCATTAAGACAAGGTAGGAGAGCCTGATATCCGGGATAGTGCCTGTGACGCAGGTCTGCGCAAAGCTGGTGATCTGGGAAAACATAATGATATAGAGAGAGCTCAGCGCCGCTTCCTTTGTGGACATGGAGAAAAAATAGCCCAGCACCACCAGGTTAATAGGGCCTCCCCCGATCCCAAGGAAACTGGACATGACTCCCAGCACAAATCCGATGACTGCGCACAGCCAGAGCTGTGTGCAGTTTTTTGTATGTATCCTTTGCTTGTAGAGCGTATAGACCAGAGTTCCCAGCGTTATGATGGTGAGCACGATCGACTGGGTCATGCCCACGAGATCTTCATTTCCGACCGCGTCTTTCAGCCCCTGGAACATGGCTTTTCCCGCCACGCCCCCCACGGCCCCGCCAACGGCCAGGGCGGTGGAGATCCGCACATTCATCCTGGCAGTTCCCGACCGCACATTTTTATAGACAGACACAAGGGACATGGCAAGCACCGTACATCCTGACAGGAAACTGATGCTGCTGACCCCCATGATCCCGGTGGCGTCCAGCACCGGCTTGATGATCACACCGCCTCCGATCCCGCAGATCGAGCCCGCGGTACAGGACAGGATGCTCACCGCGAAAACTACCAAAAACATAACCATTGCTTCTGACCTCTCTTTCCCTTTATATATTTTCTCATTATACTCCGTTTTTGTCATTTCAGCTACTTCTATCCTGCTTTTCCTAAAACGGCCAAATTTCCAGTTTTCATCATGTCTTATTTCAAGTTATGTTTACAAGTTGAAATAAAATGGGTATACTAAGGTTAGTATTTCAATTTCTTCAGAAAGGAGCACTCATGTCCTCCCAGATCGAAGGTACGCAGGCTACGCTGGAGGATATTCTCGATCCAATGATCGATACAAACACAAACCGCAATGTGACTGATGTCGTCAACTACATCAAGGCTACAGAAACTGCCATTAAACGGCTGCAAGAGCTTCCCTTGTGCAATCGGCTGATCAAGGAGACGCATGCAGTCCTTATGTCCGGTCTTGAGAAGTATATGAATGCGGATGACAGACTGGACACACTGATCCAGGCAGCTCTGATCCATTACCAGTTCGAGACCATACACCCATTTCTTGACGGCAATGGGCGTGTCGGAAGACTGCTTATCACACTGTTTCTGATGAAAAAAAAGGTGCTCACCACACCGGCTCTGTACATTTCATACTTCCTGAAAAAGAACCGTGTGGAATACTATGATCGTATGACCGAGGTCCGCGTCAAGGGAAATTATGAGCAGTGGGTAAAGTTCTTCCTTGAGGCGCTTACAGATTCTGCAAAAGACGCGGCTGACACCATTGATGAGCTGGTTGTCCTGCACGATAAGAATGTGGACATTATTTCCAGAATGGGCCGCGCGGCGAAAAACATAATGCTTGTATTCAACTACCTGGAGGCCAATCCCATCATCGAGATCCGAAAAACCGCAGAGGCGTTGGGGTTCACCTTCAATACCGCTTCCAGCGCTGTCAACCGGCTTGTGGACACAGGCATCCTCGCCCGGACATCCATTGCCAGCAGAAACCGCACTTTTGCGTATGAAGCCTACCTCGCCATTCTGCGCAAAGGGACCTGAAAAAGTCTGAGCTTGCTTTCCCGCATGGATTGTATTATTGTAAAGTCAGATATCATTTTCTATGGACAGAAAAGAAGGAGACACAATGAATAAAAGACCAAACATCATTTTACTTATGACAGACCAGCTCAGGGGAGACTGCCTCGGATACGCCGGACACCCGGATGTAAAGACCCCCTATCTCGATACACTTGCCTCACAGGGCGTTAATTTTGACCGTGCCTACAGCGCGTGCCCGAGCTGTATCGCGGCGAGAGCCGCCCTTCACACGGGAATGGAACAGAGCCGGCACGGAAGGGTGGGCTATGAGGACAATATTCCCTGGAGATATGAACACACCCTTGCCGGGGAACTGACAAAAGCAGGTTACTATACACAGTGCGTAGGCAAGATGCACGTCCACCCCCTTCGGAATTACCTGGGCTTCAACAACGTGGACCTGCATGACGGATACCTCCATGCCGCGCGCTATGGGAGCGTCCCCTACCGCGAGTCCCAGTTCGTTGCGGACGATTATTTCCACTGGCTGAAACAGGAGCTGGGAGCCGACGCGGACGTGACGGATACAGGCATCGAGTGCAACAGCTATGTTGCCCGCCCATGGATGCACGAGGAAAAATACCATCCCACCAACTGGGTGACAGACCGCTGCCTGGATTTCCTGCGAAGGAAAGACCCGGACCAGCCCTTCTTTCTGATGGCGTCCTACCTGCGTCCCCATCCGCCTTTTGACGCGCCCCGGTATTACTTTGATCTCTACAATAACAAAGACCTGCGCAGGCCCTTTGTGGGGACATGGGAGAGCGACGAGCTCCTGAACCGGGACGGACGTATCTTTGACTCAAAGACAGGTCCCATTGACGAGGAGCTGATCCGCCAGGCACAGGTCGGATATTATGCCTGCATCACCCATCTGGATCACCAGATCGGCAGGCTGATCATGGCTCTTATCGAGCAGGAGGTCTATGACGATACCATTATCCTTTTCACAGCGGATCACGGCGAGGAGCTGTGCGATCATCATATGTTCCGGAAATCAAGGCCCTATGAGGGAAGCTGCCATATCCCATTCCTGATATGGGCAGGGAAAAATGTCTCCCTGGACGTCAGCCCCTCCGGCGTGTGCCACAGCATCGTGGAGCTTCGGGACGTCATGCCCACCCTCCTGTCTGCAGCCGGAGCGGACATTCCCGCATCCGTAGACGGAAAGGATCTTCTGCCGCTGGCCGCCAGCCCGGAGCGTTCCGTACGCCCATGGCTTCACGGAGAACACTCTTACGGAGAATACTCCAACCATTGGATCGTCACAGAGACAGACAAATACATCTGGCACACTGCCACCGGGCGGGAGCAGTACTTCAATCTGGCAGACGACCCCCATGAGCTGACAGATCTGGTAAACGACAGCGCGTCTGAAGAAAGAATTTCATATCTTCGTTCTTGCCTGATCGATGTGCTGAAAGACAGGCCGGAGGGATTTACAGACGGTACCAGGCTTATCCCAGGCCGCCCCTGTCCCGAGACACTGGACCACATAAGGAGGAATCCATGAGCCACAGACAGTATTCCATCCAGAGCCCAAACATAGAAAAGTTGAACGCATGGCTTCTGTCCATCTCCTTTTCCAAAGACGAAAAAGACTGGAAGAGTGTTTTTCACTCTCACCACTTTACAGAGATCTTTTTTGTTGTCAACGGAGAGGGGAATTTCCTCTTCCGCGACAAAACTTACCACATAAAAACCGGAGACCTTGTCATCATTCCCCCATATATGGAACACACAGAGCAGTCCATCAAGGGAACGCCTCTCGAGTATTATGTGATCGGGGTCGACGGCGTCTCTTTCCAAGTCGCGGACACCCAGGCAAACGTACAGGTATTCTGCAATTTCAGCAACAAATCGCTGATCGCAGATCTCCTGAGGCAGATGCTCTATGAGGTCCGCAATCCCTCCTGTGGCTCTGATAAGATCTGCCAGAACCTGCTGGAGATCCTGCTCCTGAGGATCATCCGCCACCGGCATGTGATCCCGGTGGCCCTCACGTCCACATACATGACGAAGGAATGCGCCCGCATCAAGGAGTACCTGGACAGCAACTACTCGGAACATATCACCCTGGATACGCTGACCAGACTGACACACATGAATAAATACTATATGGCACACTCATTTGCCAAATACACCGGCAAATCGCCCATCCAGTATTTGAATCAGCGCCGTATGGAGGCCGCCTGCACCCTTTTGAAAGACACAGACTACTCGATCGCCTCCATATCTTCAACGGTCGGATTTTCCTCACAGTCATATTTCACGCAGGCATTCCGGAAAAAATACGGCATGACACCAATCAAGTACCGCCAGCAGAACGCGCCGGACACATGATATACAAAACTATGCTCTCAGAATAAAGGAGGCAGCCCGATTCCCCTGCGCAATCCTGTCTTTTGTCTCATATATGCCTCCTTTGTTATTTCATATGATAAAATTCAATGTGCGGATTAAATGCGTCCTTTTCCCAGCAAAGCTTCTGCTGCCCTCTTCCTTTCACGGAAAATTTTCTGGCGTCCGTCTTTTCCCGTGTATACCGGGCAAACCAGTCCTCCATCTCCTTTTTCATGGATTGTATGATGGAAGAATACTCTTCTTTCCCATACAGATCCTCCGCCTCCTCCGGATCCCGCTCCATGTCATATAATTCGCATGGGCCGCCTCCGTAACGGTGGATATATTTATACCTGCCTTTTCTGATCATGCGGGTTTTTCCGTATTCATCATATATGACCACACTGCCCTCTCTCTCCTTTTCAGGGTGACGGAGCAGGTCTGTCATGCTTTTCCCCGGCTGCATTGGTTCCAGGCTCCACTGACATCCGGCCAGCTCAAGGATGGTCGGAAACAGATCGCACTGCCCTGCCATGCTGCGGCATACCGCCCCTTTCTTCACGCTGTCCGGCAGGCTGAAAATGAGAGGCACTTTGACGGATGTATCATACATATTCGGCGGGAAGGTCCCATTTCCCTTTCCCCAGATGCCGTGATGTCCCATATTCATGCCGTTATCCGCGGTAAATATCACGATCGTATCATCCCGCAGGTTCTTTTCTTCCAGCTTTTCAAGAATCCTTCCCACCCCTGCGTCCATGGCGGAGATCGCCGCATAGTATCCGGTCAGGTTCTCCCTTCTCTTTTCCGGTGTGTCGCCGATGGGGCAGGTCCGGATCTGGTTCGGATGTACCGGAAGATCCGGGGTCGCGGTAAACGCGCAGTCCTTATAAAGCTTCCGGTACTCCTCCGGATGCTCCTTTTGATCCCACGGACTGTGAGGAGCTGTGTAATGCACACTGAGGTAGAACGGCTTTTCTATTTCAGCCAGTTCATCAATATAGCGGAGAGAACGCTCTGTGATCAGATCTGTGATGTACCGCTTCTCAACAGACATTTTCCCTTCATCGCATATGTCAGGTTCATAATAGCTGCATCCTCCGCGCCCGATGGTGTACCACTTGTCAAACCCTTTTTTCTTTGACGCGTTGTCCCCGAGATGCCACTTGCCGCTGAGGGCGCACAAATACCCCTCCCGGGCAAGTATCTCTATATAAGTCCTGTGACCTGCCAGGTAGTCGATCGCCCTGTCCTCCATATTGAACCCGGAGAGATGTTTCATGTGGGGATATTTGCCCGCGTCCACATTGCCCATCTCGATCCAGTCCAGGACGCCGTGACACGAGGGCATCTTCCCTGTCACAATGGAGGCTCTGGCAGGCGAACACACAGGCGACGCGCAGTAGAACTCATCAAAACGGATCCCCTCCGCTGCCAGCCTGTCAATGTTCGGCGTCTTTACGTCATGGTTTCCGGCGCACCCCAGCGCCCATGCCCCCTGATCGTCTGTCAGGACAAAAACGATATTTGGTCTTTTTTTCATCCTCTCTCCCCTTTCTCTGTGTGGGATCAGCCCTTGATCCCTCCGCCGGTCACGCCTGCGATGATCTTCTCAGACAAGAAGATATAGAGGAGGAAAGTGGGCAGGAACACGATCACCACTGCCGCGAAGAGGGCCCCATAGTTTCCTGTATATTTCATCGAGTTCACGATCTGCAGCAATCCCACTCCTACCGGGGTCATATCCGATGTATTCGCGAAGATGAGGGCAATAAAAAACTCATTCCACACGCTCAGGAAATTGAAGATCGTCACCGTGATGATGGCCGGCTGCACAAGGGGCAGCATAATGACCCAAAATGTTTTACCCGGGCTGCATCCGTCAATGGCCGCTGCCTCCTCGTATGTTTTGGATAATGTGGCAAAAAAGTTGAGAAGATATGTTGTCGTAAACGGCACATTCAAAAAGATGTACAGCAGTATGAGCAGGATCCTCCCCTTGATCTGCCACTCCGTCGCCAGCGCGAAGATGGGCATGATGATCATGATGGAAGGAATACTCATGGCGATGATCAATCCGGACTTTATCTCTTTGTTCCCGAGGAACGAATACCTGGACAAAGCATACGCGGCCGGCGCCGATATGATGACCACTGCCACACAGGAAACAACAGAGTAAAGCAGGGAATTACCGAAAAACTTCGCCACATTCTGGGATTCCCAGGCGTTCACATAATTTTCCGGGTGGAACCCCGTCGCAAATTTAAAGACTTCACCTGAAAATATCTCCCTTGATGTAGAGAGGCTGGCTCCCAGTATCCAGATAAGAAATACAGCTGTAAAAAAAATCCACGCAAGGACGATCACATATCCCGGAAGCAGTGAGAGCTCTTTTTTCCAGTTTATTTTTGCTTTGTATTTTGCTTTTTTATTCTTTTTACTTATCATTCCAAGTTCACCTCTTTTCTGCTTAACAATCAAAACTCCAGATCATCGTCCTTGACCACTTTGTTCACGATAAAATATACGGCCAGTACGATGACTGCCAGCGTTACTCCCACGGCAGCGCCTGCCCCGGCGTCTCTCGTTATGGTAGCCTTTCCGCCAAAAGCAGTGTCGTATAAGTAGACGACGGGCACGATCG
Source organism: Candidatus Mediterraneibacter intestinipullorum (assembly GCA_019118665.1). Lineage (GTDB taxonomy): Bacteria > Bacillota > Clostridia > Lachnospirales > Lachnospiraceae > Mediterraneibacter > Mediterraneibacter intestinipullorum. The sequence goes on from DWYM01000093.1 coordinate 52,118, forward strand.
TTGTAGCCTCCGTATCCACCGGTGAGAACATTTTTGACCACAGGAAAAAGGTGATGGTATGTACACTCCAAAACGTAATGTTCGTCTTAATGATCCCTCGCAGCAAGGGCAGAGTGATCTGACTGAACTGCTGTATCTTGTTGGCTCCGTCTATAGTCGCCGCTTCATAGAGATCCTGGGGGATACGCTCGATCCCGCTGATGAAGATCAGCATATAGTATCCCACTGCTCCGAAAACAAAAGCAACCAGCATTGCCCAGAACTTCATATCCGCGCCCAGCCATCTAACGCCTTCAAGCCCCAGTTTCTTCAATATCGTATTGAGCATACCGTAATCCTGGTTGTAAATATACTGGATCCACATTGTTGCCATGGCGACCGCGCTGATGACATTGGGCAGATAGATCGCTGCCCTGAAAAATTTCTTAAACCGGATCCCGCTTGTCAGTATCACAGCAAACAGCAGTGAGACCGACAGGGTGAGTACCCCGCCGAACAGCCAGATACTGCCCATGTTCAACATTGATTTGCGATATGTCGAGCTGCCGAATATTTTCGCGTAATTCTCAACTCCATAAAACGACCATGTAGACACATCATCCGTGATACCCTCGATTTTAAAGAAACTCATGACAAAAGTCCTGATCGTAGGATATAAAAACATGATCAACAGAGAAAACACGCACGGCAGAACAAAACATAAGATCAACGCCCTGTTTTTTTTCATGTTCATGCTCCTTCCTTTATCAAAAAAAGGTGGCCCATAAGCGTGCCACCTTTCATGAAATTACATCTGCTCTTAATACAAAGCGTCCATTGCCTCCGCAAACTCTTCTCCGGTAGCAAACTGCCCTTCAAACAGCCTGATGATCGTGTCTTTGAAGCTTGCTTTCAGATCGGCATTATCGTTCATGCCCATGTTCCAGTCAAGCGGATCCGTTGTCGCGTTCAGCGTCTCGATTGTTCCGTCCATGACTGCCGGCGCTGTGTTCGACGGATCAGCCGGGATCTGTGACGCTGTGTCAGCCATTTTCTGGTCCCATTCGCCCTGAGTCAGGAACATGATAAAATCAAACGCAGCCTGAGGATTCTCAGAGTAGGATGGGATCGCCAGTGAGTTAGCGCCCGCGTAAGCGTTTGTGGGATCAACTCCGCCCTCTACTTCCGGATAGTTGAACAGTCCCCAGTTGAGTTCTGTCTGAGTATTGTTATTGACCTCAGCAACTACATAGTTCGCACATACGACCATTGCCACATCCTGATCGAGCCCCATCTTGTTCTGGCTTGCAGGATACTCATCCGGAGCGCCCTCTGCAAGGTAACCGCTTTCAACAAAATCGATGATCTGCTCTGCCGCCTGGATCACACCCTCGTTGGATGCCCATCCGCCGTTTACCGCCAGATCAGAGATCGCGTCCTGACCGATGATCCTGTCAAGGTGATATCCGAAGAAGAAGTCGGCGTAAGCGCCGTCCAGAGCCATCGGCTGATAACCGTTGTCCTTCATCGTCTGGCATGCTGCCAGAAATTCTGTCCATGTTGTGGGGACTTCGATCCCGCAGTCCTCAAAAATGTCTTTGTTGTAGAAGATACCGCCCACCTGAGGCTGCTCTGTTATACAGCAAAGGAAACCCGCGCCCTCGATCGCCTTTTCGTTAAAGCATGCAAAGCTGTGGTCGGAATAATTGGCAGCCTCCGCCATCTCGGTCAGGTCATATAAGTAGTCTTTGTACTGGGCAGTGATCCTCTCATAACCGTCCTCGAAGATATCGATGGGCTCATTTGCCTGGAGGGCTGTGGCGATCATCTCATTGATCGTACGGCCTTTCCACTCGATATTAATGGTCGCTCCGGTCTCCTCTGAAAAGGCGTCTGCCGCTTCCTGTATCACCTGTCCCTGAGGCTCATTGCTGTTCCACATGGACCAGTAGTTCAGCGTGACACCGTCGTATTTTTTGCCTTCGCCGGAACCCGAAGCTCCGCCGCCATTCGATCCACATCCGACAGCAAGTGATACTGCCATTGCCGCTACAAGCATCATACTAACAGCTTTCTTTTTCATTTTTTTCCTCCTTTACTTTTATCCTTTTATTTTTGTAACATCATTATATAACCCCGGAGCTCCATATGCCATCACTATGTTGCTTCATTTTTTATATATCTTGTTTTTTATCTGTGTTTTATACAATCACAGCTCTCAAAAACACATAAATTATGATATATTCATGAATCATGTAATATGTGTCAAGCAATTTTGCATATATTTACTCGTAAAAACCGTCTTTTTATCAACAATCTTTCGTCATATCTCATACCAGTAAATGCCGTTGGCCTCCAGATCAAGGTCGAAGCTTGTTCCATCACCCTTATACACTGTTGTGCTCTGAGGCTCGTAAGTATTGTTTACCACACAGTATTTTCCGTTCTTCACATAGGCGTGTACTTCCACGTTATAGTTCGTGCTGAACCATTTGTGCAGTTCGCCCTCATCGTGGGACGCCCAGAGGATGGAGCGGTACAACAGACGGCTGTTCTCAAAGCTGTACGGAAGTCCGCTGATATATACGGTGCGGCCCTTTCCGAAATCATTGACAGCAAGCTGCACTTCCTTGTCGATCTGCTTCAGGATCGTGGTTCCCTCATATGCATAAATATTTTTCTTTCCCTCACCGAAATCGATCTCTCCTCCGCAGTCCTCTGTGATGAAATGCTCATGCTCATCCCAGTTATATTTATCCACGTTCAGAGTAAATCCGTTCTCTTCCTCCACGCCCATCACTGTGGCAAGCTGGAAGAAATGCCCCTCATGGTGGTGAGCCGCCGGCTCGCCTACGCCGATAAATCCGCCGCCGTTGTAAATAAATTTCTTTACTGCGGTGATGATCTTCTCATCTGTCCAGTTGTCTCCGCCGGTATAGGCTGTATCCGCGTCACCCACGTTGAGAACGACATCAATATCATCGAGAATGTCCGGATTGCTGCGGATGTCGTCAAAGCTGATCCACCTCACATCAAAGGGCGCTCCGCTGAGAGCCTCGATGATCCCCGCATAGGAGTAGTTCTGCTTGTAGTAGATCGCATGGTGTACCATGTGATTGCCCCAGGCTCTCATCCTGCCCCAGCAGTTCAGGACCGCCACCTTCTTCACGCAGTAGGGCGTCGTCCCCTTGATATTATCATACAGCGTGCGGAATTCCCGGCATACGCTCTCCACATAATCGATAAATTCCGGGAACTCCATGGCAAGCTTCAGATATCCTCCGTATCCGATCCGGTCGATGGGCTTTCTCAGGATGGCCCGCCGCGCCGTCACCCAGTTGACCTTGGCTTCCTTCACAGGATCTCCGCCCTCGTGGAACGTATCCGGGAAGAAGTAGGGCAGAAGGCGTCCTTCTGTGTACTTCACGCCCTCGATATCGCTGATCAGGCGAAGGGTCGCTCCGTTTCCAACGCTTCCTACCACCGCGTCCAGTCCCACCTTCTTAAACTCGTCCATAAACGGCTCCATGCCGATCCAGTGGTCGCCCAGGAACATCATGGCTTCTTTTCCGCACTCGTGGGTGATGTGTACCAGTTCTTTCGCCAGCTTCGTCACTTCTCTCCTCTGGAAATCCTGGAAATCCCGAAATTCCTTTGAGGGAATGCGGTATGTATTGTTCATGTAACCCTGGTCAATGATGAACTCCGGACGGAACCTGTATCCCGCCTCTTTTTCAAACCGCTCCAGTATATATGGGCTCACAGATGCTGAATAACCGTACCAGTCCACATATTTCTCCCTTGCCAGTTCATCAAAAATAAGAGTAAACTGATGGAAAAATGTCGTATAACGGATCACATCAACATGAGGATTGTCCGCAATAAATCTGCGCAGGCGCTCTTTCGAATACTCTCTCGTCTTCGGCTGGCGCACGTCAAAGGTAATCTGCTTCTCAAAATCGGTCCAGCCATTTGTCACCGCATTGTACATATGTACCGGATCCCACATGATATAAGCCAGGAAGCTCACCGTATAATCATGAAACAGGGCCGCGTTATGGATGGTCACGTCTCCGGTCCCGCTGTCATAGCTCCACTGATCTGCCGGGACCACCTCTCCTGTCGTGCGGTCGATCACCTCCCACCAGCGGGTAATGTCATCATGGTCGTTTACTTTCAGCATATCCGGATACAGATGGTTCATCAGATGGATGGAAAGCTCACTGTCCACCGCGGTGTAAAACGGCGTCATGATATACATCTGCTGGATCTCGTCCGGATTCGCTTTTGCCCATGCGTTATCCTTCCTTGTAGTATAATAGGTAGAGTAAACCTTTGCGTCCACGTTTCTCAGCTCTTCCGGATAATCCGTACCGTCGCAGTCCCGGATAGCGTCTGCCCCCCATCGCTCTACCAGTTCCAGTGTCTCCGCCACCACGTCAACGTCTGTGGGTATTGTAACCCTTCCCTTTGTTTGCTCTTTCACTGTTCTTCTCCCTTCTCTCTGCACAATCTCTCAGTTATTGCATGTACATTCTTTGTACATTTTACTAAAAACAAGCATAGGCGAAAAGAAGAAACCCGTCAATTTGCATATTGCTGACATTTTTAGGATTCTTGCTTTGATGATTTCAAAAGAATCCCCGGAGCTGCCGCCCCGGGGATTCTCCGTATACATATAATGCTATGATGCCGTTTGCAGCACTTCAAGCGCAGCGTTTTTGACTATGGTTCCATTGAATTCTTCTCACGCCATCCTTCTCATATAGAAATTCCGCTGAAAATCTCAAATATTTGCAATAAATTTGCCGGTGGCCAGATATATGCTGGTCACCGGCAGTCTTATTAAATACATCTCAGGTAGACTTTCTTTGTATGCGTCAACTATTTATTTTGCCTTTTTTTCAGTCTGATCATCATAATAATTCCTGCCGAAATGAGGAACACAGCCCCCCACTCCAAGGCAACAGGTGTATCACCGACTTTCACTGTCTGATTCCTATTATCAGCAGTCGGGGCCTGCACATTGCCTCCACTTCCCGTTGGCACATCACCCGAAGGACCTGCAGACGGATTGTCGGACGGTACTTCCGGAGCGGCCATTGCGTCTGTCTTAACGGTCAGAAGTGCCGCTTCTGATTCATTACCAACTCCATTGACAGCTGTAACCATAATCTCATATGTGGTATCTGCCGTAAGCCCTGTCAACACATACTGTGTATCCGTTATGGCTGTCGTATTCATACGCTGACCATTAACATATACATTATATCCCACAACACCTTCATTATCTCCGGCTGGTCTCCATGAGATGGAGATACTCTCAGACATGACTTCAACTGTGGTCAGATTTCCGGGAGCAGTCGGACGCTGATCCCCTGGCTCCTGGAATGTTACTGTTGTAAAACGGACTACATCCGAGACAGAAGTATTTCCTACCGCGTCCACTGCCTCAATCTTGACCTGATACTCTGTCGCAGCTTCCAAACCTCCCAGTTCATACCGCAGTACTGATGTTGTTAACTCATTTGTCTCACTGATATTAGCCTGTTGTTCTGTGATCGGCGATGCGTTTACCTTAACATCATTCAAATAAATATTATAACCGACCACTCCCACATTGTCAGTTGACTCGTTCCACATAACCACTGCACTGTTATGCGTAATATCACTGATCGTAATTCCATCGGGTTTTGTCGGAGCTTCCCTGTCCGGTGCCACCCCTGTCACAAAGCTGACCGGATTCGATATAGAGCTATTTCCAGCCTCATCCAAAGCCTCAACCTTGACCTGATATTCCGTCTCAGCCGTCAACCCTGTCAGCTGGAACTTCAGTTCTGTTATCGGGAGCGCGTTGACCTTGTTGTCATTCAGATAAATATTATAACCCGCTACCCCTACATTGTCAGTTGACTCCGTCCAGGAAACCACTGCGGTGCTTTCTGTTATGCCGCTGACCGCGACTCCGGAAGGAACGGTTGGCGCCTCATTGTCAGACGTTTGTAGCGCCTCTGTTGCAAAGCTGATGGAGCCTGATGAAGATGTATTCCCTGCTCCATCTACAGCCTCTATCCTGACCTGATATTCCGTCTCAGCCGCCAGCCCTGTCAGTTGGAACTGCAGTTCTGTTACCGGGAGCGCATTGATCTTGTTGTCATTCAGATAAATATTATAGCCCGCCACTCCTACGTTATCAGTTGAGGCAGTCCATGAGACCACTGCACTATTGTCCGTAATGGAGCTGACTGCGACTCCACCAGGAGCCGTCGGAGCTTCATTGTCAGGAGGCGTTTTTGTTGTAAAACTGATCGGATCAGAGACAGATGTGTTTCCTGCCTCATCTAACGCCTCGACCTTGACCTGATATTCGGTTTCAGCTTCCAGCGCTGTCAGCTCACATCTTAATTCTGTTACCGGAGAAGTGTTCACCAGCTTATTATTCAGATAAATATTATAGCCGGTTACTCCCACATTGTCAGTTGACTCTTGCCAAGTGACTTCCGCACTATTGTGCGTGATCTTTCCTACCGCAACCTCACTCGGAGAACTCGGCTTCGTCGTATCCACCGTCTTCACTGTGACGGCTTCTGAGCTTTGGGTATTACTTGACGTATCCACCGCTTCTACTACAACTTTATATTCTGTTCCAGCCTTGAGATCGGTGAGCGTATATTCTGTAACGGTCACCAGACTCTCATTTATTTTTGCTTCATCCACATATATATTGTATCCAGCTACTTCTACATTATCTGTGGATGCTGTCCATGTAATCTTCGCACCGGTCTCCGTGATCTCAGATGCTTCCACATTGGTCGGCGCGTCCGGCGCTGTAATATCCACGGTCTCCACTGTCGCGGCTTCTGATTTTTGTGTATTGTTTGACGTATCCACCGCTTCCACTACAACTTTATACTCTGTTCCAGCCTTAAGGTCAGTGAGCATATATTCTGTAGCGGTCACCAGACTCTCATTTACTTTCGCTCCGTCCACATATATATTATACCCGGCAACTTCTACATTATCTGTGGATGCTGTCCATGTGATCTTCACGCTAGTCTCTGTAACATCAGATGCGGTCACATTAGTCGGAGCGCTTGGCCCTTCCTCATCTGGTGCTTCCAATGTCGTAAACGTCTCCTCTCTGGATTCCGCTTTATTTCCAGCTTCATCTACAGCCTCGACCTTTACTCTATATTCGGTATCAGCTTCCAGACCTGTCAGTTCATACTTCAGTTCTTTTACCGTCTCTCCATTCACCTTCTTGTCATTCAGGTAAATGTTGTAGCCACTCACTCCCACGTTGTCAGTTGACTCTTGCCAGGTCACTTCCGCACTGTTGTGCGTAATGTTTCCTACCGTAACCTCACTCGGCACACTTGGACTCGTCGTATCCACCGTCTTCACTGTCCCGGCTTCCGATTTTTGCGTATTATTTGAAGTATCTACCGCTTCTACTACAACCTTATATGTGCTTCCAGCCTTAAGATCGGTCAGCGTATACTCCGTTCCAGTCACCAGATCCCTATTTACCTGAACATCATCAACATATATATTGTAGCCAGCTACTTTTATATTATCCGTGGATGCTGTCCATGTGATCTTCGCCCCGGTTGCCGTGATATCAGATACGTTCACATCAGTCGGCGCGCTCGGCGGTATGATGTCTTCAATCACTGCATCCTGGTATGTGATGATCGGTGTTATATGCAATGACGGCTGCGTTGCATTGGTTGACTTGGCAACAACACGGATATAATCGCCCTGTCTCACTTCTATGTTGTCAAAATCTTTCCAGTCCGCAGCGCTCACAAAACTTGTACTAAGTGTTACTGACTGTTTCTGCTCGCCATTTACAAGCAGCGATAATGTAACGGTACCAGTGTTTCCGCTCTTACGCAGATATGGCTCATCACCTACTGTAGAATTTGGAGCAGGCTTCGTAACACCACGCTTCACTTTAAAGGAAACAATTCCGGTCTTTGGCGCTCTGAATGTCATAGCAGTCTGAGTATCTCCATTTGGTGCAGAAAGAAGTCCCTGTGTGTTCTCTGTGATCGGGGTACTGTGAGTGGCACCAGTAATACCCGGACCATAATACTGCTCCACCTGCCAGTTCGGATACGTTGGATCATATGTCATGATATTTGTCCATGCTCCGTTTCCGACCCGCATTTGCCCAAACCATACATTCCCCTGCTGGGGTCCGGCAAAGTCCAGAGCCCAGTGATATTCATTCTTCTGTTTGACCGTATACTCAGACACAGCGTTGTTGCCTGCCGTAATGCGCAGTATTTCTCCGCCGCTGAGCAGATCTTTCTCAGACAATTCTGAACCATCCCTGAGGACTGTCACCTTCGATGTTTCACTGACTGTGATATTCGATAAAAACTCGCTCACCATGGTCGGATTTTTAGCGGTAAACGGAACATAGATCACTTTTTCTGCACTATCTTCATCCGTCATGTACATAGTGGCTATCAGCGTACCTATATACTCTGCCGCTCCGATCTCCGGTGTGGTAGTGATAGTATTGCCAAAGAAATCCTTCTCCACCGCAAATCCATTTGCGTCCGTGATGACTTTTCCCTTATCGATTGCGGGAGAATTCTCCACAAGCTTATAGCCGTCAAACACTGTATTCTGTGCCGGGTTGCTGTGCGGCCTTGCAGTTCCGTCAACCGAAACAGCAGTCGGAGCCGTTCCCGGGTCTGCAAGAACCGGAGTTCCCGCACTTACATTTACTGCATTTGTGTCCCTGGCGGGTATATTTGAGTAATTATAATACAAGTTGTTGTTATAGGTTACTTTATCATTTGTATACCAGGTTTCCGTTTTTGGAGATGTACCGGAATAATAGATAATATTGTTCTCAATCGTTGCCGCGCCATTCTTCATATCCGGACGGATCAGAGGTACGCCCTGTGCAATATAAAATGTATTGTTATATATATGCGCGTCCGGATTGCTCGGTATGTTCAGCGGTCCGATCATATCGTTCTGACTGATATTATAACGGAACGTACTGTTTACAGCCTGCTGAAGACAGAACATAACAGCTCCACCGCTATTCCCGTGGCTGTAATTATACTGATAGAGCGTTCCATCACCCGAGTCGGCGTCCCATGCCTGTCCGTCGCCATTTCCTCTGCCCGCGTTCTTCGTGTCAAAGCACTCATTGTACTGGAATACGGCATTTTTGCACTTCCACGGCCAGATAGCGGCTGCTACCCGACCAAAGTCCGTTGCATTGTAATCCGTTGTATTTATATACTTTGCCGCACCATCGGACACATTGTTTTCTACAATGGGACGGTCGCAATACATCGTTGTGATAGCGTCTCCGCCCACATCCTTCATATAGTTATTGCTTATCACTACATTGCTGTGCCCATACTGCCGCATGACACTATCAGGGAGCTCATCAGTTGTAAACTTCCCCCAGTACGCAGTATATGCCGCAGCTATACCCCAGCGGTATACATTCTCCACATGGCAGTTTGTGATCTGCAGGTCATTATATCTCGGTATGCCCGTCTGCGTTTCATTTGTCGGCAGAGCAGCAATAAAATAGATACCGCCGTTCAACATGTGTTTATTGTATACGTTGCCATCTACATCATGCACATACAGGTCATCCAGAACAATATGGTCTGCCGTTCCAATATTCTGCGTCATTCCAGCCACACCTGTGCGGTCCATTACATTTTTACCATTCCATGGCTTCCCCGCATCTTCAGGATGAAGCTCCCCCCGGTCTCTGTCATTTGTAATCTCAAGACCACTGATCTCGATATATTCTACGTCTTTTAGCAGAACAGCCGAAGAGACATTCCCCTGCCATTTATGTTGCGCATTACCCAGTTGCTGGCCATAGCTCTGATACCATACACCTGTACCATTGGCATTGATCTGAGGACGAGCGCCATCGCCATATGTAGAAATGATAATAGGAGCCGCCTCGCTTCCTTTGCTCCCCTCCTTTATGTGCAGGTATTGACTGTCAAATACAGAGCCTTTTTCCAAAAGCACCTGATCGCCAGGCCCAAGTGTGATCTCATTGATCTTGCTAAGTGATTGAAAGGGCTCATCCTGCGACGTTCCGGGATTCGCATCGTCTCCGTTTACAGAACTTACATAATATGTGGTCCCGATCTCCTGGTTTACTGTTTCCCCCGCTCCTGTATCAGCCGCCTGCACCACAGGTGTCTGGAACATACTTCCTGCCGCGATTACAATGCTCAAAACAGAAGCAATCCACTGATTTCTCTTCATACCATACCCTCCATGTATTTATATGTGATTTACAATAAAGGCAAAGAGCTGTTCTTCATCCGCCTCTACCTTAAGACTTTCTGCACGTTCCTCAATCATTTCCGCATAACGGAGCTGCCGTATCTCATTGTCTACCGCGCTCCTGACCGTATCCAGCGGAATAATCTCACCGCTTTCATTGATCATGTCCCCATTGCTTTCATAGTATTTTCTGGCCTCCTCATCCGCCACCTCCATATCTGCATTGGAACTATCATTACAATAGGCCTCTTCAACCTGGTTCAGCTCATAATCAAGATACTGCTCCATCGAATACTCTACCAGGCCATAGATAACCTCGCCGGCTTCCTTTGCAGCTTTTCTTTCCTCATTCAACTGCTCCAGATACTTTTGTTTGTCGGCATATGACATGCGCTCAAGATATCCCTTTTCTTCTGCAACCGCATAAACTGCATACCGGTATCTAAGTTCTTCGACAGCAGCTTCAGCAAGTTTTCTGCAAGGCACATCGCCTTCATAATCCCTCGTCCAAAAATCACCCTCTATATCCGCATTATACTGAGAAATAAAATACGAGGTCACATCATACTTAACAGTATCTATAGCCTGAAGAAACTCGTCTTCACTGATCTTACTTCCGTCTATTGCCAGCTCGACCGCCTCTGTTTCCCTTTCTTTTGTCATTATGACTACTGCCACAGTTGTGATAATGACAATGAGAAGAATCAAAATAAGTGCTGTCATTTTTCTACTTTTTTTTACATCATTTTGTACATACTTCTCCATATTTCAATTATACTCTGTCATATATTTTGCATGCTTGTATAATCCGTGCTTTTTTATGGGATTTTTTTGTATAATCAGGAACTTTTCATTTACTTTTTTGATGTTATGTCCTATAATGTAGTAAAATATTTTGAAGCATAAGAGGTGGCCTTTCATGCAGTATATGGGTAATTATCTTCCACTCTATGAGAATTCAGTGTCCGAGGCAGCGTTTCTGTCGCAGGAAGCAGGCTATCATTTTGAGAAGTATCTACATACCGATTTTGTGATGATATCACCTTACACCGTACACTCTTTTTCCGTACCAGAAGATGAAGAGTGCTCATTTTATCACATCCAATTTTCTCCCAGGCTCTTTTCACAAATCGCATTGATACAAGATACAAGAAATCCGGTCAGCCTCATTCACTCTCTTCTTTTCCGCTTCCACTTTTTTCACAGGCAGGCAGCCACAGAAGACATCCGCCGAATCGTCCCTTCAGTCATCCCTTTATATAATTCCCCGGCCTCCAATAGATCAACTGCATCTGCGGAAATCAATGTTCTCCTCCTGCAGCTTTTGATTGAAATATTTCATTATTACAATGGGGACGAAACCGTTTGCAGTCCGTCAACTGCACCCGGCCGATACATCTCTTTTACGATGGATTTCATAGAGAAGAACATAGAGAAGAATTATGAGAAAAAAATCCTGATCCAGGACATTGCTTCCTGCCTGCGCATATCCGCCCGGTATCTGGGAAAGATATTCTCCAGCTATATGCATATGCCCTTGGGAAGCTACATAAATATTTACCACATACACAAGGCCATCGGCATGATGGAAGATCCCGATCTTTCCCTGACAGAGATCGCAGGTAAGATTGGGCTGGAAGATTCACAGCATTTTTCTAAATTGTTCTTGCATGTGATCGGGACACCTCCCTCTCAGTACAGAAAGCAGTTTTTGCTGCGCAAAACATAAACCCCAGGATGCAAGAATCCCATTCACGGATTGTATACCGTCAAAATGACCGAAAACAGCGGAAGAGTATTTTTCAGGATATATTGGAGAAGTAATTCTCCTTTTCGCACCGGCTGCTCGGCAAATGCCTTCTGTAAAGTCCGGATGGCAGGTTCTGAGGTGATGTGCCGATCCGTAATCCTCGCAATGATGCTTTGGCTTTTTAGGACGGCCAATCGCATACAGCCCTATTTCTTTATTCATATACTTATGAATGGTTATGGGACTGTAACGAAGCCTTTGCGTTCCAGTTAAACGGTCATGCTTCGGTATTCGTCCAACTGGCTGCACCACTTGGAGATACTGGCTTGGAGACGGACGAACCTGCCTTCGGCTATATCCTTCCCACTACCGGGTAGATTTGGGACTCACACTCTTAAGAGACGTGCGCCGCAAGGCGCACATACAAAAAGAGAGGGGGCTGTCGGGAAATAGATAGTCTTAATCGGGGGCAGACGTGACTCATGCGAGTCACGTCTGCCCCCGAAATTTATCCATAAAAAAGAGAAAGATGGCTAACGACAACCATCTTTCTCCCCGTTCCATGTTATAATGGAACTATGCTAAAACAAGATTATTATAACGACTTTTTTGAAATTGGGCAACAGAAAATTAACTTCAGTTTCTTCGAATTGTGTTTACCCAATGACGATCCAGTCTATACCCTGAAAAACGTGATGGAGGGATTAGATTTTTCAGGCCTGCTGGCCTGTTATTCAGATAAGGGAAGAACCGGGTATAACCCAATCATGTTGTATGCTGTTGTTATCTACGCAAATATGCGCGGGGTCAGGGCTGTTGACCGTATGGTAGACTTATGCCAGAGAGACCTTGCTTTTATCCGGCTGACCAAAGGAGAAAAACCTCAGAGAGACGCTTTTTATGACTTTAAAGGGAAAAAACTGACAGGCGAAGTTTTGGACGAATTGAATTATCAGTTCATGCGCCGCCTGGAAAAGGAAGGGCTAATCACACTGAATATGTTTGTGATCGAAGGAATGGACAAAGTCAGGAAGGTCATTGAGGAAAACAGGAAACGGAAACTGACAAAGCATAAGAAGCTCTCCAATAACACCATCATTGAGATCGATCACTGTTCCCCGCTTGAG
>DWYM01000094.1 GCA_019118665.1 Candidatus Mediterraneibacter intestinipullorum
CCGGCAGAAGATCGAAACGATCGCAAAAGAGATATACGGTGCAAGAGGCGTGATTTATGAGCCGGCAGCCAAAAAACAGATTGACAAAATTGAATCTCTTGGTTTTGGCAATGTTCCGGTCTGCATGGCAAAGAATCAGTATTCTCTGTCCGATGACGCCGGGAAACTGGGAAGACCGGAAGGATTTGACATCCATATCCGCGAGGTGTATGTAAGCGCCGGCGCGGGATTTGTTGTCGCCCTTACGGGAGCAATTATGACAATGCCCGGACTGCCGAAGGTTCCGGCTGCAAACGGGATTGATGTTACGGACGACGGAAAAATCACAGGACTGTTTTAAATGATAAAGGGGAGATATAGATGCCACAGATAATCGATGGAAAAAAGATCTCGCAGCAGATCAAGGATGAATTGAAAGCAGAAGTGACGGAACTGGCGGCAAAGGGCAGACATGCCTGCCTTGCGGTCATACAGGTGGGGAATGACCCTGCTTCGTCTGTCTATGTAAATAATAAAAAGAAGGCATGCGCCTATATCGGGATCGAGTCCAGGGCGTATGAGCTTCCGGAGGAGACGACCGAAGATGCGCTTGTCGGCCTTGTTAAGGAACTGAACGGCGATGACAGTGTGAACGGTATCCTGGTGCAGCTTCCGCTCCCTTCTCATATTGATGAGGATAAGATCATAAGGACCATATCACCTGATAAAGATGTGGATGGGTTCCATCCGGTCAGTGTGGGACGCCTCTGGATCGGTGAGAAAGGCTTTCTCTCCTGTACGCCGTCAGGGATCATACAGCTCCTGAAACGGTCAGGGATCACGATAGAAGGCAGAGAATGCGTGATCGTCGGCAGGAGCAACATCGTGGGAAAACCGATGGCTGCGCTTCTTTTAAGAGAGAACGGCACTGTAACTGTGGCTCATTCCCGGACAAAGAATCTGAAAGAGATCACGCGGCGGGCGGATATCCTGATCGTCGCCATGGGAAAAGACCGGTTTATCACGAAAGAATATATAAAAGACGGAGCGGTCGTCATCGATGTGGGGATGCACAGGGATGCACAGAACCACCTGTGCGGAGATGTTGATTTTACAGGCGTGGGATCTGTCGCATCAGCGATCACTCCCGTGCCCGGCGGGGTAGGCCCCATGACGATCGCCATGCTGATGGATAATTGCGTAGAGACAATTCGCACCCAGGAGGAAAGACCATGATATGCAGACATTGCGGAGCAAACTTCCCCGATGATCTGGTGGTCTGCCCCGAATGCGGCGCTGAAGTGCAGATCGTGCCGGATTACAACCCTCTGGATGACGTCCTGGCGAGGGAGGTAAGAGGGTCTGTGGAGGGCGCTACGCGGCAGATACAGACAGAGGATATCAGAAGATACAGAAGAGGAAGCAGCGACCAGAATGTAAACGCGACACGCGTGCTCCGTCAGGATGAGATGGACCGTATTCGCAGAGACCTCAGGAGTGGGGCGGAGAAGCAGGGAACAGACGGGAGCAGGCGGAACACAGATGAGATGCGCAGTCAGCGCCAAAGCGCGGGGAACTCTCAGCGTCAGAGGCAAAGCACGGATGAACTGAGACGTTCTCGTCAGAATACAGGCGAACTGAAACGCCAGCGCCAGCAGAAACGGCTGGAGGCGGCAAAACGCAAGAGAAGAAATCTCCTGATTACCATGTTCGCTGTTCTGGCCCTTATCATAGCCGGGATCGTGGTCGTATACCAGAACTCTTATACAGGAATGATCAGAAAGGGATATAATGCGATCCAGACCCGCGATTACACTGCTGCGGCAAGATATTTCGACCGTGCCATTGTAAAAGACAGATCCAGGGTGGAGGCTTATGTCGGCCACGCTGAAGTCTATATTGACCAGGAGGATCTGGATGGGGCTGAAGATGTATACCTCAGCGCGATTGAAACGCAGCCGACCAATGAGAGGTTGTATCAGGCGGCGATCGATTTTTATATGGATACCGAGCAGCCTGAAAAAATCGCGGTCCTGCTTCAGAACTGTGAAGACGAGACGGTGCTGAATGCCGTGTCAGATTATATTTCGTCGGCGCCTCAGTTCAGTCCCAAAGAGGGGACATACAGCGAAGTGCAGGAGATTACGATCACTTCGGATACCGGTGGCGATATCTACTACACACTGGATGGTACAGATCCGACGGCAGAGACCGGAACGAAATATACAGAGCCTGTTCTGCTCCAGAATGAAGGCGCGACAGAAATCCGTGCGGTGGCAATGAACAGCAGAGGGATACCGAGTGTGATCACATCGGGCAGGTATACGATCGAATTCCCGATCGTGGACGCGCCGGCTGTCACACCGTCAACCGGGCAGTACAGCCAGTCGGAACAGATCACGATCACTGTTCCCGAGGGATACACAGCGTATTATACCATGGACGGTACGACACCGACCACATCTTCGACTCAGTATACCGGACCGGTCACAATGCCGGAAAATACGCAGACAATCTTTATGGCTGTTCTGGTGAACAATAATAACGGAAAATTAACAGAAGTGACCACGAGGAATTATATCACAATGACAGAATGACGGAGAAATCAATGAGGATGATATGGGCAGACCTGTTTTGGATAGTGTCTGCCTTATCTTTTTCTTGCCAACCCGCATAATTTAGCGTATTATAGTGAAAGAGTGATTTTGACGAGGAGGAAGACCATGTACCAGATAATGAAGGCGGAAAAACTGGCGGATAGGATTTTTCTGATGGATGTGTATGCCCCGCGAGTGGCACAGCATTGCCAGCCCGGCCAGTTTGTTATTGTGAAAATGGATGAAAAAGGCGAACGTATTCCCCTCACGATCTGTGACTATGACAGAGAGGCAGGGACGATCACGATCGTTGTTCAGGAAGTGGGCGCTTCTACGACCAGGATGGGAACTCTGAAGAAAGGGGATTATTTTCGCGATTTCACCGGACCTCTCGGATGCGAGTCAGAGTTTGTCCATGAGGATGTAGAGACGCTGAAAAAAAAGAAGATGTTGTTTGTGGCGGGCGGTCTCGGCGCGGCTCCGGTATATCCCCAGGTGAAATGGCTGCATGAGAGGGGCGTTGACGTGGATGTGATAGTGGGATCAAAGACAAAAGATATGCTGATACTCGAAGATGAGATGAAAGCAGTCGCGGGCAACTATTATCCGTGTACGGATGACGGTACATATGGACATGCCGGAATGGTCACCACAATGGTGGAAGAACTTGTAAATAATGGGAACAAATATGACGTCTGTATTGCCATCGGACCGATGATCATGATGAAATTTGTCTGCCTGTTGACGAAGAAGCTCGAGATACCTACCATCGTCAGCATGAACCCCATCATGGTAGACGGAACTGGAATGTGCGGAGCCTGCCGCCTCCAGGTGGGCGATGAGATCAAGTTCGCCTGCGTGGACGGACCGGAATTTGACGGGCATCTTGTGGACTTTGACCAGGCGATGAAGAGGAGCCAGATGTACAGGACAACAGAGGGACGTGCCATGCTCAGACTTCAGGAAGGCGATACACATAACGGCGGATGCGGACAGTGCGGAGGTGACGAATAATGGCTGATATGTTGAAGAAAGTGCCTGTGAAGGAGCAGGATCCGAAAGTACGCGCAACAAACTTTGATGAAGTCTGCCTTGGCTATACTCTGGAAGAAGCGATGGACGAGGCGACGAGATGCTTAGACTGCAGAAATGCGAAATGTATCCAGGGCTGCCCGGTATCTATTGATATCCCGGCGTTTATCCAGGAAGTAAAAGAAGGAAATATAGAAGAAGCATACAAGGTGATCGGAAGATCAAGCGCGCTCCCGGCGATCTGCGGACGCGTATGCCCGCAGGAATCTCAGTGTGAGGGAAAATGCATCCGCGGCATCAAAGGGGAGCCGGTATCCATTGGCAAGCTGGAAAGATTTGTGGCGGACTATGCTCTTGAGCATGACATCAAACCGGTAGTCGCAGAGACTAAGAACGGTCATAAAGTGGCTGTCATCGGTTCTGGTCCGGCAGGTCTGACCTGTGCGGGCGACCTCGCGAAATTGGGATATGATGTGACGGTATTTGAGGCGCTCCATGAACTCGGCGGCGTACTCGTGTACGGTATCCCGGAATTCCGTCTGCCCAAGCAGAAAATCGTCGCAAAAGAGCTGGAGAAGGTAAAAGAACTCGGTGTAAAATTTGAGACGAACGTGGTGATCGGCAAGTCTACGACAATTGACCAGCTCATGGAAGAGGAAGGCTTTGAGGCTGTCTTCATCGGTTCCGGCGCTGGACTTCCGATGTTTATGGGCATCCCGGGTGAGAACGCGAATGAAGTGTTCTCCGCAAATGAATATCTGACAAGAAGCAACCTCATGAAAGCGTTTGACGATTCCTATGACACTCCGATCGCGGCGGGAAAGAAGGTTGCAGTTATCGGCGGAGGAAACGTGGCCATGGATGCGGCCAGGACCGCGCTCCGTCTCGGCGCTGAAGTACATATCGTGTACAGGAGGAGCGAGGCGGAACTGCCTGCAAGAGTAGAAGAGATCCACCACGCGAAAGAAGAAGGCGTGGTCTTTGACCTCCTCACAAATCCCAAAAAGATCAATGTGGATGAGAACGGCAATATTACCAGCATGACTGTGATCAGGATGGAACTGGGCGAGCCGGATGCGTCCGGGAGAAGACGTCCGGTCGAGATACCGAGCTCAGAGTATGATATCGAGGTGGACACAGTGATCATGTCCCTCGGAACATCACCGAATCCGCTTATTTCTTCCACCACAAGCGGGCTGGAGACAAACCGCAGGAAATGCATTATTGCGGACGAAGAAAACGGCCAGACCTCAAAGGAAGGGGTGTTCGCGGGCGGAGACGCCGTTACAGGCGCGGCCACGGTCATCCTTGCCATGGGCGCGGGTAAAGCCGGCGCAAGAGGCATCGATGAATATCTGAAGAGCAAGGAGAAATAGAGCAGACTTGGAGAAGGCCGGATGTGAAGGATCAGATATGAATAAATAAGCGATAAGAAAAGGCTTCCGGTCTGGAAACAGGCAGGAGGCCTTTTCAGGAGGAGAGATGACAGACGAGATCAGAGAAAAGCTGTATGGGCTTGCGGAAGAGGATTACAAAGAGTTTAACAGAAAGCTCCTTCCGGGAGTGGAGCGTGTCATAGGCGTCCGGCTTCCCGCAATGAGAAAATTCGCAAAGGAGCTTGCAAAGGAGGATTTCCGGAGCTATCTCGAGGAAGCCAGGGAGAAGATCACGGCAGATTCGATCCATGAGGAGATCATGCTCCAGGGGCTTGTGATCGCATATGCAAAGATGGAGCGTGAGGAGAGACGGAAATACCTGGACGAATTCGTCCCGAAAATCCAAAACTGGGCGGTATGCGACAGCTGCGTGAACAGCTATAAGTTCATGAAGAAAGAGGCTGATTACTGGTTCAGTTATCTGAAAACATACAGGGGCAGCAAAGAAGAATTTGAACTCCGGTTCATGATCGTTGCCATGATGTCCCATTTTGTAGACGACGCCCACATTGATGAGATCCTGGATATCTGTAATGAGATCCGGTCTGATGGTTATTATACGAAAATGGGCGTGGCGTGGACGCTGCAGGTATGTTATGTGAAATATCCGGAGAAGACAAGGGCGCTCCTCGAGAAGGATCGTATGGATGATTTTACGCATAACAAAGCCATACAGAAGATCCGTGAATCGTACCGGGTAAGCAAGGAAGAAAAAGAACGGCTGAAGCGGCTCAAACGCTAGTAACTGGGACAGCTCAAACACCAGAAATCACTTGTTTATCTCCGGGTCTCGGGGTATACTAAGATTAGTTTTGACATGAGGAGGACACCATGGGTTATAATGTAGCAATCGATGGACCTGCCGGAGCGGGAAAGAGCACGATCGCGAAGCTGGTCGCCAGGGAAAAGGGCTATATATATGTAGATACAGGAGCAATGTACAGAGGGCTTGCCATCCATTTTCTGAATAAGAAGATCAGCCCGGATGATAAAGACGCGGTGGCGGAAGCGTGCAAAGACGCCGAGGTGACGATCGGATATGAAAATGGGGCGCAGCAGATCTATCTGAACGGCGAGAATGTGACCTCTCTTCTCCGCACAGAAGAAGTGGGGAATATGGCGTCAAAGACATCGGCCATCCCTGCCGTAAGAGAGAAGCTGCTCGAACTTCAGCGTTCTCTTGCGCGTGAGCAGGACGTCATCATGGACGGTCGGGATATCGGGACCAACATCCTGCCGGATGCGGATGTAAAGATATATCTTACTGCAAGCGTGGAAACGCGGGCAAAGCGCAGGTTTGATGAACTGAGAGAAAAAGGTGAGGACTGTGATCTGGGATCCATTGCCCATGATATCCGGGAGCGGGATGAGCGTGATATGACAAGAGAGATCGCGCCGCTGAAACAGGCTGAGGATGCAGTGCTTGTGGACAGCTCGGATATGACGATACAGGAAGTGGTGGATACGATCTGTTCTTGCTGTAAGTAAAGGAGTTTTTAACAAATGAAAATGATAAAGGCAAAGACGGCTGGATTTTGTTTCGGAGTGAAGCGCGCGGTGGACACTGTCTATGAGCAGGTCAGGTGCGGCGAGGGGCCGATCTATACTTATGGTCCGATCATTCACAATGAAGAAGTTGTAAAAGATATGGAGAGCAAAGGCATCGTTGTGATCCGCTCGGAGGAAGAGCTTGACAGCCTTACGGAAGGTACGGTCATCATCCGTTCTCACGGCGTGGAGAAGAGGATTTATGACAAACTGGAAAACAAAGGCATCCGTATCGTTGACGCCACCTGTCCTTTTGTAAAAAAGATCCATAATATTGTCAGCAGAGAAAGCGCTGCAGGAGCCCATATCGTTATCATTGGGAACCCGGATCATCCCGAGGTACAGGGCATCCGGGGATGGGCAGGAGAAAAGGTGAGTGTTGTTCATGACGCGGAAGCGGCAGCCGGCATCGAATTCGGTCAAACAGAGAAAATATGTGTAGTCTCACAGACGACATTTAATTACAATAAATTTAAAGATTTAGTTGAAATTATCAAGAAAAAGAGTTATGATGTAATTGTTTTAAATACAATCTGCAATGCTACGAAGGAACGCCAGACAGAGGCGCAGAGCATCGCGGAGTCGGTGGATGCTATGATAGTGATTGGCGACAAACATAGTTCCAATACCCAAAAGTTATTTGAAATTTGCCAAAAGGCATGTAACAATACGTACTATATTCAGACACTTGACGATTTGAATTTGAATCAATTAGGGTCAGTGGAAACAGTAGGTATTACAGCAGGGGCATCCACGC
>DWYM01000095.1 GCA_019118665.1 Candidatus Mediterraneibacter intestinipullorum
GTTAAGGGCCACAGTACCTTCCACCAGCGCCACCACGTCATAGAGCCGTATGCGCTCCGGCGGCCTGCCAAGACTGTAGCCGCCGTTCTTTCCCCTATGAGTAACGATCAGACCTTCGTCACGGAGCGCAAGTCCCAGCCGGTTTAAATATTTTTCCGGTATCTTCATCGCTTCCGCGATCTCGGCGATGGGCACAATCCCCTTATGCCTTGCCAGATACATCAGAGTACGGACGGCATAATCCGTCGTTACTTTCAGCTGCATAGTCATTTTCCTCTCTACAAGAATTTAGAATATTTCATTCCACAATCTGATACCTTTAACCATATCCAACTTATCAGGTATCACTCGATCTTATGAAAAACACAATTGCCCACGCGGCGCTCATCCGGCCGGCACCACATAACGGAAGTTATGTGGTACACCGAATGGATGATCTACATAGATAATTGTTAATTACATTATATGTGAGTCGACTTATTTTGGCAAGAGATAAATTAAATTTTTTTGATTTTGTCGAAATTGGCAACAAAAAGTGATCCTTTTCCGTTTTTTGTAATAAAAACAGACAAGGATTTCCTTTTTCTGCAATTTTTTATCTTTATAAATAGAACTTATACATGCCCATGAGCTGATCGGATGGCATAGACACCACATAACTTCCGTTATGTGGTTTTTTTATTCTCCCCTCATATCACCAGGCCCAGGGCGTCCATACGTTTCCGGGGTTCATAATCCGAAGACATGACATATAACCTCGTGGTGTTGATGCTGCTGTGTCCTAAGATGTCCGCCAGCCTTGCTATATCTTTATCGAGCCTGTAAAAGCATCGGGCAAACAGATGACGCAGGTTATGTGGGAATACTTTCTGACTGGCTACGCCCGCGTCTTTGCACAGGGCTTTCATCATCTTCCAGATATTTGACCGGTCCAACGGGTTTCCGTTTTTCGTGATGAACACCGAACCGGACAGAATTTTTCGTTTTTTTAGATATTTTTTGAGTGCTTTTTTTAACTTTCCAGAAATAAGGACGATGCGTATCTTCCCCTTGAGACGGATGACCGCCTCTCCCTGATAAACTGCTTCGGCGGTGATATACTTCAGCTCTGACACCCGGATGCCTGTGCCGCAGATGGTCTCCAGAAGCAGCCGGAGTTTTTCGTTCTTCCTGTGCTTTGCCGCTTCCAGCAGCCGGTAGTATTCTGCTTTGGTTAGCTCCTTTTCCCGGGGAAGGAAAGGCCGTTTCTGCACTCGCAGCCGCTTCACCCGCAGGTCGTCTCGTCCCAGGAATGTAAAAAATCCGTTTAACGCCGCCAGCTTGACGTTAGTACTACTGGCGCGGTGCTTCGTCTGCAGCTCCTCTTTGTACCGGAGCACCAGCTCCCTTGTGAGCTCCTGTCCCCCGGCAAAACCTAAAAAGTGAAGGATATCCCTTTTGTACTGCCGCCGTGTCGCCTCGCTCTTTTCTTCCTGTTCTAAATATGCGATGTACTGTTTTACGCTTTCTTCCATATATAGTACCTCCTGTTTTTCTCTTTTTGATATATTATCCCCGATTCAAAGAAGAAAAACAGAAGTCCTCACAATATTTGGGGCAAAAAAATACAGCACCACAGACAAATACCGTCTGTGATGCCGTATCGTATGCCAAGGCTACATTACATATATAATTACAGTCTTTTAAGAAGAGCTTCTCTTTCCTCTTCATATCCCGGTTTTCCGAGCAGGGCAAACATGTTCTTCTTATAGCTCTCAACACCCGGCTGGTTGAACGGATTGACGCCGAGTAAATATCCGCTCACGCCGCATGCGAACTCAAAGAAATAGAACAGCTGTCCCAGGTAGAACTCATTCTGCTCCGGGATTTTCACGATCAGATTCGGAACATTGCCGTCAGTGTGTGCAAGGATTGTTCCATTCATTGCGCTCTTATTGATAAAGTCAACATTCTTTCCCGCAAGATAGTTCAGTCCGTCCAGATCTACCGGCTCTTCATTGATGACGATCTCTTCCCTGGACTTTTCTACATTGAGAACAGTCTCGAACAGGATTCTGTTTCCGTCCTGGATGAACTGACCCATGGAGTGAAGGTCTGTGGTCAGGTCTACAGATGCCGGGAAGATACCCTTCTGGTCCTTGCCCTCGCTCTCACCGTAGAGCTGTTTCCACCACTCAGACACATAATGAAGGCTCGGCTCATAGTTTGCCAGCACTTCCACTGTCTTGCCCTTGCGGAGAAAGATGTTCCGGATCGCTGCATACTGCATTGCGTCGTTGTCTGTGAAGTCATTCTCAAGCGCTGCTTTTCTTCCTGCTGCCGCGCCCTCCATCAGTTTGTCGATATCCGCACCGCTGACCGCAATCGGGAGAAGGCCTACTGCCGTGAGAACTGAGAAACGGCCTCCCACATCGTCCGGTACGACAAATGATTCGTAACCTTCCTCTGTAGCCAGGTTCTTAAGCGCTCCCCGCGCTTTGTCCGTGGTCGCATAAATCCTTTTCGCAGCTTCCTCTTTGCCGTACTTCTTCTCCAACATCTCCTTGAATACGCGGAAAGCGATAGCGGGCTCTGTGGTCGTTCCGGACTTGGAGATCATGTTGATAGAGAAATCACGGTCTCCCACCACGTCGATCAGGTCTTTGATATAGGTGCTGCTGATGCTGTTTCCTACATAATAGATCTCCGGGGCTTTCCGGAGATCCTTTGACACCACATTCGCAAAAGAGTGCCCAAGGAACTCAATGGCAGCCCTCGCTCCAAGGTAAGAACCGCCTATACCGATCACCAGCAGGACTTCTGAGTCCTGACGGATCTTTTCAGCCGCTTTCTTGATACGCGCGAACTCCTCTTTGTCATAATCTACCGGAAGGTCGATCCATCCCAGAAAATCATTCCCCGCTCCGGTCTTTGCCAGCAGCTTGTCCTTTGCCTGAGCGGCAAGCTCGCTCATATACTGCATCTCATGCTCCTGCACAAAACCACATGCTTTTGAATAGTCAAATGTTACTTTGCTCATTATGATCCTTCCTCTCTGATATCACTTGTCATCATTTGAAGTCCGGCGCCGTTTGTCCGGCCGCATACGAGACTCTATGCACATTTTACCAAAAGTGCATTTCTTATTCAAGTAAAATACAGAGTTCTCAGAGCCTACAAACACAGAGTTCTCAGAGCCTATAAATACAGAGGTCTCAGAACTGCTGCCGGAAAGGTTCCGGATCTGCGGCTTATGCAAGAAATTCTTCTAATATCTGCCGGATCGCTTCCTCCCTCAGAGCCGTCCTGTCGTTGTCAGTGCCGTTCTCTGCAGCAGCTCCCCGCGGCGCCTGACCGGCTGCACTCCCGCTCTCAGCCGCCCTGGGCTCTCCTTCGATATTGATGGGAAGGCCTTCCTCTCGTTTTCCCTTTGCTGCCGTCCCGGTGTCTCCATTGGCCTGGATCTCTCTCCTTGCCTCTGCAGCACGCAAGCGGTCTGATCCTGCCCTTGATGCGTCCGCTGTCTGAGCCGCCTGTGATGTGTGTGACACCACTGTGCCCTGAGCTTCCCCGGTCAGGTCTTCCCTCAGCTCACGAGAGGCATTCCCTCGCTTTGCATCAGATTTCGCGGACGCCACAGGCTGAAACCTGCTTTTTCCCTCATTTTCAGAAGCGATCACATCTATGGACTCCCTCTCCCGCTGATTTTGTCTTTTCAGGCGGAATGCACAGATGTTTTCCAGATAATCTACCATATACATTTTCACAGCGTTGATCTTATATGGTTCGTCGGACAGCCGCATGATGACAGAGAGGAACACCATCTCCGCAATGCCTGCCGCAATATATTGATAAACTGTCTCGGTAAGTCCGAACGAAAAGTAGTGCGCTGACGCTCCCAGCGCTGCCAATATCCCCGCAAACCATACAGACAACACCTCGATCTGTCTCCATGTATGGATGCGGAACAGAAATCCTCTGTATTCATATATGTATTTCTCCACAAACGCGTCGATATTTTCCACAGAATCATGGATCATGCACGCATGTTCGTATTTTGCTCTCACGAGCTTTATCAGTCGGTGTGTACTCTTCGGCATATTTCCTGCCGCTCTGACCAGCCCGAACAATGTAAGCTGGTTGATGATCTTCGCCAGAACCCCCAGCACTCCGATCCCCGCCATCAGATAGATAATGACACGGGTATCTGCCGCCAATCCTTCTAACATAGCAAACCCTCCTGTTTATTTGATGTCCACAATACTTCTGCCCTGCGGCAGTTCGACTTGTGTTTGTGGACATTATAGACCATCCTTCCCGGATTGTCCGCAAAAACCGTTCTACATATTTCTACACGCGAAGCCCCGCATGCATGGGGATTCAGAGACTTGCTGTTTTGCTCTTAAGATGCTGATATTAAGCTGATATCAACCTGGAAAACCTTCCCGGAGAGCCATCGGATCCATGAGGCGTCCTTCAGAACAGACCCGAGCTTCCCTGTTTTTGAAAATGTCATATTCCCGCGTATCTGAACGAACTGTGGCGGAAAAATTTTTAAGAAATCCCCTGATCAATAACATGCTGTCATCCTGGATATTTGTCTTTTTTCTCCTGATCTGATATAATGCTCTCTGATAAGGAGGTATGTGACCATGGACTACAGACCAAAAGGCGTCTGTTCGCAGCAGATCAGTTTTGACATCACAGACAATAAAGTAACTAATGTATCTTTTCGCGGCGGGTGCAACGGAAACTTACAGGGAATCTCCCGCCTGATCGAAGGCATGGATGTGAATGAGGCGATTTCTCGTATCGAGGGAATCAAGTGCGGAGTCAAGGGAACTTCCTGCCCTGACCAGCTCGCACAGGCATTAAAAGAGGCAGTCGGGAAATAATCCCGCTGCCTTTTTATCTGCTATCTGCTGTTTTCAAGTGCTGTTTCCCCTGTCATCCGGCGAGGAGATGCGCTCTCTTTCCTGATTTCATCTGCTAATTCCTGGATCATATCTGCATCCTCTTCAAGGATTTCCTCAATCTCTGCTGTTGTCATTCCCTTTTCCAGCTTTTTCTTAATTATTTCTTTCAGTTTACCCCGGGCGCCTCGCCGCAGGGCACTCCTCATCTGAGTGTTATAATCCCTTACGGCTTTTTCTCTCGCCTCGTAATCCAGACGCTTTAATTCATCCGCGCTGAGCTTCTGCAGTTCTTCATATGCGATTCCGATATATTCATTCGCCTTTGCCATATCTTCGAACTCCTCTCTGCTCTTCCCGCCGAAAAACCGCATCCAAGAAATAATATCGTCCTCGCCCTGCATCTTTTGAGTCAGTTTTTTAAGTTCAAGGATCTGGATTTCCATAAGATCGGTATACTTTTTGCCGGTCTCTTCATCACTGAAACTGATCCTGCGGCAGCACACGTCGTCATCGGTAAAATGAATAAAGTCCAGAATGCTCACATGAATACATTTTTTCAGTGTCTCGTAAGAGTCCCCCTTTTTTAGCTGACCAGTAAATGTCTTTCCCAAATAAAAGAGAGCCCTTGCATCCCAGTAGTCGAAGTATGCCACCTGCATCTCCATATCAATCTGCGTTCCGTCTTGAAGAAGAATCAGAACATCCATTATCCCAAGCTTGTCATCACCATGTCCCCTCTTTAATGTGGTGGGAAGAAGCATCGTCTTACTGATCTCTTCCGGACCGCGCCTCAACAATGCAGCGATAAATCCTTTTCTCACATCAGGATTATCCATAAGATTTTTAAAGCAGATATCCACGGTGGGAAGCATTATAATTTGCTCTTATACCTATTTTAACACAACGTTTCTGCGTATGGAAGGCATAGCTTAAATCCCTGCAAAACATTATTTCTGAATCTGTTTTAATTGTTCCAGAATCTGTTTTCTGTTGCTTTTGATTGAAAATTTCCCATGAACATGGGATAATCGGGTTTAATAATTAGAAATAAGATGTCGTTGTTCGAAAGGACAGTGCTATAATATATAAGAAAAAATCTCCCTTAAGCCCTGAGAGCAGCCGCCATATGTAGCGCCGTTGATTTGTGGTGTTTCTCGGAACAGGTTTCTCAAATCTTTAATCTGATTTTTTATAGTTTCCGTGGCGTGTACCAGCGACTGCTCTCAGGACTTAAGGGAGGGTGTTATTAAATTATATGCGGATTAGTTAACTAATATACCATTTGTGAAAGAGGCTGTCTCTTCATAGGGATACGCATCACCAGCAATGTGATGCGCTCTTACTCTGTAATAGTATCCACCCTCAACATATACTGTCTTCGCTGTGGACATATAAATATCGTTTTCCACTTCTTCTACCCAGGAAGCTACCTGTCCCCATTCATCAATGTCTTCAAGATATTGATCAACAAATACCAGTGTTGCCATATAGTTAACTTCCCAATTAGCCGTAGTTGATGCATATGCATATACTCTACCGCGCCCTGCCTTGGATATCGTACAGTCGCCAGTCATCAGATATATCCCTCTTGATTTACTGTTAGTAGTGTAACCTGTTGAGCTGTCTTCTGTTGTGAGATAAGAACCATCTACCTTCTTACTTTTCGTTTCCGAAGCATTCGCCTGGATTATAGAAGTTGTTGTTAACACGCAACAAAATGCCATGCTGCCTATAATTGATAAAATATGCTTTTTCATCTTTTGCCCTCTTTTAAAATCACTTAAAATATGTTTCCTATATTAAGTAAACAATCGAGCAACAAAAAACTTACGCATTTTTATAAAAAAATATATTTTTTATTATTTTATCAAATTCCTCTTTTTCTATAACCCCCATAATCTGATACTGTGAATCTGTATATTCGAATTCTGCCACATATCTATTCTTTTCTGAGTCTGCCACATCATATTCTTTAACTTCTACATTGACCCCCTTCATTGTTTCCACTTGATATTCATTGATTAATTTATCTGTTTTTATCTGGCCAAGGGAGGAATCTTCGTCATTCATATACATCATATATCGGATGACATGGCCATTACAGTCATATAACAGAGTTGCCTTTCTCTGTTCCTTATCTAATTCATATTCCCTCAAATATGTTTTTGGAGGCATATATGCCATTCTAACAGTCGATATCCCCAGTTCATTCCATATTTCTTTGTAAACCTGTATCTCATCTACATCCTGAGTTTCCTGTGACTCCATTTGCTCTACATCAATATGGGAAGCTCTCTCATCCCCCGCAATCCTGTCCCACAGCACTTTCCAGTATGACTTACTTCCCACACTTGTCATCACACTCCCAAATGCAAGGATAAACACAGCCGCAAGCGCCATGACGACATAGCGCTTTTTCTTTTTGCGATATACCTTCTTTGACCGCTTGTCATATTCATAGTCCTGTATTTTATTAAAGAGAGAAGTTTCCATCTTTTCGGACACAGTAATATCATCAAGGTCTCTCCTGTCCTTGACTTCTTTTTCCAGCCGTTCAGCCTCTCTGTCGACTTCTTCTTTCAGTGATAATTTTTTAAGATCTTTCATTCTCTGCACCTTTTTTCTGTCCTATATTTTTCCTTGACATTTCATCAAATAAGGTTAAGATGAAATTAGCTTTAGCCGTGCATTACTACATTTTCTGGAGGTTACTATATGAAACGAATCATCCTCACCGGCGGCGGCACCGCCGGACATGTCACTCCTAATATCGCCCTGATCCCCGGACTCAGAGAGCTGGGGTATGACATTCAATATATCGGTTCTTACAATGGCATTGAAAAGGATCTTATCGAGCCTTTTGGCATTCCATATCATGGGATATCTTCGGGCAAACTGCGCCGCTATTTCAGCGTACAGAATTTTACAGACCCATTCCGTGTGGTCAAAGGCTTCGGAGAAGCTCGTAAACTGATCAAAGAATTAAAGCCTGATGTAATCTTCTCAAAAGGCGGTTTTGTGTCTGTACCTGTCGTCCTCGCAGGAAAGCGGTGCAAGGTTCCGGTCATCATCCATGAATCCGATATGACTCCCGGACTTGCGAATAAGATCGCGATTCCTTCTGCGTCAAAGGTATGCTGCAATTTCCCTGAGACACTGGACTCTCTTCCCGAAGGAAAAGCTGTTCTCACAGGGTCCCCCATCCGTCAGGAGCTTCTCTCAGGAAACAAGATCGCTGCCCTGGATCTGTGCGGATTCACAGCGGATAAGCCTGTTATTCTTGTGATCGGCGGAAGCCTTGGATCTGTTGTTGTCAACAATGCCGTGCGCCAGAGTCTGCCTGAGCTTCTGGAGGATTTTCAAATCATCCATCTGTGCGGAAAAGGCAAGACCGACGACTCTCTGAAGGATACAAAAGGTTACTGCCAGTTTGAATATATCAAAAATGAGCTCCGGGATATTTTTGCCCTTGCTGATATCGTCATCTCCAGGGCAGGAGCAAATGCGATCTGCGAGCTGCTGGCCCTCAGAAAACCAAATCTTCTCATCCCTCTCTCCGCAAAGGCAAGCCGGGGCGACCAGATACTGAATGCTCGTTCCTTTGAGCGTCAGGGCTTCAGCATGGTCCTCGAAGAAGAAGCGCTCTCCGGGGAGACCCTGGTAGCGGCAGTCCATTCACTCTACGAAAATCGTGGGACCTTCATTGATGCCATGAGAAGCTCGGGACAGCAGGACTCCATTCGTACGATCATCTCCCTTATCGAGGAGGCTGCTTCCGCAAAATAGAAATTTCTTTCCTTGAACAGGCGTCCTCAGGATGTCTGTTCATTTTTTACGGTCTGTTCTTCCCGATTTATTCTCTCCGGTTCATCTCTTCATATTCCACGCCATAGGTTTTCCGTATCCAGACCTTCGCCCTGTGCAGGATACTGTAAAGGACGCCCAGCCGGACACCCATCATTTCAGCTACTCTTTCCTGAGGGATATCCATGTAATAGGATAACAACACCGCATCGTGCCATCTTGGATTTTTCTCCATCAGATCTGAAAGTATACGGTCATGAAGTTCTTCCGTATCTGCTGCATGCTCCCGCTCCAAATAACTGTCTTCTATACTTTCCGTGGACAGCGTGTTATTCAGACCGTTGTCTTCATCATCAATTGATACCATGCCCTCATTTTTCTTTCTGTAATTTATCGCTGCATTCTTGGCGACCGTATATAACCATGAAGCTGTCTTTTCTCTTTTGAAATCTTCAAATCCTGTGTACAGTTTGAGAAATGTATCCTGAGTTATGTCTTCTGCCACATCGTAATTGTTGCCTGAATAAATGTATGCCACTTTCAGGACGAGATTCTTATACTTCTCATAAATCTCGTTAAATTCACGATTACCTGTAAACATAATTTCTCCGGTCTATTTCATTTTATCCAATATTTCGTTTCTATCTGCATCCGTGAGTTCTCCCATATGCCAGCCGAGCCCGACTTTGTCCCCTTTGTATCTGGGAATCATGTGCATATGGAAGTGAAATACTGTCTGGCCTGCACACTTTTCATTATTTTGCACGATATTATATCCATCGCAGCCGAGTACCTCTGTCATCTTCGTAATCATCTTCTTTGCCAGAACCATCGCTTTTCCGGCGACAGCTTCATCGATGTCATACAGATTTCTGTAATGTTCCTTTGGAATGATCAGGGCATGTCCTTTTGACGCGGGGCCCAGATCGAGGATCACACGGAAATCCTCATCCTCATAAAGTGTTGCGGAAGGAATCTCACCTGCCGCGATCTTACAGAAAATACAGTCTTTCTCTTTCATTTGTTCTCCCTCTTTTCAACAGAATATTTCTGATAGTAGTATATCCCATTTTCTGGAAAAAGAGAAGAAATTTATCTGAGTACTGATCTTTATCCGGGGAGCTCTCTTTATTGCCTCTTTCCCACCCTTCCTGTCGAAAGGTGTCGCAATGATTCTGTTGAACACCAGGAGATGACATGCTAGACTAAATAGTAATAAATGACCGACCTCCGGATCGTGACAGAAAGCGAGGAATTCCCTGTGTTCACTAACATTGATATCAATAAAATGAACCGTCTTATGGAAGAAAATAAGGACGCCAAACAGATCATTTCACAGCTTCTTGAAAACCATCATACTACCGTATCCATGATCGCGCATGAAATACGAAATCCACTGACCCTCGTATCTTCCTCTCTCCAGATCATAGAGAAACAGCACCCTGAGGTCAAAGAATTTAACAACTGGGAACAGACCATGGAAGATATACAGTTCATGTGCAGCCTGTTAAATGATCTGTCTTCTTTCAATAACAGTTCAACGCTCCATCATTCTGTATTTTCTATCGAGCAGCTCATCAAAAATGTTGCTGTCTCCTTTGCCATCTCTCTTGACGCGGATGGCTCGGATATCGAATTTACTTCCCGGGTCGTACCCGGTATGGGCGATTTTACCGGGGATAAGATCAAGCTTGAAGAAGTGCTGCTCAATCTGCTCCGCAACGCGAGAGAAGCTGTCGGCAAGGATGGGCGTATCTCGCTTTCTGCCGAACGGCAGAAAGACACGGTGATCATCCGCTGCCAGGACAATGGCTGCGGTATCCCGGCAGACATCATAGACACGATATTCGATCCCTTTGTGACCTATAAAGAAAACGGCACCGGTCTTGGACTTTCGTCATCCAGGCAGATCATAGAAGCGCATGGCGGCAGCATAAACGTGGAGTCCGCCCCTGAAACAGGCACTGTCTTTACGGTCACACTTCCGGTCTGATATACGGACCATCGGCATTCTTTCCGCGGTAAAGGATGACTGCCATGACAAATCCACTGATCAGTCCGCCTATGTGCGCCCAGTTATCCACACCCCTGCTGGTCAGTCCGAAGTACAGGCTGAGCATGACCATGACCAGCATCCCTCTGCCGGATAGTCTGCCAAGCCTTCCTCTGTTTGCGGCCACTACATAGAACAGCGCTCCCATAAGCCCGAATATCGCGCCCGAAGCTCCTGCGGACACGGCGTATGTTTCCGTCGCTATTCCCCTATATAGAGAAAGGAGATTGCCTCCTATCCCGCCGATCAGATAGATGATCAGAAGCCGTATTTTCCCGATCTCCAGTTCCAGATTCCAGCCGAGCGCCCCGAGCAGGACCATATTGTTGACCAGATGACTGATGCCAAAATGCAGGAACATACTGGTAAATATGCGGTAAAACTCATGTCCCTGTGTCACTGTGGGTTCATACATTGCTCCATGCTGGAACATAAATGCAGCATCTTCCGTATCTCCAAACAAAGATAAGAAAAAAAATACTGCGATATTGATAACAATCAATGCGGCGGTAGAAACAGCTTCTGGTTTTTGTCTCACACGAAATCCTCTTTTCTACTACAATATATTTATGGTTAATACCCCTTACAGCCAGTAAGGAATTACCCATCTCGTTGCTTAAGCTGTTAGAATGAGTATGGCAATAGGTCTGGCCTCCCCTTTCCAGGACTTAACGTCCGTAAATA
>DWYM01000096.1 GCA_019118665.1 Candidatus Mediterraneibacter intestinipullorum
AAGAATGCCCTGGAAAATTCAGACAGCAGCCGGGAACAGGTTATCTGCGATTATATTGCGGGGATGACGGATCCTTATGCGGTGAAGAAGTTCCAGGATTATTTTGTGCCGGAGGCATGGAAGATCTGAAACAATGAAAAATTTAAAAAAATAAAGGAAAGTAAAAACTTTTGTCGAATATATAATATAGGGTATTCTTTATGGAGGGCAGGCATGTACTATTCTGATGAGCTGATCGAAGAGGTAAGGGCAAGAAATGATGTAGTAGATGTGATATCCGGT
Organism: Candidatus Mediterraneibacter intestinipullorum; assembly: GCA_019118665.1. Taxonomy (GTDB): domain Bacteria; phylum Bacillota; class Clostridia; order Lachnospirales; family Lachnospiraceae; genus Mediterraneibacter; species Mediterraneibacter intestinipullorum. The sequence continues at coordinate 283 of DWYM01000096.1, forward strand.
TATGTCCGGCTGCAGAAGAAGGGCAGTTCTTATTTCGGGCTGTGTCCGTTCCACAATGAGAAATCGCCATCCTTCTCTGTGAGCAGACAGAAGCAGATGTATTACTGTTTTGGCTGCGGGGCAGGCGGAAATGTATATACATTCCTGATGGAATATGAGAATTTCTCTTTCGTGGAAGCGGTAAAATTCCTGGCTGACCGGGCGGGAGTTGAACTTCCTGAGATGGAATACTCGAAAGAGGCAAAGGCAAAAGCGGATCTGAAAACATCCATTCTTGAGGTGAACAAGACTGCTGCGAAGTACTTCTACGCACAGCTCAAATCTGAGAGAGGGACTCAGGGTTATACATATTTGAAGGACAGAGGACTGTCAGATGAGACGATCACGGCATTTGGCCTGGGCTATTCCAACAAATACAGTGACAACCTGTACAAATACCTGCGAGAAAAGGGATACAGCGAGGAATTGATCCGTCAGGCGGGGCTGGTAAATACAGATGAGCGGCAGGGCGTTTACGATAAGTTCTGGAACAGGGTCATATTTCCGATCATGGACGTGAACAGCCGGGTGATAGGTTTCGGGGGACGCGTCATGGGAGACGCCAAACCGAAATACTTAAATTCCCCTGAGACGCCTGTGTTTGACAAGAGCCGGAATCTCTATGGACTGAACCGGGCAAGGACGTCGAGGAAGCCGTATTTCCTCTTATGCGAAGGGTATATGGATGTGATCTCGCTTCATCAGGCAGGTTTTACGAATGCGGTGGCATCGCTGGGAACTGCCCTGACGCCCGGACACGCATCGCTGATCAAGAGATATGTGCAGGAAGTGTATCTGACCTATGACAGTGATGACGCGGGCACCCGCGCCGCGCTGCGGGCTGTCCCCATATTGAGGGAAGCGGGGATATCAGCGAAAGTGGTCCGTATGGCCCCCTATAAGGACCCGGATGAATTTATCAAAAATCTGGGTGCGGAGGAATATGAAAAACGGATCCAGAACGCGAGAAACGGTTTTATGTTCGGTCTGGAAATGCTGGAACGTGATTATGATATGGCATCCCCGGAAGGAAAAACTGAATTTTTCCGGGAGACCGCAAGGCGTCTGCTTGGGTTTGAGGATGAGCTGGAGAGGAATAATTATATAGAAGCCGTGTCCTCTGCGTATAAGATCAGCAGAGAGAGTCTGGAGAAGCTGGTCACTAAGACCGCGGTGAGCGCGGGGATGGCAAGGCCTGTGAGCCGTCCAAAGCGGGCGGAAGGCGCCGCCAGACCGAAAGAGGACGGTATCTTAATGTCCCAGAAGGCGCTTCTCACCTGGATGATCGAGGACGAAAGGCTGTATGGGAAGATCAGCAGATACATAAGCCCCGATGATTTTACAGAAGGGATCTACCGGACGGTAGCGGAGCTGCTCTATCAGCAGCATGAGAATGGAGGGCTGAATCCGGCGAAGATACTGGATCATTTTACGGAGGAAGAGGAGCACAGGGAAGCTGCGGCCCTCTTTCACACGAAGATCAGACAGTTGAAGACGAAGGAAGAAGAGGAGCAGGCGCTGAAAGATATCATACTGCGGGTGAAGGCACACAGCATCGACGTGAAGACAATGGAGCTTGATCCCACGGATATGGCGGGCCTTCAGAATCTGATGGAAGAGAAGCACAAGCTGGAGGACCTCAGGGTACTGCATATTTCTATTGATTAAGGATAAAATAAAACAAGATAGCCCGCGCTTTCGCGCCGGCCAAGGAAGGATGGACACATGGAAGAAAACACACAGAAATTTTTGGAAAGAATGAATGATCTGGTATCGCTGGGAAAAAAGAAGAAAAGCGTGCTGGAAGTTCAGGAGATCAATGATTTCTTTGCAGACATGGAATTGAATACGGATCAGATGGAGAAGGTGTTCGATTATCTGGAGGCAAATAATATCGACGTGCTCCGCATTAATTCCGATGTAGACGACGCGGATGTGGATATTGACGATATCATATCCGATGAGGAAGAGGTGGATATGGAGAATATCGACCTGTCTGTTCCGGAAGGTGTGAGTATCGAAGACCCTGTGCGCATGTATCTCAAAGAGATCGGCAAAGTCCCCCTTCTGAATGCGGAGCGGGAGATCGAGCTGGCAAAGAGGATGGAAGAAGGAGACGAGGACGCCAAGAAGGAACTGGCGGAGGCAAACCTTCGTCTTGTTGTCAGCATCGCGAAACGATATGTGGGAAGAGGCATGCTCTTTCTTGACCTGATCCAGGAAGGAAACCTGGGTCTGATCAAAGCGGTGGAGAAATTTGACTATCATAAAGGGTATAAATTCAGCACATATGCAACGTGGTGGATCCGCCAGGCGATCACAAGAGCCATCGCGGATCAGGCGAGAACGATCCGCATCCCTGTGCATATGGTAGAGACGATCAACAAGCTGATCCGGGTGTCACGGCAGCTCCTCCAGGAGCTTGGCAGGGAGCCCCTCCCTGAAGAGATCGCAAAGGAACTGGACATGCCTGTGGAGCGTGTGCGTGAGATCCTGAAGATTTCCCAGGAACCGGTATCCCTTGAGACGCCCATCGGTGAGGAAGAAGACAGCCACCTGGGTGATTTTATACAGGATGACAATGTTCCGGTCCCGGCGGAGGCGGCCGCTCAGACTCTCCTGAAAGAACAGCTGGATGAAGTGCTGGATACGCTGACTGAGAGGGAGCAGAAAGTGCTCCGGTTGCGTTTCGGCATGAACGACGGAAGAGCGCGCACGCTGGAGGAAGTGGGCAAGGAGTTCGATGTGACCAGAGAGCGCATCCGCCAGATCGAGGCAAAGGCGCTCCGGAAACTCCGTCACCCAAGCAGGAGCAGAAAATTGAGAGACTATCTGGACTGACAGTCCAGCCGTGCAGAGCGGGAAGGAATGACATGGAATTATCAAGAAGACTTCAGGCGGTCGCAGGACTTGTGACCGCCGGATACAGGCTGGCGGATATCGGGACAGACCATGCGTATATCCCTATTTATCTCGCGCAGTCAGGAAGGATACCGGAAGCAGTCGCCATGGATGTGAATCAGGGACCTTTGGAGAGGGCAGAAGATAATATCCGGAGCCATGGGCTGGAGGGCAGGGTCAAAACACGGCTTTCAGACGGATTTTCCGCCTTAAAGGAAGGAGAGGCTGACAGTGCTGTGATCGCAGGAATGGGAGGCGGACTTGTGATCCGTATCCTGAAAGAGGGGGAATGCCTCGTCGGAACGCTGAAAGAGTGTATCCTTCAGCCTCAGTCCGAGATTGAAAAAGTGAGAGCCTTTCTTTTAGAGGAAGGTTTTTTATTTATAAAGGAAGACATGGTGGAGGAAGATGGGAAATATTATCCCATGATGAAGGTTTGCCCTCCTGCCGGAAAAACAGGAAGAGCGTCCGCGACCAAAGAGACATGGGATGAGACGGAGCTGCGGTACGGCAGGTATCTGCTGCGGGACAGAAACCCGGTGCTCCGTCAGTATCTGGAAAGAGAGATACGCATAAAAACACAGATCATGGAAGGCCTGAAGGGACAGGATTCACCGCGGGCCGCCGAGAGGAAACTGGAACTGGAAAGAGAGACAGAATACGCGGAGAAAGGGATGAAATATTATGTTGTGTAGAGAAATCATGCAGGTCATAGAAGCTGCATATCCAAGGGATGCGGCTCTGGACTTTGACAATGTAGGTCTTCTCGCCGGAAGGGCTGAGAAGGAAGTGAGCCGGGTATATATCGAGCTGGACGCCACGGATGCTGTTATCGACCGGGCGGTCAAGGCTGGAGCAGATATGCTCATCACCCATCATCCTTTGATCTTTTCTCCTGTGAAAAGGATAACAGATGAGGATTTTATAAGCCGGCGTATCTTAAAGCTGATACAGAATGATATTTCTTATTATGCTATGCATACGAATTATGACGTGCTCGGCATGGCGGAACTGTCAGAAAAGGTACTCGGCATTCACGATACAGAGGTACTGGATGTTACTATGGAGAAGGATGGGAAGCCGGAAGGGATCGGGAGAGTGGGAACGCTCGAAAGACCGATGACTCTGGAGGAATGCTGCGTCTATGTGAAGCATAGACTGAATCTGGGAAGCCTGAAAATGTTTGGAGACAGACAGGCGGTGGTGTCGAGACTTGCCATATCGCCCGGTTCCGGAAAGACAGCCGTGCCGGCAGCCCTCGCAAAAGGCGCGGATGTTCTTGTCACAGGAGATATCGGACACCATGACGGTCTTGACGCGGTAGAACAGGGACTCGCTGTCATTGACGCGGGACACTATGGAACAGAATACATTTTTATCGATGATATGAAGCGTTTTCTGGAAGAAAAGCTTCCGGTCCTGGAGGTCACGGCTGCCCCGGTCATCCATCCATTTCAGGTCATATAAGGAGGAGGCAGAGTTGGAAGAGCGTAAATGCAGGGTCAGCGTAAACGGAGAAATAAGAGAATATCCTGTGGGAACAGCATATCAGACCATAGCCGAGGATTATCAATCCTGTTATGAGCATCAGATCGTGCTTGTTTTTGTGGGGAATAATCATCTTCAGGAGCTTAGAAAGAGCGTGGAAAATGACTGCGAGATCCGGTTTGTCACCACTGGGGATGCGATCGGCCACGCCACTTATAAAAGGAGCATGTGTTTTCTTCTCGTAAAAGCGGTCCATGATGTGGCGGGGCATGACAAGATCGAGCGTGTGCGGATCCATTTTTCGGTGGATAAGGGATATTACTGCACCGCGGAAGGCGACGTGAAAGTGACGGAGGGGTTTCTTGAGAAAGTTTCCGCCCGCATGAAACAGCTTTCCGCGGATAAGATCCCGATCGGAAAGCGCAGCGTCCATACAGATGATGCCGTTGAAATGTTCCACCGGCATGGGATGTATGATAAGGAACGGCTGTTTGAGTACAGGCGTGTGTCCAAAGTGAACATATACAGTATGAATGAGTTTGAAGATTACTACTATGGCTACATGGTTCCCGATGCAGGCTGTCTGAAATACTTTTCACTGCATTTGTATGATGAGGGATTTGTGATCCAGATGCCGATGAGAGAGAGGCCGGAGGAAGTACCTGAGTTTAAGCCCAGCCCCAAATTATTTCAGGTATTGAAGGAATCAGTGCTGTGGGGCGACTGTCAGGATATCGAGACAGTGGGCGTGCTCAATGACATGGTCACAAAGAGTGATATGAGGGAAGTGGTGCTCGTACAGGAGGCGCACCAGGAACGCCGGATCGGTGAGATCGCAAAGCAGATAGCGGACAGGGGAAACGTGCGGTTTGTCCTGATCGCAGGTCCCTCCTCGTCCGGAAAAACAACCTTTTCCCACAGACTCTCTATACAGCTCCGGGTAAACGGATTAAAGCCTCATCCTATTGCGGTGGATAATTACTTTGTTGACAGAGAGAACACCCCCAGGGATAAGGATGGAAATTATAATTTTGAGTGCCTGGAGGCCATTGACATTGTAAAGTTTAATGAAGATATGAAAGCTCTCATGGAAGGAAAAGAGGTCTATCTTCCTGTCTTTGACTTTAAAAGCGGAAAGAGGAAATATGAGAGCCGTCCAAAGCGGCTGGGTTCCCAGGATATCCTCGTGATCGAAGGGATCCACTGTCTGAATCCGAAGATGACAGAGCTGATGGATGATGAAAGCAAATTTAAGATCTATATCAGCGCCCTGACCCAGCTCAATATCGACGAACATAACCGGATCCCTACCACGGACGGACGGCTGATCCGGCGTCTGGTGAGAGATGCCCGGACCAGAGGAGCTTCCGCGATGAAGACCATCTCCATGTGGCCGTCTGTGAGAAGAGGGGAGGAAGAAAATATTTTCCCATTCCAGGAACAGGCGGATGTGATGTTCAATTCATCGCTTCTCTACGAGCTTGCGGTGCTCAAACAGTATGTGGAACCACTTTTGTTCGGGGTGGATAAAGAGTCCGAAGAATATCTGGAGGCGAAAAGACTGCTTAAGTTTTTTGATTATTTCGTAGGGATCGGCAGCGAATATGTTCCGACTAACTCTCTGCTGAGAGAGTTCATCGGCGGGGGATGCTTTAATGTATAAGAAAAAAGTCTTCGTTTTTACGAAGACTTTTTCAAATAGCGGAAACTGGATTTGAACCAGCGACACCACGGGTATGAACCGTGTGCTCTAGCCAACTGAGCTATTCCGCCATGACATTATTGGTATATGGGGCCTATAGGGCTCGAACCTATGACCCTCTGCTTGTAAGGCAGATGCTCTCCCAGCTGAGCTAAGACCCCATATTTTTGCGGGTTTGGAAGCTCTTTTCCTAACCCGCTTTGCTATTATACTATCAAGATACGGCAAATGTCAACACTTTTTTAAAAGTATTTTCTGCTCTGGATATTGCTGGAATTGGCATGAAAGTTATGATAGAATAATGCAGAGAATAATTACGGAGGATAAAGTTGATGAACAGAAAAGCAGGATACGCATTCCGCATCGTGCTGGGAGGTTATCTGGCATATATCGGGATCAGGATCTTGATGCAGATGATTGATAAAAGACCGAGCAATATGGTATTTATGAGTGTTATGGCTGTGATCTTTGCGGTGATCGGCAGCGCGTACGCGATTTACAGTCTGAAAAAAGTGTGGGATATGAGAAAAGAAGAGATGACCGACACGGACACAAAGGCGGATGAAGAGCTGGCGGATGTGGGCGTGAGGCCAGATACAGATGTGCGGCCGATAGATATAAAAAGTCTGGAAGAGAAGCCAAAAGAGAAACCTCCGGAAGATCCGGAAGAAAAACCGGCCGGAAATGAGGAAGAGAAACCGGAGGGGAATCCGGAAACCAAACCGGTGGAGAACCCGGAAGAAAGACCGGTGAAAAAAGAAGAGAACGCCACAGAAGAACAGGAAGAAGAAATAGAAAACGATTATGAGGAGAAATAAAAATGCGTATAGGTATGGGTTATGATGTCCACAGGCTGACTGCGGACAGGAAATTGATTTTAGGGGGAGTTGAGATCCCCTACAGTAAAGGGCTTTTGGGTCATTCGGATGCGGACGTGCTGATCCATGCGGTGATGGATGCCCTGCTCGGCGCAGCGGCTATGGGAGATATCGGGAAACATTTTCCCGATACAGATCCGGAATATGAAGGAATCTCAAGTATACGCCTTCTGGAGCACATAGGAAAACTGCTGGATGAAAAGGGGTATGTGATCGAGAACATTGATGCGACGATCATCGCTCAGCAGCCGAAAATGCGTCCTTACATTGACCAGATGAGAGAGAATATCGCGCAGGCGCTTAATCTGGAGACCGATCAGGTGAATGTGAAGGCAACGACAGAGGAAGGGCTTGGATTTACCGGGGAAGGGGAAGGGGTTTCTTCCCAGGCAGTGTGCGCGGTGGAGAAATATACGAATTATGGCAGCGTGGATGTGACGCAGGAGCGCCCTGCGTGCGGAGGATGCTGCGCCCGCTCGGCAGGAAAGGACAGACAGGATGATGCTGCGGAAGCTGAAACAGAGTGAACATGACAGGACCCGGAGGCTGTGGGAAGAGGTGTTTACCGAGGACAGCAGAGCCTTCCTGGATTATTATTACTATATCAAGACGAGAGACAATCAGATCCATGTGATAGAAGAGGATGGGGATATCTGCTCCATGCTTCAGCTAAATCCCTACAAGGTCATTGTGGAAGGCGGGGAGTTCCCTTCCGCCTATGTGGTCGCTGTCGCCACAAAGGCGGAATACCGGAGGCGGGGATATATGGGAGCTTTGCTCCGGGCTTCTCTCCATAATATGTATGAACAGAAGCTCCCCTTTACATTCCTGATGCCTGCGGCGGAGGCAATCTATACGCCTTATGATTTTCGTTATATTTACAGCCAGCACACAGGAAGCCTCGTACGCAGGAAGCCGGGAGGGATGTTGTGCTGGAAGAGCGCAGAGGGAAAGGCATCAGGGGAAAAAGCCGCGGGAGCGGACCTCGGTATACTATGTTCCGATGCGGGGCTGTGGGATGCGGAAGAAATGGCCGGCTTTTTTGCGGAGCATTTTGCGGATAAGTACCAGGTATGCACGGTCAGGGACAGCGCTTACTACCAGACCATGGTCCTGGAACAGCAGAGTGAGAGAGGCGGGGTGCGCCTCATACGAGAGAATGGCGTCCTCAAAGGGTTTTATGCGTATGCGGGAGAAGACGGCCTGGAAATACGCGAGCCTCTTTTTCTCAGGGGATATGAAGAGGCGTTCCGATGGTCTGTCCGGGAGCTGGCGCAGAAGTGCGGAAGGCAGGATCAGGAAGAAATCCATGTTCATGCCTGCCCGGCGGAATTTTCATCAGAAGAGAAACCGCTTATCATGGCAAGGATCGTCCGCCTCAGCAGCTTCTTGTCCGCGCTGAAAGTGCCGGAAAAGGAATGCGTGGACTGTTCTTTTGCGGTGATCGATCCGTTTATTACAGAGAACAGCCGTGTATGGAAGGTGACGAGCCGTGAAGGCGAGGCAAAGCTCCATGTCCGGGAGACGGAGGATTCGGAGGGAGTCCTGCCTGTTGCCGGGCTGACGGAACTGCTGTTCGGCAGAGTGACGGCTGAGGAGCTGAAAACACGCGAGGGAGTGATCATGCCGGAGCGACTCGCCGGAGAACTGGCGAAGCTCACGAAACTGACCAGAGTCTGTTTTAATGAAGTGGTTTAGGTTGACAAAATCTGAAAAGTTGCATAATATAGGAATATGTTATGTAAAAGGCGGAGAATGGGAAGAGTAACAGATCCGGAGACTCACAGAGAGGGGATGCCACCGGCTGAAAGCAGCCCTGTGTATGAGGAACTGTGAAGTGCGCCCGGGAGCTGATCCTGTGAACAAAGTAGCGGGGTACGTCTGGCATACGTTACAGGCCTGTTGAGTGAAAGAAGAAATTCTTTTATTAGAGTGGAACCGCGGAAATGACTTCGTCTCTAACAGGGGACGGAGTTTTTGTTATTGTGAGGAAAAAGAAATGGGAATTATATCGTATATAAAGGAGGAAATACAAGTCGTCAAAGAGAGGGATCCTTCGATCAAATCCAATATGGAGGTGTTCCTGTACCCGAGTTTTCGTGTGATCCTGCGATACCGGCTTGCGCATAAACTGTATCTGAAGAAACATTATTTTCTTGCCCGCTGGATTTCCCAGAGGGCAGTCCGAAAGACCGGGATCGAGATCCATCCGGGAGCGACCATCGGAAAGGGACTGTTTATCGACCATGGGAGCGGCGTCATCATAGGAGAGACAACGATCATCGGGGATAATGTGACCTTGTACCAGGGAGTTACCTTAGGGGGGACCGGGAAAGAAAAGGGAAAGCGTCACCCGACCCTGCAAGATAATGTGATGGTGAGCGCGGGAGCCAAGATACTCGGTTCGTTTACCATCGGAGAGAATTCGAAGATCGGAGCCGGATCAGTTGTGCTGGAGGAGGTGCCGCCGAATTGTACGGTGGTGGGAGTTCCGGGGCGTATCGTGCGCATGGGCAATAAGAAGGTGCCCCGCACGGACATGGATCAGGTCCATCTTCCTGACCCTGTGCTGGATGATATCCGAAAGCTTCAGGAAGAAAATATCCGGCTTAACAGAGAATTGAAAAGGCTTGTAAAAGAGATAAGATGCGTGGAAGAGAGAGGAGAATACGATGAAGATCTATAATACGATGTCAAAGAAAAAAGAGGAGTTTGTCCCTTTGGAGGAGGGACAGGTGAAAATGTATGTATGCGGGCCTACCGTGTACAATTTCATCCACATCGGGAATGCCCGCCCCATGATCGCGTTTGACACAGTGAGGCGCTATTTTGAGTATAAGGGATATGATGTGAATTTTGTTTCTAACTTTACAGACGTGGATGACAAGATCATAAAAAAGGCAATAGAAGAAGGCATAACTGCGGATGAGGTGTCCAAACGTTATATCGAAGAGTGTAAAAAGGATATGGAGGCAATGAACATCAAGCCGGCCACAAAGAATCCTCTGGCAACGGAGGAGATCTGCGGCATGGTGGATATGATCCAGACCCTGATCGACAAGGGATATGCCTATGAGAAGAATGGGACGGTGTATTACCGCACAAGAAAATTCGATGGGTATGGCAAGCTCTCCCACAAAAACCTGGATGACCTCCAGTCGGGCGGGAGAGCGCTACTCGTGACAGGGGAAGATGAAAAGGAGGATTCCCTGGATTTCGTGCTCTGGAAACCGAAGAAGGAAGGGGAGCCTGCCTGGAAATCGCCGTGGAGCGAGGGGAGGCCGGGATGGCACATCGAATGCTCCGAGATGTCAAAAAAATATCTGGGCGAGCAGATTGACATCCATGCGGGCGGAGAGGACCTGATCTTCCCGCACCATGAAAACGAGATTGCCCAGAGCGAGGCGGCGAATGGCAAGGAGTTTGCAAAATACTGGATGCACAACGGATTCCTGAACATTGATAACCGTAAGATGTCCAAGTCCCTGGGGAATTTCTTTACTGTGCGTGAGATCAGCGAGAAATATGATCTTCAGGTGCTCAGATTTTTTATGCTCAGCGCGCATTACAGAAGTCCGTTAAACTTCAGCGCGGAGCTGATGGAGGCTGCAAAGAACGGACTGGAGCGTATCCTGACGGCTGCGGAGAATCTGAGATTCCTTTCGGGAAACGCTGCGTCAGAGGCGATGACAGAGGAAGAAAAAGGCCTGTATGCGAAAACAGAGGAATATGTGTCTGCCTTCGAGCACTCCATGGATGATGATTTCAACACGGCAGACGCCATCGCAGCGGTTTTTGATCTTGTGAAGTATGTCAATACCACGGCAGGTGGGAACCGCTCAAAGGAATTCCTGGACAGCCTGTATGCGCGGCTTCACACTTTGACCGATGTGCTCGGGATCATTATTGACGGCAGGGAAGAGATTCTGGACGCGGATATCGAAGAAATGATCGAGAGACGCCAGGCTGCGAGAAAAGAGAGAAACTTCGCGCTGGCAGACCAGATCAGGGATGAACTTCTTGCGAAAGGGATCATCCTTGAGGATACGAGAGAAGGAGTAAAATGGAAAAAGGCATAGAGCTCGGGTTCGAGCATTATATGGATCAGATACCGGGAATGGGCACAATAGATCCCGGCGCGAGTTCCCCGCTTGTACTCGCGTATATCGGAGACTGTGTTTTTGACCTGATCATCAAGCGGATGGTTGCAGGCAGAGGTAACCGGCAGGTACACAAGCTGCATGAGGAAACGAGCCGTTATGTGCAGGCGTCTGCCCAGTCTTTTATGATGCGCGCCATGCAGGAGCATCTGACAGCAGAAGAGCATGGGGTGTACCGGAGGGGGAGAAACGCGCGCAGCGTATCGCCCGCCAAGAATCAGTCTATCACCGATTACCGCCGCGCTACCGGATTTGAGGCCCTGATCGGGTATCTGTACCTGAACCGGGAATACGCGAGGCTTACAGAACTTGTGACCATCGCACTTGACAGCATGAAAGCCGCTGAAGCAGAAAGGGAAGCAGAGGATGCAGGAAAACAATACAGAGAAAGCAGGACAGAATAAAGAGCATACATTAGTCATTGAAGGCCGGAACGCGGTCCTGGAGGCATTCCGCTCCGGGCGTACCATAGACAAGATCTTCGTACTGGACGGATGTCAGGACGGCCCTGTGCGCACCATCGTCCGTGAGGCGAAGAAGCACGGCGCCATCCTGAATTTCGTGGGTAAGGAGCGGCTCTCACAGCTCAGCCAGACCGGCAGGCACCAGGGAGTCATCGCCTATGCGGCGGCATATGATTATGCTGAAGTTGAGGATATGCTGGAGCTGGCGCGGGAGAGGGGAGAGGATCCCTTCCTCATCCTGCTGGACGGCATCGAGGATCCACACAACCTGGGGGCTGTCATACGGACGGCAAATATTGCCGGCGCCCATGGGGTCATTATCCCGAAACGCCGCGCTGTCGGACTGACCGCAACCGTTGCCAAGACATCGGCAGGAGCGCTCAATTACACTCCGGTGGCGAAGGTGACCAACCTGGTCAAGACCATGGAGGAACTAAAGGAGAAAGGAATCTGGTTCGCGTGCGCGGACATGGACGGAGAGTCCATGTATAGTCTGGATCTCACCGGTCCTATCGGGCTTGTCATCGGAAACGAGGGGGAAGGCGTGAGCCGTCTTGTGAAGGAAAACTGCGATTTTATCGCCGCTATCCCCATGAAGGGTGAGATCACCTCCCTGAACGCGTCCGTGGCAGGCGGGGTGCTGGCGTATGAGGTCGTACGGCAGCGGATGCAGAAGGCTGTATAACAGCAGGCGTATAGGAACAGCAGGTGGATGATATGGGGAAATATGACAGGCTGACGGATGAACAACTGATTGAAAAACTCAGGACCGGGGAGCGGGAGATCATGGATCATATCATGGTGAAATATAAATCCATGGTCAGGAAAAAAGCTCGTGCGATGTATCTTCTGGGCGGCGAGAACGAGGATCTCATCCAGGAGGGGATGATCGGTCTAATCAAAGCGGTGCGGGATTATGATCGTTCGCAGGGCGCGTCTTTTTCAAGTTTTGCGGAGCTGTGCGTGTCCCGGCAGATGTACAGCGCGATCGAAGCATCGAAGCGGAAAAAGCATTTTCCGCTGAACACTTATGTCTCCCTCTACGAAGAGAGTGAGGTGGAGAAAGACGGCAGGACCATGCCGCTGATCGATACGATCGAGCCGGAGCAGGAAAATGATCCGGAAGCTCTGTATTTTGGAAAAGAGTATACGGAGGCCTTTGTGGAACAGTTGAAGGATAATCTGAGCGCGCTTGAGAATCATGTGCTGTACCTTCATCTTATGGGAACCGATTACAGAAAGATTGCTGAACTGCTTGACAAAAGTCCGAAATCAATTGATAATGCACTTCAAAGGATAAAAAATAAGGCGGAGAAAATGCTCCGCCGGGACGAATGAGAAAGACAGGAGATGGGAGAATGAAAAGGACTGGATACTATGGGATGGCTTTTCTTGTTTTTGTGGTAACGATAATGCTTCTGTACGGAGGATCGTTCATTCTTGCCGTGGGCGCAGCGGTAGGCGGCGCAGTGATGGGAGGAGACGCCGGGATCGATATGATCTATGAATTTATGATGGACAACACGAACCTTTTTTCGTGTCTGATCTATTTCATTCCGGGAACTGTATTTTTGCTGTGGTACTATTTTGCGTTTGTAGAAAAGCGTGGCGTAAAACAGACCTTTTACTTCCATACGAGAAGGCTGAGCCCTGTGTGTTTTGGATGGCTTATCCTGCTGGGATTTGCAGTGCAGCATGCGACTTCTCTCGTTATGATCGCCATCAATGCTTTCATGCCGTCTGCCATGAATGAATACACAGAAATGATCGATTCTTCCGGGATATCCCAGTATTCTCTGCTGTGGGCGGTGGCTACGCTGATCCTTCCTCCGATTGTGGAGGAAGTCATTTTCCGGGGGCTGATCCTGCAGTATCTCGGAAAGGCGGGGGCTGGTTTTCTTGTGGCCAATCTCATCCAGGCAGTTCTTTTCGGGATATTCCATATGAATCTGGTGCAGGGGATCTATACGGCGCTGCTCGGCTTCCTGCTCGGATATCTGGCGTACAGATACGACAGTATCCTTGTCCCAATGGCGCTGCACGCGATCTATAACCTGTTTGGCACGGTACTGGTGGATCTGGAGAGCACCTTCCTTCCGGATGCCCTCCTGGCTGTGGTCATACTGATCAGTGTCCCGCTGCTGGTACTCACTCTTATGATGATCCACTTCAGAGTCGGAGAGAAGAAAAAGAATGCGGGAGAGGCCGGACAATGAGATTTGTAATACAGAGAGTAAAAGAAGCGTCCGTACATGTGGGCGGCAGTGCCATCGGACAGATCGGGAAGGGCTTTCTTGTGCTGATCGGCGTTTCGGACAGTGACACAGAGGCCGTTGCTGACAAGATGATACGAAAAATGACCGGTCTGAGGATATTTGAAGACGAAAACGGCAAGACAAACCTTTCCCTTGCGGATGTGGAAGGGAGCCTTCTGCTTGTGTCCCAGTTTACCCTCTATGCAAACTGTAAAAAGGGAAACCGTCCCAGCTTTATAGAAGCCGGGGCTCCGGATAAGGCAGAAGCGCTTTATGAGTATATCATCCGGGAATGCTCGAAATCTGTGCCGGATGTACAGACAGGGCGGTTCGGGGCGGAAATGGAGGTCAGTCTGGTCAATGACGGGCCTTTTACGATCCTCCTGGATTCGGAGAAGTTATAGAGTGCAAGGGCTAAGGCCATATTTTTTTCTTGACAATACATCTGGGTCTGGTGTATATTTATTCTTGCGTGTGGGCAACCATACAGCAGGCTGTCTTGGCGCAGTCGGTAGCGCGTCGCCTTGGTAAGGCGGAGGTCGGGGGTTCAAGTCCCCTAGACAGCTTTATTTATAAGCTGTTCTGTCAATACATCATTATACAGAACTGGGAAAATGCATCGAAGTGATTCGGTGCTTTTTTACTTTTGTGAGGGTATTCGACAAAAATGCAATGATTTCTGTCATTTTCTGTCTCGCTGTCCGGACTGTGATATACTGTATAAAATGCAGTGGTGTTTTCCGGTCCGGGCAGGAGGAAAAAATATGAAAATAGGCAAGGAGGAACTGAGAAACTTAAGAGATGAACTGGAGGAGCTGCTAAATTTCATCCGGGAGATGGAACGAGGAGAGCTGCCATATTTTTACCGGTATTTTCATACCATGAAATCGAATATTGAAATGTTTTTCTGTATCGGATGTGATGATATCGCTGATTTTTTTCCGGTGCTGGAACGCGACTGGAAAGCGTCCCATATGTTGTTCATCGGCGTGCAGGACTATGACTTAAGAAAGGAGCATCCGGAAGCGGACCCGATGCTGTGCCTGTACTTTGCCCGGCTGGTGGCGGAAGTGGGAAAGTATTTTGAGCGTGGGAAAGTGGAGTTTGTAAGGGAAGGGGCAGTCTGATGTTCTTTAATTGGGATCGGAAGAGTAAAATGAACATCAGCAATACCCGGACCGTAATATCTGGCCGTAGTATCCGGCACTTGTGGTCATTTGTATTTTATGGTAATATAAACTCCATGAAGTTTTGCGTTATCAGAGGAGGATACAATGGAAAACGAAGCTGTTTCAAAGAATTTTATCGAGCAGGAGATCGACAAAGACCTGGCAGAAGGAGTCTATGACCATGTCTGCACTCGTTTCCCGCCTGAGCCGAACGGATATCTCCACATCGGACACGCCAAGTCCATCCTTTTAAATTATGGGCTGGCACAGGAGTACGGCGGGACGTTCCATATGAGATTTGACGATACGAATCCGACCAAGGAGAAAATGGAGTTTGTGGATTCCATCAAAGAGGATATCAAATGGCTGGGAGCGGACTGGGGCGACCATCTGTATTTTGCTTCCGATTATTTTGACCGGATGTATGAGTGCGCGGTGAAGCTCATCAAGAAGGGAAAGGCGTTCGTCTGCGACCTTACGCCGGAGCAGATGCGGGAATACCGAGGCACCCTGAAAGAGCCGGGTAAGGAGAGTCCGTACCGGAACCGCTCCGTTGAGGAGAACCTGCAGCTCTTTGAGGAGATGCGGGCAGGAAAATACAAAGACGGAGAGAAAGTGCTCCGCGCGAAGATCGACATGGCTTCCCCGAACATCAATATGAGAGACCCGATCATTTACCGTGTGGCGCACATGGCCCATCACAACACGGGGGACAAGTGGTGCATCTATCCGATGTATGATTTCGCTCATCCCATTGAAGACGCCATTGAGGGGATCACACATTCCATCTGTACACTGGAGTTCGAGGATCACAGACCGCTCTATGACTGGGTGGTGCGCGAGTGTGAATTCGAGAATCCTCCGCGGCAGATCGAGTTTGCAAAGCTGTATCTGACGAATGTAGTGACAGGGAAGCGCTATATCAAGAAGCTGGTGGAGGACGGCATTGTGGATGGCTGGGACGATCCGAGGCTGGTATCAATCACGGCTCTGCGGCGGCGCGGTTTTACACCTGAGTCCATCAAGATGTTTATTGATCTGTGCGGCGTCTCAAAGGCACAGAGCTCCGTGGATTACGCCATGCTGGAATACTGTATCCGGGAAGACCTGAAAATGAAGAAGATGCGTATGATGGCTGTCCTTGACCCGATCAAGCTTGTGATCGACAATTATCCGGAGGATCAGATCGAATATCTGGATGTGGCGAACAATCTGGAGAACGAGGAGCTTGGTTCGAGGAAGGTGCCTTTCGGGCGCGAGCTCTATATCGAGAGAGAAGATTTCATGGAGGAACCCCCGAAGAAATATTTCCGGCTTTTTCCGGGGAATGAAGTCCGCCTCATGCATGCGTATTTTGTGAAGTGCGAGAGCTTTGTCAAGGATGAGAACGGCAATGTGACGGAAGTACACTGCACTTATGATCCTGAGACAAAGGCGGGAAGCGGATTTACCGGGAGAAAAGTAAAAGGCACGATCCACTGGGTTCCGGCTGCCTGCGCGCAGAAGGCGGAGGTAAGGCTGTATGAAAACCTGATCGATGAAGAAAAAGGCGTTTACAACAAGGAAGACGGATCACTGAATCTAAATCCGGATTCATTGAAGGTCATCAAGGAGGCTTATGTTGAGCCCAGCTTTGAGGGAGCAGGGGCATACGACAGCTTTCAGTTTGTGCGAAACGGCTATTTCTGCATTGATGCCCATGACTCATCTCCGGAGCATCTGGTGTTCAACCGGATCGTGTCGCTGAAGAGTTCTTTTAAGCTGCCGAAGTGAGATAAGGTATGAATGAGCTGACGATCAGTTTAAAACAGGGGGACAAGATCCCCCTGTACGAACAGATTTATTCTTATATAAAAGAAGAGATTCAGAAGGGAGCCATACCCAGCGGGGAAAAGCTCCCTTCTACGCGCGCGCTGTGCCGCCATCTGGACGTGAGCAGGAGCACTGTGGAGCTGGCATATGAGCAGCTGCTCTCAGAGGGTTATATTGAGGCTCAGCCTTACAGAGGATATTTTGTAGCTGAGATCGAAGGGCTGTACCAGTTTGGCGCTGGCGGCGAGGCAGAGGAAAAGCGGGAGAGAAGAAAAGAAAAGCAGTATAAGTATGATTTTACTCCGAACGGAGTGGATCTGAAAAGCTTCCCATATAACGCGTGGAGGAAGCTCTCACGCGAATGCCTGACAGACGACCGGGCAGAATTGTTCCGGCTTGGATGTCCCCAGGGAGAGTATGGACTGCGGAGTGCGATCAGCAGCTATCTCCATCAGGCAAGAGGGGTGAACTGCACCCCGGAGCAGATCATTGTGGGCGCAGGGAATGATTATCTCCTGATGCTCCTTTGCTCGGTGCTTGGGAATGGACATAAGGTCGCCCTGGAAAATCCCACCTACCGGCAGGCTTACCGTCTTTTTGCAAATCTTTCTTATGATGTGCGCACTGTGGATATGGACGGCAAGGGGATGTGCGTTGACAAGCTGGAGTCTTCAGGGGCTGACATCGCCTTTGTCATGCCCTCGCATCAGTATCCTCTCGGGATTGTCATGCCGATCCGGAGACGGATGGAGCTGCTCAGGTGGGCGGAGGAAGAAGAGGGGAGATATATCATCGAGGATGATTATGACAGTGAGTTTCGGTATAAAGGGAAACCGATCCCTGCCCTCCAGGGATATGACGGCAGAGGAAAGGTCATCTACATCGGAACCTTTTCCA
>DWYM01000097.1 GCA_019118665.1 Candidatus Mediterraneibacter intestinipullorum
CTGCATCAGCGGCTCTGGAAGATATATGAAAAAGAACCGGAAAAGCAGGTGTTTGTACAGCAGGGAGAGAAAATCCTGGAAGCTGTCAGGAAAGGAGAAGATGGTGGATGATTTCCTATGAAAAAGCAAAACAGGGGAAACGAATTTTCAAAAGGGTGAGCGGCCCCTAAGCTGCCCCCTGTAATCATCCAAATCGGACAGCGGAAAAAATCTGCTGTCCTTTTTGCGTTTTTATATCGTGAAACGTATGGATATATATAGGAAGTGTGTCAGAACCATGCCATTTTTTGAACACAACATAATAGCAATTATGTTGTGTTGGAGGCATGAAAGACAAAAGAAATCCTATCTGGACGCAACATAATTACACACATCTTACGGAGAAGTGAGCGCAACATAATCGCAGAGAGGAATGAGAATTGTGCCATTACTGGATGATTATAAAAAGTTCCTGAGAGAACGGGGCAAGTCAGAGAATACCATTAAGACCTATAGCGGTCATGTAAATGAATATTACCGGTGGTATATGGATACCTTCGGGGAGGCACCGACGCTGCTTTACCATACCAACATTTTGGATTTTCGCTCATACCTGCAGAACATCAAGAAGTTGAAATTCAAAAGCATTGATACGAAACTTTCTTCTTTGACCAGCTTTAATGAGTTCCTGGTGCAGATTGGAGTTCAGAAAGATCTGGTCATCACGGTAGAGGACCGGCTGAAATTCCAGCAGGAAATTGCAAGCCCGGCGGAAATAGAAAAGAAAGATGTGGAGGCGTTTCTCCAGAAGGTACTTGTGGATACCGGAAAGAGAAACTATGCGATTGCGGTGATCCTTGCATATGCCGGCCTGCGTGTCAGTGAGTGTATCAGCATCGGCCTGACAGATATTGACTTTCAGGCAAGGGAACTGCTGGTGACTGGAAAAGGCAATAAGCAGCGGATCGTATTCATCAATGACAAGATCATCCATGCAGTCCGGGAGTATTTGAAAGTAAGAAACTCCCAGTCTGAGCATCTGTTTGTCAGCCGGAATGGTGGAAAACTCCACCGCAGCAGTGTGAACCGATTTTTCAATCAGTGTTCGGACCGGATTACCCCGCACAAGCTCCGGCATTATTTCTGCTCTCATGCCCTGGAGATGGGATATACGATTGCGGAAGTCGCAAATCAGGCCGGCCATGCAAGCGAGCGGACAACGCTGATCTATACCAATACGAGCCGGGAACAGATGAAGGAGAAATCGAACCTGCTGTAAGTAACTATAAGAATAAAATTGCCTTTGTATAAACAGACAATAAGTTGATTATAATAAAAGTGTGAGGTATAATAATGACAAAACTAACGAAGGACGTGGAATGTATGGAGATGATAAGACGAAATTTGTATTTGAATAAGATACGTCCATTCATTGACCAGGATCTGATCAAGGTATTGATTGGCCTTAGAAGAAGTGGAAAGACGATCCTGCTCTCCCAGATCCGGGATGTCCTTTTGGAGCGGGGCGTTTCAGAGGAAAATATCATAGAGATCAACTTCGAGTCCCGGCGTTTTAAAAGGCTGGAGGATGCGGATAACTTCTATCAGTACGTCATGGAACGGGCAGAGCAGGCGGAGGGAAAAGTATATCTCTTTTTTGACGAGATCCAGCATGTGAAGGAGTGGCACTCAGTCATCCCATCCTTCCGGATTGATTTTGACTGTGATATCTATGTGACAGGCTCTAACAGCAAGCTGCTGTCCGGGGAACTGGCGACCAATATGGCCGGAAGGTATGTTTCTTTCCATGTGTATCCCTTTGTGTTGTCGGAGATACAGGAATTTTATGAGGTCAATGGCCTCCCATACACCAGGGAACAGCTTTTTACGGATTACCTGAAATATGGTGGTCTGCCGATGCGCCTGGTGTTGCCGGATGAACATTCTGTCCGCACCTATCTGGAGGATGTCTATGACTCTGTTGTGATGAAAGATATTCTCTCCAGGTATGCAATCCGGAATGAGAGCCTGCTGAGGAAACTTCTGGAATTTCTTCTGGACAACATCGGAAATCCGTTTTCCGCACGCTCGATCAGCCGATCCCTGCTATCCGCCGGGCAATCGACCACCGTGGACACGGTGCTGAATTATATTGATAAGCTGCAGGCAGGTATGATTCTGTCAAAAGCGGAAAGATATGATATTAAGGGGAAAAGCATCTTGGCTTCAACAGAAAAGTATTATGCGGGTGATATCGGGCTTCGCAATGTGAGCAAAGCCAGCGAACAGATCGACACAAGTAAGCTGTTGGAGAATGTGGTGTATCTGGAAATGTTAAGTCGGGGATATGAGGTGAAGGTAGGGAAACTGGATACCCAGGAAATTGATTTTGTATGTTACAAAGGGCAGAAGAAACTCTATATCCAGGTGGCCTATGTATTGTCAGAGGACTGCATTGCAAGAGAATTTGGCAATCTGGAGAAGATCGATGACAATTATCCGAAATATGTGATCAGCAGTGACATCGTAGATCTAAGCAGGAATGGTATTGTCCATAATAATATCATTGACTTTCTGCTGGATGAGAAGGATATATAAATCAGCGAAAAAGGAGCCGTCCGTGAGGGCGGCTCCGAGCCGTTTGTATGCGCCATTTGAGGACTACACCATGGCAGAGGTGGCAAATCAGGCCGGTCATGCAAGCGAGCAGACTACAGCTGTTTATACGAATATGACCTGGGAGATTATTATACCTTGGATATAAGGTTTCCTATTTGGAAACTTTTCGCAGAAAAGTTAAATGTGTGTCTATTGTCTGTTGAACATAGATTATAAGCAAAACGAGCTTGTCGCACAGTGTCAGGAGTATGCAAAGGAATCAGGTGCAACGATCACGCTGACATCCGATGTAAAAGAGGGAACAAAAGATGCCGACGTTATCTACACAGATGTATGGGTATCCATGGGAGAGCC
>DWYM01000098.1 GCA_019118665.1 Candidatus Mediterraneibacter intestinipullorum
CTGCATCAGCGGCTCTGGAAGATATATGAAAAAGAACCGGAAAAGCAGGTGTTTGTACAGCAGGGAGAGAAAATCCTGGAAGCTGTCAGGAAAGGAGAAGATGGTGGATGATTTCCTATGAAAAAGCAAAAATGGGGAAGCAGCTGATGAAACAATTCATTGCGGAAGGGGAACTGGAAAAAGCAGCGTTTATCGGGCTTATGTACCAGATGCCGATTCGGATAGGGGATGCGATAAAGCTGCGGAAAAGTGACCTTTCCGGGAGGAATGTTTTAAAGATCTATGCCAAATATGGAAAACCTTATACGAACCGGCATGGCAATCCTTATCGGATCACCAGACAGCTGAGGAGTCTTCTAAATTCTATCAACAGGGACTCTGATTTCATCTTCACACGGAAGAAGGAGTATTATATACATTTATTCCACATATATTGGGGGTATTATCATCTAAATGACTTCCGGTGTGAATATTTGAGGAACGAAGAACTGCTTGAATGTCAGAGACGGAAGAAACAGTCCAAACCAGCCCAGCGCTTCACCGTTGAGGTAAAGGACGGGAAGCTGATTTTCAAAAGGGTGAGCGGCACCTAAGCTGCCCCCTGAAATCATCCAGATCGGACAGCGGAAAAAATCTGCTGTCCTTTTTGCGTTTTTATGCTGTGAAACGTATGGAATATATATAGGAAGCGTGTCAGAACCGTGCCATTTTCTGAACACAACATAATAGCAATTATGTTGTGTTGGAGCTGAGCGAGGCAGGGGTAATCCCATCTGAACGCAACATAATTACGTACACATCACTGAAAAGTGAACGCAACATAATCGCAGAGGGGAATGAGAAGCATGGCATTACTGGATGATTATAGAATTTATCTGAAGGAACAGGGGAAAGCGAAAAATACCATTCAGACTTATAGCAGGCACGTTGATGAATACTGTCGGTGGTACAGGGACACGTTTGGGGAGGAACTGACGCTGCTTTACCATACCAACATTCTGGATTTCCGGTCATACCTTCAGAATGTCAAGAGGCTGAAATTTAAAAGCATTGATACGAAACTATCTTCGCTTTCCAGCTTTAATGAATTTCTGATCAAGTCTGGCATTCAGGAAGATCTGGTAATTATGCGGGAGGACCGGCTGAAATTCCAGCAGGAGATTGCAAGCCCGGCGGATATAGAAAAAGAGGAGGTGGATGCGTTTCTGCAGAAGGTTTTGGTAAATACCGGGAAGCGGAATTATGCCATTGCAACAGTCCTGGCCTACGCAGGTCTGCGGGTCAGTGAGTGCATCAATATCAGTCTTAGGGACATGGATTTGCAGGCAAGAGAGCTTCTGGTAATTGGGAAAGGGAATAAGCAAAGGATCGTGTTCATCAATGACAAGATCATTCATGCAGTCCGGGAGTATCTGAAAGAAAGGAACTCCCAGTCTGAGTATATGTTTATCAGCAGGAACGGTGGGAAACTCCACCGCAGCAGTGTGAACCGGTTTTTTAATCAGTGTTCAGATAAGATCACACCGCACTCGCTCCGGCATTACTTCTGTTCCCGGGCCCTGGAGATGGGCTATACGATGGCAGAGGTCTCAAACCAGGCGGGCCATGCCAGCGAGCGGACTACGGCTATTTATACGAATGCCAGCCGGCAGAAGATGAAGGAGAAGGCGAATCTGCTTTAACTAGATACGAATGATGTGAAATCCCCCGCAGTCAAGCCGGAACACACGATAAAAATAAACTTAGAAAAGGAGATGTATGCAAAATGAGTATTTGTGACAAGGCACGTCAGGGAAAGCGACTGATGAATCAGCTGATAACGGAAGGAAATCTGGAACTGGCAGCTTTAGTCGGCTTAATGTATCAGACCCCAATCTGTATAGCTGATCTGACAAGAATGAAAAAGAGTAATCTTAAAGGGAACGCTGTCTGGACTGTTGCAAAAAAGACAGGAAAACCCTACGTTGACATTTGTGGACACGCATATCGAGTCACAAAAGAATTAAGAAATTTGCTTCTTTCTATTAATTGTGACACTGATATGATTTTTACAAAATCTGCGGCTATTTATAGGAAGGAACTCAAAAAATATGGTCTTCCATTTCCCTTGCATGAATTTCGGCATGAGTTTATTTTCTATGAATATATCAGGCATCGAAGTAAGAGGCGACACAAAAGCCGGCTGACAATGATAGATGTGTATTTGCATGAAAAGTAGACTGGCGGTGTACAACTGATGATAAAAATGTCCTTGTATAAAATGACAAAAAGTTGATTATAATAAAAATGTGAGGTATAATAATGATAAAATTCATGAAGGATGTGGAATGTATGGAAATGATAAGACGAAATCTATATCTGAATCGGATCCGACCTTTTATAGACCAGGATTTGATTAAGGTGTTGATTGGACTTAGAAGAAGCGGAAAGACCATCCTGCTCTCACAGATACGAGACATCCTCCTGGAGCGCGGAGTCGCGGAAGAGAATATTATTGAAATCAATTTTGAATCCAGACGGTTTAAAAAGCTGGAGGATGCGGATACCTTTTATCAGTATGTAACTAATCGTGTAGAAAAGGCAAATGGAAAAGTATACTTATTTCTGGATGAAATCCAGCATGTAACAGAGTGGCACTCAGTCATCCCTTCCTTCCGGATTGATTTTGACTGCGATATCTATGTGACAGGCTCCAACAGCAAATTGCTGTCCGGTGAACTGGCAACAAATATGGCAGGCCGATATGTTTCTTTTCATGTGTATCCTTTTGTGTTGTCCGAGATACAGGAATTTTATGAGGTCAATGGACTCCCATACACCAGGGAACAGCTTTTTACGGATTACCTGAAATATGGCGGTCTGCCGATGCGCCTGGTGCTGCCGGATGAACATTCCGTCCGCACATATCTGGAGGATGTCTATGATTCTGTCGTGATGAAAGATATTCTCTCCAGATATGCCATTCGCAATGAGAGTCTTTTGCGAAAGCTGCTGGAATTTCTGCTGGACAATATCGGAAATCCGTTCTCTGCACGCTCGATCAGCCGTTCCCTGATATCAGCCGGCCAATCAACCACAGTGGACACGGTGCTGAATTATATTGATAAGCTGCAGGCAGGTATGATCCTTTCAAAAGCGGAAAGATATGATATAAAAGGGAAAAACATCCTGGCTTCAACAGAAAAGTATTATGCTGGTGACATCGGGCTTCGTAATGTGAGCAAAGCCAGTGAGCAGATCGACACAAGTAAACTGTTGGAGAATGTGGTATATCTGGAAATGTTGAGCCGGGGATATGAGGTGAAGGTAGGAAAACTGGATACTCAGGAAATTGACTTCGTATGTTACAAAGGACAGAAGAAACTCTATATCCAGGTGGCCTATGTACTGTCAGAGGATTGCATTGCAAGGGAATTTGGCAATCTGGAGAAGATTGATGACAACTATCCCAAATATGTGATCAGCAGCGACATCGTTGATCTGAGCAGGAAGGGGATTGTCCATTATAATATCATAGACTTTCTGCTGGATGGGAAAGATATATAAATCAGCAAAAAAGGAGCCGTCCGTGAGGGCGGCTCCGAGTCGTCATTTATGGGGAAATTAGGCTGACCTGTTAGTGAGTATTTATACGAATACCATTCGGGAAAAAGGCAGGAGGATAAATGCACATAAGCTATAAAACTCTCTGGCACACGTTGATTGAGCGCAATATGAAGAACGAGGACTTGCGGATTTCCTCCGGTCTTACCACGAATATGATTGCCAATATGGGCAAAGCACGAATATTAGCATGGAAACGCTGGTTCGTATCTGCGAAGCCCTGAATTGTGGCATTTTGGATGTGATTGAGTTGGAGCAGGATGAAATCAACGAAAGCGATCAATATTAAAAAACTTTTAAGACT
>DWYM01000099.1 GCA_019118665.1 Candidatus Mediterraneibacter intestinipullorum
TACATCGGCAAAGGAAACGCTTACATGCACGAAGTTGTGGATGCAGTAACACAGGGAAATAAAGACGGGATCCTCGAGCAGAAACCAACCCTTGTAAACCTCCAGTGCGATATTGACCACCCGACACAGGCAATGGCTGATATGCTTCACATCATCCACGAGTTTGGCGGTGTTGAAAACTTAAAAGGCAAGAAGATCGCCATGACATGGGCTTACTCTCCATCCTACGGCAAGCCGCTCTCTGTCCCGCAGGGAATCATCGGCCTGATGACACGTTTCGGAATGGATGTTGTACTTGCTCATCCGGAAGGATATGAGGTGTTCCCGGAGGTTGAGGCAGTAGCAGCTGAGAACGCAAAGAAATCCGGCGGTACATTCACAAAGACAAACAACATGGCAGAGGCATTCAAAGACGCTGACATCGTATATCCAAAGAGCTGGGCGCCCTTCGCCGCAATGGAGAAACGTACAGAGCTGTATGGAAACGGAGACTTCGACGGTATCAAAGCTCTGGAGCAGGAACTTCTGGCTCAGAACGCGCAGCATAAAGACTGGGCATGCACGGAGGAACTTATGAAGACAACAAAGGACGGCAAAGCTCTCTACATGCACTGCCTGCCAGCCGATATCACAGGTGTAAGCTGCGAGGAAGGCGAGGTTGACGCAAGCGTATTTGACCGTTACAGGGATCCTTTGTACAAAGAAGCAAGCTACAAGCCATATATCATCGCAGCTATGATCTTCCTTGCAAAATTTGCTGATCCGGTGTCTATTCTTAAGAAACTGGAAGAAAAAGGAACTCCGAGAATTTTTGAATAAGTCGACACTACGTATATCCGGAAAAATAATATTACACATATCAGGAGGTAACAAACCATGTTAAAATATATTGACACTAAAAACGCACCGGCAGCTATCGGACCGTACTCACAGGGAATCGTTTTCAACGGAATCGCATTCTTTTCCGGTTCCATCCCGCTCTCCCCAGAAACAGGCGAGGTAGTGGGCACGACTATCGAAGAACAGACAGAGCAGGTAATGCAAAACATCAAAGCTCTTCTTGAGAGCCAAGGCGCAGAATTTACAGATGTCATAAAGACAACCTGCTTCCTTGCAGATATGAGTGATTTTGCAGCATTCAATGAAATCTATGCAAAATATTTTACAGGCAAGCCAGCCCGTTCCTGCGTTGCGGTAAAAGCTCTTCCGAAGGGAGTTCTCTGTGAGGTAGAGGCAATCGCCGCTGTGAAAGAATAAGACGCGGGAGGCATACTATGGATAAGAAAAAACGTATTGTCATTGCCCTCGGCGGAAATGCTCTGGGCAACACCCTGCCGGAACAGATGAAGGCTGTAAAGATCACCTCAAAAGCGATCGTTGACCTCATCGAAGAAGGCTGCGAGGTCGTCGTGGCCCACGGCAACGGTCCTCAAGTTGGCATGGTGAACAACGCCATGATCGCACTGACACATGAAGACCCCCAGCAGCCGAACACACCGCTCTCCGTCTGCGTGGCGATGAGTCAGGCGTACATCGGCTATGACCTTCAGAACGCGCTCAGAGAGGAACTTTTAAACAGAGGGATCACCGATATTCCGGTGGCAACCATGATCACACAGGTCAGGGTTGACCCGGACGACCCGGCATTTGAAAATCCTTCAAAGCCCATCGGACGCTTCATGACAAAAGAACAGGCTGACATGATGGCAGAAAAATATGACTACATCATGAAAGAGGACGCGGGACGCGGATACCGCCGTGTCGTCGCATCTCCAAAGCCGCAGGAGATCGTTGAGATCGGCACCATCCGCACGATGGTAAACTCTGGTGACCTTGTCATCGCCTGTGGAGGCGGAGGCATCCCGGTCACACGGCAGGGCAATCACTTAAAGGGCGCCAGCGCGGTCATTGACAAAGACTTTGCAAGCTGCCTGATGGCAAAGGAACTAGACGCAGATATTCTGATTATTCTTACCGCCGTGGAAAAGGCCGCCATCAACTATGGAAAACCGAACGAAAAATGGCTTGGCGATATCACCGTGGATGAGGCAAAGCAGTACATAGATGAAGGACACTTTGCCCCCGGTTCCATGCTTCCGAAAGTGCAAGCTGCCGTTGACTTCGCAGAATCCAAACCGGGAAGACAAGCGCTGATCACTCTGCTCGAAAAGGCAAAAGACGGAATATTGGGGAAGACCGGAACAAAGATACAGTTGTAAGTGTACATCACTTATGATTGTGCGCCATGATAAATTGAACCCCCTAATAAAGACGGGGCTTGCTCCCATAAAAACATTCCCGGCATCACGTGAAAATGTGGTGCCGGGGATGTTTTTCTACTTTTATGATACCCTTGTCCCTGTTGATTCTGTATAAAAAAGCAATGATAACTGGCATTTTCCCAAATTTCTTTTCTATTTGTTATACTGATTATAATAACAGAGCATTTTCTATACGTTTTATTTTAATACGTGTTATTACACTATGCATTGAAATAATACGTATCATATATTATAATACAGAAAGGAGTAGATTACTTGCCGATAAAACCTGTCGAAATGGAAAAAATAATACTAAAAGAAGGATGGATCTTTAAATGTCAGACCGGTTCTCACCGTCACTATATACATCCGCATAAGCCCGGAAAAGTTACCATACCGTTCCATACAAAAGAGTTGCCCAAAGGCACAGAAAATTCTATCCGCAGGCAAGCCGGACTTAAAAAATGATCTATGTAAAGGAGGCGTATCATATGTTATCTGCATATCCCGCATGTTTTTTCAAAGAAAAAACAGGTTATTCCGTTATATTCCCCGACCTTAACTGGCTCGCAACCTGCGGAGATACTCTGAACGAGGCTTTAGAGGCGGCAGTTGACTGTCTGGCAGGATACCTCTATACAGGTCAGCAGGAAAACCAAGAAATTCCCGCTCCTTCCGCTTTGACAGATATTGATATCAGCCACATTGCCGAAGAACTGGAAACAGACCTTTCCGACGCCTTTATCAATATGGTTGCGGTTGACGTAGCTGAATATGCAAAAACACATTTTGAAAAATCGGTAAAAAAGACGCTTTCCATTCCTGCGTGGCTCAACAAAGCCGCACTTGAGAAGAATATCAACTTTTCACAGGTTCTTCAGGAAGCCCTTCTGAAAAAGATTAAGCAATAACTATTTATCGAACGTAGCATTATCCAATATCGGACAATGCAGGATCAAATGTTATTTCACAGATTACCTCACCAAACACATAGGTACATTGCTGTAATTTTAGGAAGAAAAAAGGGAGCTGTTGCAAGATAGATAAACGATCTTCTATCTTGCAACAGCCTCTTAGACCTTTATATAAAACTTTCAAGACTCCCTGAGTCTCTTCTTCATCGTCTTTTCCACGGCATTCAATATGTTCTCATACCCCGTGCATCTGCACAGATGTCCTGACAGGAGTTTTCTTAATTCCTCCCGTGTATATTCTCTCCCGGTTTTCTCTGCGTTTTCCAATATCTCCACCGCACTCATAATCACACCCGGTGTGCAGAATCCGCACTGCACTGCCGCCTCGTCGATAAACGCCTGCTGGATATCCGACAGCTCTCCATTCGGGCCCATCAGCCCCTCCAGCGTACGGATGTCTTTGCCGTCCGCCCATACCGCCAGATAAATGCAGGAGTTAAAACACTCTCCATCAATGATGACATTACAAGCGCCGCACTCTCCCACCTCACAGCCTTTCTTCACACTGGTAAGGGAGTAATCGTTTCGCAGCATATCAGTCAGGGAGGCTCTCACATCTACCATAACCTCCCTCTCCACACCGTTGATGCGGCACCGTACCAATTTGTACTGCTTCTTAAAATTCGTTTCCCCGCTCATCACGACGCCCCCTTCCCGAGATTTTCTGCCCTTGTGACCGCCTCAGCAAGCGAGCGCTTACAGAGCACTTTTGAGATGTGCTCCCGGAACGCCTTACTCGCCCTCCAGCTGTTGCGTGGCGTCACATCTTCAAGAACCGTATTTCCAATCTGTTCTATGCTCTGTCCGGACACGGGAAGTCCTCTGCCCGCCTCCTCCGCGTGAATAGCACGCATGGGGACGGGTCCTGCCACCCCGTAGGCGATTCGCACATCAGCAAAGGTACTTTTATCTTCCGAAAGTTTCACATTCACGGAACAGCCAAGGGTCGCGATATCCATCGCATTTCTCATAGCGTACTTAATATAATGTCCCACATATCCCTCATAAGATTCCTTTCGTATAAGGATACTTGTCTGGATCTCTGCCGGACGCAGGTCTACCTTTCCTGCCCTGATATAGAAATCTCCAATGGGAATCTTCCTCACCCCGCCCGGCCCGGTCAGCTCGATCACTGCGTCCCATGCAAACAGGGTAGAAGCCGAATCCGCTGATGTGACACCGTTGCATGTGTTTCCACCAATCGTCCCAATGTTTCGGATCTGGGGTCCTCCCACCATATCTACTGCTTCGCCCAATACATTGATGTATTTCTGGATCAAAGGATCTCTGGTAATTTGGGAGAAGCTGGTCAGAGATCCGATTCTTAGCGTTCCATCCCCCTCCAGCGTCACACCCCGCAGTTCATCCAATCCGTAGATGCTCACCAGCTCCGCGCCGGCCAGTTTTCCCTCTCTCATCTGCACAAGGACATCGCTTCCGCCCGCAATAATCTGGGCGTGCGGATGCTCCAGAAGTAATTCCACGGCGTGAGACACACTCTGTGCCTCATACAGTGCTTTTATATCATACATATGTCTGCCCCCTTTCTCAGATCAGCTCCGCTTTCTTAAACTCTTCAAACAACAGATGCGGCCGCATCGGTATCTCGTTTAGCGCCACGCCCGTCGCCTGAAGGATGGCGTTGCGGATTGCCGGAGCAGGCGAACATGTAGGCGGTTCCCCCAGCGCCTTTGTCCCATAGGCACTGGTAGGCTCATCATTTTCAATAAAAGCCGCCTTGAGATCTGGATGATCCATAAAAGTAGACAGCTTATAATCCAGAAGATTATTGTTGAGCGGTTTTCCGGTCTTCTCATCAAAAAGGAGCTTTTCTGAGAGCGCATAACCAATGCCCATGCTCATACCACCGTGCACCTGCGCTTCCGCCAATGCAGGGTTGATGAGCCTTCCGCAGTCATGAACATTTAACATATCTGTCACCTGCGCGCGGCAACCGGGAATATCCACCTCCACCTCGACAAAGGTGCACCCGAAAGAGTAGGCGTTGTTTTTGATCTGATAGCTGCTCTCCGCCGTCAAATGCCCGTTATCCGTCAGGCTGTACAGCTTTTCTGTTGCCAGTTCCCCTAAACTCATCAGCACTTCCCCGTCAGAAATCCTGACAACGTTTCCATTTACAATGTCCAAATTTTCTTTCATCTGCCTTGTTAGGTCACGGGCAGTCTCCAATATTTTCTCGCGCAAGAGTTCTCCTGTCTGTCGTATGGAGAATCCTGCCATATAAGTCTGCCTTGACGCATACGCCCCTGTCCCAAATGGCGTGACGTCCGTATCCTGCGTGGAGATCACATGCACCATGTCAAATGGAATCCCCAGCGTCTCCGCCGCCATCTGGGCAAACGCTGTGTCTGCTCCCTGCCCGATCTCCGTCTCGCCTACCTGAACTTGGATGCTGCCGTCCTGATTGAGCACCATACGGCACGCCGAAGTCTCAAGAGAAATGGGCCACACTCCGGTATTGTACCAGAACACTGACATGCCTACACCCCGGCGTATGTCTCCCTCCTGACAGGCATATTTCTCCATACGTCTGTCGTAATCAAATTCTTTGCGTCCTTTCTCCATGCACTCCCTAAAACTGTCATAGTAATTGAGATTTTTTGAAAATCCGTCCTTAAATCCTTTGGGCATTACGTTCCTCATACGGAACTCATACGGTGAAATCCCCATGGCGCGCGCCACATCCTCGGTATGGCTCTCCATCGCGAACATTGCCTGTGGGATTCCGTAGCCTCTCATAGCTCCCGCTACAGATTTGTTCGTAAAAACTGTATATGTATCTGCCTCGATATTCGGGCACGGATAGAGCTGCGGGAAACATCCCATCCCTTTCGCTGCGATGCTGTGCCCGTGGGACGCATACGCCCCCTGATCGGAAAAACTCTCAAACTTGCGCGCCGAGTACGTCCCGTCTGGCCGTACATAAGACACAATATGGAAATGAATAGCGTGCCGGACTCTCGTTGAGGCAAATGTCTCTTCCCTCGACACATCCAGTTTTATCGGTCTTCCTCCCGTCACCGTACTTAGATACGCACACAGAGGCTCGTACAGGACATCCTGCTTGTTGCCGAATCCCCCGCCGATATACGGCTTGATGATCCGCACCTGCCCCCACGGGATCCCCAGCGCCTGACCTACGACCCTGCGGCATATATGCGGGATCTGTGTTGAGGATACGACAACGATCCTGCCCTGCTCCATATAGGCGTAGCAGATAAAGTTCTCGATGTGGCAGTGCTGTACCGTGGGCGTCTCATACCAGCCCTCGACCTTAGTAAGCCCCGGCTCTTTGATGGCGGCCTCATAATCCCCGTTCCGTATGGAAGTGTGCGCCAGTATATTATGAGAATAGTTCTCATGAATCCGTGGAGCGCCGTCCTCCATCGCCTTATGCACATCCAGAACAAAGGGAAGTTCTTCGTACTCTGCCTTGATAGCACGGACTGCCTGAGCGGCCGCTACTTCATTCTCTGCGACTACTGCCGCCACATCGTCTCCATAGAACCTCACATGATCTGTCAGCAGGAGACGGTCGCACACATCCTGATGCCCCTGTTCCGTGGACCACGGATGTCCTGCCGTTGGGAAATAATTTTTAGGCACATCAAAGCACGTCACGATCTTTACCACTCCCGGGATCTTCTCCGCCTCCGACGTGTCTATGGATTTTACATATCCGTGAGCGATATCTGCGTGAAACACCTTCGCCACATAGACATTACGGTCACACAGGTCATCCACATATTTCGCGCGCCCGGTTACCTTCTCCAAAGCGTCCACTCTCTTCACACTCTGTCCGATAATGTGGTCTTTTTCTTTCATACACTCACCTCCGTTTATGAAAGATCAATCTCTATTCCCTTTACATATTTTGCCTGTATCTCTCGTTCATCCGCCAGATAAATCATCCGCTCCAGCCTGCTTCTGACATCAAGAGCCTGAGGGTGAGATAGTCTGGAATCATCTAGTACCAGCGCGTCAAACTCATATCCCGGTTCAAATCCTCCAACCTGACCGAAAAATCTTCCGCCGCCCTTTGTCGCCATATAGAACACTTCTTCCACCGCCAGCGGAGCAAGACTTTCATCCGTAAGCCTCCATCTTAATTTGGACGCCTGAACCGCATGTGCCATAGCACGGAAAAGATTCTCTGTACTCCCTGCCGCCACATCGCTTCCCAGCCCTACGTTCAGCTCTTCTCTTAAAAATTTTCTCACAGGAGCAATCCCCGACGATACATTCATATTAGACTCTGGGCAGTGAGCGATAAACACGCCGTTCTCTTTCATCCGAGCGGTCTCCCTGTCATCACTGTACACACAGTGAGCCATGACTGTGGGACAGTCTGACCCAAAAAGTCCGAACCTGTCATAGGCGTCACCGTAAAACTCGGACCACGGGCACAGTTCTTTCACCCACTCGACTTCGCTTCTGTTCTCGGAAAGGTGAGAATGGAGAGGAAGACTGTAACGCATCTGTAATTTCTTTAATTCTTCCATCAGTTCATCTGTACAGCTCGGTGTGAAACGCGGCGTCAGGATGGGACGGGTATTCTTATACTTTCTGTGGAGTACATCTTTAATCCACTCCCGTGTCTCTTCTGCCGACGCCTGCGTCTCTTCCCGCAGATACTCTGGCGTATTCCGATCCATATTCACCTTGCCTACATAAGTGATTAGTCCAGTTTTCTCCATAAGATCCATCAGAAGCAGGGTCGCCGCTCTGTGGACGGTGCCGAAAATACAAGCGCGGGTTGTAGCGCTTCTCCTCATATTATCTGAAAAAATCGTGTACGCCTTCTTTGCGTATTCCTGATTCTTATATTTTGCTTCTTCCGGAAAGGTATTCGTCTCCAGCCATTCCAGCAACTCCATATCCATCCCCAGTCCCCGGAATGAATACTGAGGTGCGTGTATGTGCAGATCCACTAGTCCTGGAATGATCAGACAATCTCCATAATCACGGATAGGATTACCTCCCAGCTTAAACGGTAAAGTCTGATATACCCCCTCTGTCCTGCCGTCCCTGCACACGAGATACCCGTGCTCACAGACAGCTAGTTCCGTCAAACTCTTACTGTATATAATATTCCCTTTTAAAATAAAAACAGGTTCATTCACCGGCCTGCCTCCTTTCTGTATACGCACAATGGCACACTGTCCATCCCGCATACTCATAGTCAGCCGTTTGCGGCGGCTGGTAGAGACGTTCAACCGATTATGAACCTATATAAGTATACATGTTGTCTTCCACAGTTCCGGTCCAGCCGCGCGTCAGCCGCCTTGCCGGACTGCTTCTGTCTTTCTTTATTTCCAGAGTAACATCCGGGTGAATCCATGTCAACCAAAAATAATACTTGTTTGTGAAATACCTTTTAATGGCGTGAAATGTATTCCAGCATCACTTCCACGACGCCTCCGCAGACCATTCCTTCATCTTCCGCAGCCTCTAACGTCATGTCTACTCTGCATATCTGATACCGTTCCTTCCCGGTACGCATCATGAGCAGGGCCTTCTGTATGATCTCACTCTCCACACATCCGCCTCCGATCGTATCCACTGTCGTCCCGTCTTCCCTAATAAGCATCTTTGTTCCCACATCCCGGGGAGCAGAACCTTTTCTGGAAATGATCGTCGCAAGCACTTTTTTCTGTGTATCACCCGCTCCGTCTCCTTCATCCGGCACAAACAGGGCATTCAGAAGCTCTTTCGAGTATCCCCCCGTCCTCTGCCGGCTGTTCTTCACTTGGATAACTTCTGCCATGATCGATACTGCAATCTCTTCCGGGGTCTGCGCCCCGATCTTTAGGCCAATGGGCGTATAGACACGCTCCAACTCTGCTCTGTCTATTCCTCTTTCCTCAAGCTGATCCTTTACAATCGCCACCCTGCGCCTGCTGCCCATCATTCCCACATAGGCATACTGCTTTTTCAGGATTTCCTCCAAACATTCTGTGTCATAGCGGTGCCCTCTCGTCACGATCACAAACCATGTGTCTGAATCTCCTCTAATCTTGGAAAGCTCTATGGAAAACGGCTCACATATGACTGTATCCGCCCCTGCCGCCCTTGCGTTGTCCGCGAACTTCGGGCGATCCTCCAGCACAGTCACCACGAATCCTAGCATTTTTCCCATCTTAATTACCGGTATGGACACATGCCCCCCTCCGCAGATGATAAGCTTCGGAGACCGCCCCACGCGCTCACGGAACACACGGGGACTGTCTTTTTCCTCGTCCGGCGCAGAGGTTAGCAGACGTTTTTCTCCTCTGCGCTCCCCCTCTAAAACAGTCTCTATCCATACATCCCCTTCTGTTGTTTCCAGCGCCCTCTTAAGCTGCGTGTAAAATGTATCCATATCTGTCTCCTTTTACTTATTGGCCCTTAATTCTTTCTATCCACGTCCTTGTCCCCGCTCACAGGCACGCGGCGGCATTCTCCTCTCCTGCCGCTGCTCAGAGCGCATTTGTTATGTTCTGTATAAGATACCTTTCTTCTGCCAAAAAGGTTCCCAGCGAACAGTCAATTAAAATCCATTTAGAAAGAGCAGCGCCCTCCGGGTGCCGCTCTTTGTCACTTCATATGGTCAGGATCATCCTTCCGCCAGTTTTTTCAATACGGCCTGCAGCAGCTCATAGAAACGCTCAAAGGAATCCAGCGGCACGTGCTCATCCGGTGTATGCACATCGTACAGAGTGGGGCCCACCGCAATGGCGTCAAGCCCCGGTATCGCCTCGGTGAAAAGTCCGCATTCCAGTCCTGCGTGGATTGCCTCAAGCTTCAGCTCTTTGCCAAAGAGCTCGCGATAGCTCTCTACAAAGACTTCCCGGATCCGGGACTGCTCTGCGTAGCTCCAGCCCGGATACTCTCCGCTGTATTCCGCCTCGAACCCAAAAGAATCCGCCAAGGTCTGAAAACGTGCCTTTGTGTCTTCCTGCAGGGATGCGACGGAAGAACGAGGGGATACAATGAACACAAGCTTATCCTCTTCTGTCCGCACCACGCCCATGTTAGAGGATGTCACGACAAAGCCATCCATGTGAGGATTACGGCTGAACACTCCATTTGGCGCAAGGCGGATAACACTTACAAATGCTTTTGCATCCTCCTGGGGGATCGCCGACGCGATCCTTCCATCTTCCACAGTGATCTCGCAGGCGAAATCCGGTTCGTAGGGTGTGATCTCATCCGCAAAATCCTGTGCCAGCGCGCAGGCGAACTTCTCTGCTTTTTGAGCTTCCCCTTTGTCTGCATAGATCAGGGCTGCCTCACACTCTCTTGTTATGGCGTTATCCTTTGTCCCTCCGGCGAAGCTTACCAGCTTTCCGTCTGTGTTCTTCATCAGATAATCTGTCATGCGCCCCATCAGAAGGTTGGCATTCTGTCTCTCCTTGCTGATATCCATGCCGGAATGTCCGCCGAGAAGCCCCTCGATCTTAATGGAAACCAGACTGCCTTCCGCCGCTTCTCTTTTAACCGGTCTTGTGAACTGGATGCGCAGTCCGCCTGCACAGCTTATCGTAGCCACGCCCTCTTCTTCAGAATCCATATTTATCATGGTGCGGGCTGTGATAAGAGATTTGTCGAGCGCCTGCGCTCCGTTAAGTCCTACCTCCTCTTCCGTTGTAAACACACATTCCACCGGAGGATGCTGTATCTCTTCATCGTCTAGGACCATCATCATCAGGGCAACTGCCACTCCGTTATCGGAACCAAGTGTCGTGCCGTCAGCAGAGAGAATCCCGTCCTTTACAACCAGGCTGATCCCATCTTTCTCAAAATCGTGCTCCACACCGGCGCGCTTGTCGCACACCATATCAAGATGTCCCTGGAGCATGACCGGAGCTTTATCCTCCGCGCCTTTGCTGCCGCCTTTTTTGATGATAACATTATACGCCTCATCCTGGTGTACCCACAGTCCCCTGTCTTTTGCGAATTTGACAAGGTAGTCGCTGATCTCCTTCTCATTTCCAGATCCTCTCGGGATCGCGCTGATCTCCTCAAAAAAGTGAAATAATTTTTCCGGTTTGTAACCTGTGATCTTATACTCCATTGTTCTTCCTCTTTTCTATCATGATTTTTATGAAGGTATGCATTCTGACTGTCTGTATTACCTGTGAATCTGATTATAACAGATTTCACTCTGCTTTTCACCCTTTTCTTTAACGATCATATCCCTGCGAACGCGCAGACTACAGCGATCACGATCGACGGCAGCATGTTCGCCACCTTGAACTTTTTGCCCCAGACCATGTTCACACCCACACAGAAAATAAGCATGGAGCCGGTCAAAGATAGATTGGAAAGCGCCTGCTCCGTCATGACCGGCTGAACCGCCCTTGCAAAGAGCGTAATCGCCCCCTGAAAGATTCCCACCGGGATGGCGGCAAAGATACAGCCCTTTCCCATGGCGGCAGTCATCACGAATATGATCAGCATGTCCAGCACAGCCTTCAAAAGCAATGTAGAATAATCGCCTGTGATACCGTCATGGATGGCTCCCACAACCGCCATCGCCCCGACACACACTGTCAGGGACGCGGTGACAAACGCATCCACAAACATATTTTCCCTGCGATTGCCGGTCTTATTTTTCAGCCAGCTCCCAAAGCGCTCCATCTTCTCTTCCATATTGATCCATTCCCCGATAAGGGAACCGGCTGCAAAACTCGCCACGATCATCATCGTCCCGCTGCTCACCAGCGAATCCCCGGATACTTTCATCATCTCCTGTATGGCTCCGCCGATTCCCACAAACAGGACGCACACACCGTTGGCCTGCATCAGCGTGTCCTGATATCTGGCGCTGCTGATCTTTTTGCAGATAAGCCCGATCAGACCGCCGATGATGATGGCCGCTACATTTATCATTGTTCCTAACCCGATCATAATGCATACTCTCTCCAGATTTTTTCATACCATTAGAGTATAACAGATTCCGCTCTGTTTTTCACGTTTTTCCCGGGTAAAATGTCGTACTTTACTCCTTTTCTTTTAATCTTGGCAGATTCCACCGGTAATATGCCGCCAGGATACGCGTCACTATGACCACGGCCATCCCTGCTGCCATTGCTGTTACAATGTCTGCCCTCCGGCTTAAAAACGAGCAGACCACCGCCCCCGCGATCGACGCGCAGGCATAGATATGACGGACAAAAATATACGGCGGGACACCTGCCATGATATCCCGCATCAGTCCGCCGCCCACCCCGGTGATGGTTCCCAGGAATACGAGAAGAAAGAGGTTATCCTCATATCCCTGCCGGATCCCGGTGCTGACGCCCACCACGGTAAAAATCCCCAGGCCGGCCGTATCCATTGCCATCATGATCTTTTCATAGATGCCGTGGGATTTTTCCTCCGCGGAAATCTTTTTGAAATACATCCCTGCAAAAAACAGGCACGATGTGACAGCAGCCACGGCCACATAGACCGGACGCTGAAACACGGCGGGCGGGATGACGCCCACTATAATGTCCCTTGTCATCCCGCCCCCGACTGCTGTCAGCACGCCTAACACGCACACGCCGAAAATATCCATCGATTTCCGGACGCCGACCATCGCCCCCGATGCCGCGAAGGCGATGGTCCCAACTATTTCAAGAATAAAAATAATGCTTTCCTGTAAACCCATGCTCCATGCTCTCCTCCCGACGGTTTACATCCATTCTATCATAAAAATACCAGAAAAGGCATTACTCTGCATCGGTAAATTCATAACCGTGCTTTTCGTTATATTTTTTGATGATAAAGTAGATCGGTACGATGATCACCAGCGCTCCCAGCCCGATCACCAGTCTGACCGGATCCGAGTTGTAAAGAAGCCAGATACTTACCAGGATTGCTATGATCGGTATCGTATACCCGAAGGGCACTTTAAACGTGGACTCCATTCCTCTGCGCCTGAATACGATGATGGACAGGCATGTGGGAATGTACTGCGTAAATCTGGAGATAACGCTGATGGCAGCAAGCTGGGTGAAGGTTCCCGAGAGAGCCAGCGGTATCACAAGCACAGCGGAGATCACGATCGCCACGACCGGAGTCCCCCTCTTGCTCATCTTCTTCACGATAGGCGGAAGCATCCCTCTTTCTCCCAGGGCCAGACATCCGCGGGGCACGAAGATGGAGTTCGCCGCGTTGATGCCTCCGATGGAGATCAGCGTCCCGACTGTTACAAGCGTGCCTCCGGCGCTTCCCATAAATGTGGACATTGCGTCCACCACCGGGGTCTCCGTCCCGGAAAGACCGCTTCCGAGGATCCCGATGCTCACGAACTGGAGCAGGATATAGATCAGGGAGACGCATCCGATGGCTACCGCGATGGCAATAGGAAGGTTTTTCTTCGGATTGTCCATCTCCTCGGAAGCACCGGCGATCGCCTCAAATCCTGTAAAAGCATAGAAGATAAGAATCGCCGCCTCGGCAAACGTGGTAACAGACAGGCTCTCAGGAACGACAGGCTGGAAATTGCTTCCTTTGATGAAAAAGATACCCGCCGCGATGAAGATGATAATGGGAGCCAATTTGCCCACAGTCGCCACATTGTTAACGTATTTCGCAACATCAATGCCAATATAATTTACCAGACTCAGAACAACGATCAGCCCCACAACGATGGCATTGCGCAGAACACCATTCGACACTTCCGGGAAAATGGCTGATAATGCAGTCACGAAACCGACCGCCATGGTCGCCCAGGAGATGAGCTGTACCACATATTTCATAAAACCGACTTCAAAACCGGCAAAGTTTCCAAAGGCTTCCTTCGCATAGATATAAGCCGCTCCGTTTGATTTGAACAGTCCGGCAGCCTCCGCAAAACAGAGGGCCAGAGAGCCTGCGAGAAGTGTAATAAACAAAAACACAAACAGGCTGCTTGTTCCCACAAGATCATATGCCTGTCCCGGCAGGAGAAAGATTCCCGAACCGATGATCGCGTTCATGCCGAGCAGGATAATACTGATAAGACCGAATTTCTTTTTGTTTTTCATTTGTTTTCCTCCTGTTGTCCGCATTTGTCAGCAAATGCCTGAAACAACTGAATCATTGTCTTGTTGTCATG
Source organism: Candidatus Mediterraneibacter intestinipullorum (assembly GCA_019118665.1). Lineage (GTDB taxonomy): Bacteria > Bacillota > Clostridia > Lachnospirales > Lachnospiraceae > Mediterraneibacter > Mediterraneibacter intestinipullorum. Next base: position 14,325 of record DWYM01000099.1, read on the forward strand.
TTTCGCCATCATTTCCGGATGCCATTGGACGCCGCAGATAAAACTGCCCCCGGTCCGCTCGATGCCTTCGATCACCCCATCGTCCGCTCTGGCAGTGACGCGAAATCCCGAAGCCGCCGTCTTTATGCTCTGATGATGGAAAGAGTTTACCATCGCCTCTCTCCCCAGCACGCCTTCCAGAAAGGAGTCTTTCTCCACGGTTATCTTGTGGGTCGCATTGTACCTGGGAGCCTGCTGCATATGCTGAAGACAGACTTTCATCTGGGAGCCGATATCCTGACAGAGCGTGCCTCCAAAAGCCACATTGATCGCCTGCATTCCCTTGCAGATGCCGAAAATGGGGATGGAAAGCTCATCGCCGGCCTGTATCACAGCCAGGAAGAAGCGGTCCACCTCGCTCATTGTAAAGCCCTGCTGCAAAAGGGGCTGTTCGCCGTACAGCAGAGGATCGATGTCCCAGCCGCCGGAAAGGACGATGCCGTCCAGCCCTTCCACCTGAGCCTTCACATCCTCAAGATCCGACAGGACCGGGAGCATTACCGGGACGCATCCTGCCTTCTCCAGACTTTCCACATAATCATTGTTCACATATGCCCGGTAGATTCCCGGCATCATGCCGGAGTCCATGATCAAAATGTTTGCGGCTATGCCGATCTTTGGTTTCCTCATTTTTCCCTCCTTTTTGTAAATGAACCTTATACCTTTGTTTTCCCTATCATGAGATTTAATATTTCAATATCCGTCTGTCTCATCCCCTCTCTTCCCACATGTCCCACTGCTTTCACCGTGTCTTCCGCCGACTCCATGACCAGACCGTCTCCCGCCTCAAAACGGATTCCGTTCATTGCCATATCATGGCCCAGAAAAGCCGCCTGCAGAGCAGAATAGATCTTGGACGCGCAGCTTGGTTTCGCCCCATCGCATACCATCCCCCCGATATTGGCGATGGTATTGACAACCGTATTCTCTATCTGCTCCGGCGTCCCGCCTGCCAGGTATGTGATGGCAGCGCCCGAGGCTGCCGCCGCGCACACGACCCCACAGTAAGCGGACAGGGCCCCGATATACCGCTTCTGATCCTGGGCGATCAGATTGGAAACACATAACGCCCGGTACAGCTGCTCTTCTGATTTTCCGGTCACATAGGCATACTCGATGACCGGGAGAGAACAGGTCATCCCCTGATTGCCGGAACCGGAGTTGATGATGACCGGAAGGGGGCACCCGCTCATTCTCGCGTCAGAACCTGCCGTCGCCCGGGCGATGGCCTTCCAGCGCACATCCTCTCCCTGTCCCTTCGCAAAATGTCCGATCCCCGCGCCCCACGGCTTTTTCAGTCCCTCTTCCGAGATCGCATAATTGCACTGTATCTGCCGGCTCAGTATGTCCTTGACCTCCTCAATGCGCACCTCATCCGCGAAGGCGACGATATCCCTTATATTCAACGATGACTTGTCCGCCTGATGATCTTCATATGTATGGGTATCCTCATAGATCACCTTTCCGTTGCGGGTGATACATGTAATGTTCGTGTGCTCATGTTCCAGACGGACAGAAGCCTGATTGCCGCCTCCTTCTGCCCGGACTTCTATAAACAGGTTCGCAACTCCCTCTTTCAGCGAGCAGGTGCAGAATCCGTTTTCGATCAGCTCCTTTGTGCGCGCCCTCTCCTCATCCGTGACATTCTGGAGGACTTCCAGCGCTTTTTCCGCGTCTCCTCCTGTGACCCCGAGGACCACTGCCGCCTCGATCCCCTTCAGACCTCCTGAGTTGGGCACAGTCACTCCCTTGACATTTTTGATAATGTTGCCGCTGCACAGTGCTTCCACCTTTTCCGGGAACACGCCCAGCGTTTCCCTGCATTTCGCGGCAGCGTAGGCAAGTGCGATCGGTTCCGTGCAGCCCAGCGCAGGGACGAGTTCCTTTTTCAAGATATGAAGGTAATCCTGATATAACTTGCTCTCCATCTCCTCCTCCTTCTCATCTGTATTTCAATAAAAATATTATCACTGATATTATCACAAATAATACCAGCCATGTTCTTATATGTCAATTAGCACTATTACAACAAATTCAGCGCCATATTTTTGACACATTTACCAAAGTTCTCTATTTACTTCTCCCCGGGCTTCTAGTATGATTACAGTATGAAGGAGGAGCCGTATGCTGTGTGAATGCGTACGGAGATTGTGAAATGGGAAGAAAAAACCTGAAAGAGATCGTATACGATTCTATATTGGAGAGCATCTATTCTTCTGAGTTCCGTCCCAATGAGATCATCACGGAGAGCGGCCTTATCAAAAAATTCGGATTCAGCAAATCCCCTGTCAGGGAAGCTCTGACCGCCCTCTGCCATGAAGGGGTCCTCCACAATATCCCCAGATGTGGTTATCAGGTCATTGCCATGACCACGGAGGATGTGGAACAGATGATGGAATACCGCCGGATCCTTGAGACCGGCATGATGCGGATCAACATGGCGCACATCACGGATACGGACCTGAAAAAACTGGAGGAACTGGCAGTTTTATGCAGCAAGGAGACTGAGGATGTTATGGAACACTGGGTGTATAATGTGAATTTCCATCTCACTCTCGCCTCTGTTACGGAAAACGAGTATGTCACTGCCCAGCTTAACAGCTGTTTGTCCAGGCTCTGGAGAGCTTACGCCCAGCTCCACTGGAATAAATGGAATCATTACTCGATCCCTGCGGATATGAAATATCATGAGCAGATCATCGCTGCTCTGAAAAGAAACGATCTGGAGGAAGCGGTTGCCTGTCTGGAAAAGGATCTGGAGGATTTCGGACTGTCCTCCTGAGCCGTATCTGTTTTTGTCCGATAGTCGCAGACGCCTGTAAATCATAACTATAAAAATTTGTAAATCATAACCATAAAAATTTTTCTTGACAGGAGGATACCTGAATACTAGAATAAATATGTGAAAATCATAAATGAATCATTTCGGTAGGTGAGGTTACCACAGGGATTGGGTATGACCCGAAGATTGCTGCCGCAAGATCGTGGAGACACGATGAGTTGGTCAGCAGGCCGTGTCGTGAAGGCGCAGCCTAATGCAATTGATATGCCCTGTGATGCTAAAGCTTGAACGATGCATGGTATACATTGGGTATAGTTTGTATAGGAATATACTGTGGCTCCGTCATTGTTCAGGCAGTGACGGAGCTTTTTTCGTCTCATAAGGCCATCCCTGCGGCATAAAAGGAGGTGAGGTTATGGACTCTGGTGCCAGTTGTCACTTGTGCAGCTTAGGAATTGAAAATTATATAAAGAGAGGTATTTATCATGAACAAGGATATTTTCGTAAAACTTCTCCAGCAGCGTCAGTTCAAAGCTGTGAGGAGTATTTTGGATGTAATGAACGAAGTGAACATAGCCTCCCTGCTCTCGGAGCTGGATGACCGCGAACTGGCTCTGGCTTTCCGCCTCATCCCCAAGGATAAGGCCGCGGAAGTGTTTTCCAATATGGAGACTTCCATGCAGACATACCTTGTGGAAATTTTTTCAGAAAAAGAGTTAAAGGAGCTTCTGGATGATCTGTACATGGATGACACAGTGGATCTCCTGGAAGAGCTTCCCGCCAATCTCGTGAACCGTATCCTGGATACGGTCAGCGCTTCGGACCGGAAGCTGATAAACCAGCTTTTGAACTATCCCGATGACAGCGCCGGGAGCATCATGACAACAGAATATGTGGACATCCGGGAAACCATGACCGTGGCTCAGGCCATGGCCCATATCAAAGAGACAGGCATCCACAAAGAGACCATCTACACCTGCTATGTGACAAACAGGAGAAAACTGGTGGGCATTGTCAGCGCCAAAGACCTGATGACGTCAGACGATGATATGCTCATCCGAGATTTGATGGAGAAGGAGATCATCTCTGTAAACACGCACACCGACCAGGAGGAAGTAGTGCAGCTCTTTACAAAATATGATCTCCTCGCACTCCCTGTCCTCGACCAGGATGGACTGATGGTGGGCATTGTCACTGTGGATGACGCCATGGACGTCATGGTGGACGAGGCAACCGAAGACATTACCAAGATGGCGGCAATGAGCCCCAGTGAAAAAAGCTACTTTGAGATGTCTGTGTTTGACCACGCGAGACACCGGATTGTCTGGCTTCTGATCCTGATGTTTTCCGCCACTATCACAGGAACCATCATCACCCAATATGAGGACGCTTTCGCGGCGATCCCTCTGCTCGTATCCTTTATCCCCATGCTCATGGACACTGGCGGAAACTGCGGTTCCCAGAGCGCCACGCTGGTCATCCGGGGAATCGCTCTCGGAGAGATCCAGTTTAGAGATATCTTCCGGGTCATCTTCAAAGAGTTCCGGGTATCTCTTATCGTAAGCGTGCTGCTTGCGCTGGCAAACGGCATCCGCATCCTCATCATGTACAAAGATATGGCGCTTGCGCTGGTGATCGGACTTTCGCTGATCGGGACCGTCATTATCTCAAAGCTCATCGGATGCGTTCTGCCGCTTCTGGCCAAGAAGGTGCGGCTGGACCCCGCGATCATGGCGTCGCCGCTGATCACTACGCTTGTGGACACATGCTCCATATTGATCTATTTTAATATCGCGACCTTACTGTTCAATCTGTAAAATCCGAAAAACAACTGTAAGGTCCGGAAAAAGAGGATATCTGTTATTTGCCCCTGAAGCGCATATCACAGATATCCTCTTTTATTTTGTGTTTCTATAAGCGTTCTTTTCCCTTACTCTATCACTTTGATCCAGCCTTCCGGAGCCTCGATCTGCCCCATCTGGATACCGGTCAGCGTGTCATACAGCTTTTGGGTGACCGGTCCCATCTTCTCCATTCCGCTGGGGAAGCAGATCTCTTTTCCGTGATCCACGACCTTGCCCACCGGGGAGATCACTGCCGCAGTGCCGCACAGCCCGCACTCCGCGAAATCTTTCACCTCATCGAAGTATACGTCCCTCTCCTCGACCTCAAGTCCGAGATAATGCTCCGCCACATACATGATGGATCTTCTCGTGATGGATGGGAGGATGGTGCCGGAATGGGGAGTTACCACTTTATTGTCTTTTGCGATGAAGATGAAGTTCGCTCCTCCGGTCTCCTCCACCTTTGTCCTTGTAGCGGAATCCAGATACATATTTTCATCAAACCCATTCCTGTGGGCTGTCATGATGGCGTGGAGGCTCATGGCATAGTTCAGTCCTGCCTTGATGTGCCCTGTTCCGCGGGGCGCGGCGCGGTCAAAGTCAGATACGCAGATGGTGATCGGCTTTGCTCCGCCTTTGAAATACGGTCCTACCGGAGTCGTGAAGACACGGAACTGGTACTCATCAGCCGGTTTCACCCCGATGACCGGATTGACGCCGAACATATACGGTCTGATGTACAGCGTGGCCCCGGAGCCATACGGCGGCACATACGCGGCGTTCGCCTTTACAGTCCGGACTACAGCGTCTATAAAACGGTCCTCCGGGAATACCGGCATTTCCAGGCGTTTTGCCGACTCCACCATGCGTGCGGCGTTGAGATCCGGACGGAAGGTCACGATGCGTCCGTCCTCCGTGGTGTATGCCTTCATTCCTTCGAAGACCGTCTGTGCATACTGGAGCACTCCCGCGCATTCATTCATCGTAATGTTCGCATCGTCCACAAGGGTGCCGTCATCCCATTTTCCGTCTTTAAAATCTGACACATACCGCTTGTCTGTCTGCATATAACTAAACCCGATATTTTCCCAGTCTATCTTTTTCTTCTCCATTGTGAATCCTCCATTCCTCCGGTCAAAACAAGCCATTTTATTATTTCTGGTGACATTATAATACTCTGATTAATAAAAATCAAGAGTGCGCTCGGTTTTTTAGGGTATAGCGATCAAGCTGAACGGGCTGTGCCCATCATCTCTCCATCATACTGATGGATTCGATCCCCACGCTGCCTCCTCTTACCACCTCAATACTCTTAAATTCTTCTTTCATGAGCTTCACCACGGCGTCATTCTTTGTGGCGGTCTGTACAAACTCCACAAGTACGCTGTCCCTCCCATAGTCGATGACCTTCGCCTTAAATGTCTCGGCGATCTGGAATACTTCCACCTTTGCTTCCGGTGTGCAGTTAAACACTTTCACATAGAGGATTTCCTTCATCCTCACAAAAATATCCGTAAAATCTATGACCTTGATGACCTCGATCATCCGGTTGAGCTGCTTTTTGATCTGCTCAAATGTCTCGTCGTCGCTGACCGTCGCGATGGTCATCCTCGATATGGTGGGGTCTTCCGTTGTCCCTACGGTCAGGCTGTCCAGGTTATAGGATTTCCCGGAAAAAAGCCCTGATATTTTTGAAAGCACGCCCACCTGATTCTCCACATAGAGGGAGATCCATCTCTTTTTCATACTGTTATCCATTCTCACGCTCTCCTTTCCATCAGCTGTCCATTATCATCTGTTCCAACGTGCCGCCCGGCTGGATCATGGGATAGACCTGGTCCTCCGGATCAAGGATAAACTCGATCAGCGTGGGCACCTTTGTATTTTTCTTCGCATCTTCAAACGCCGCGGCGATTTCCTCTTTTTTTGTCACCCGCAGTCCCTTTGCCCCATAGCTCTCGGCAAGCTTTACAAAGTCCGGCGTGTACTCCGGCATCTGTTCCCCATTGGTCCTGCGGTACAGAGCTCCTGCGCGCATATTTGTCATGCCGTATCTCTTTCCGTAGAACAGCTTCTGCCACTGGCGCACCATCCCGAGATAATCATTGTTAAATACACAGAGGATGAGCGGAAGCTCCTCGAGGACCGCGGTGGCGAACTCCTGGATATTCATCTGCATGCCGCCGTCTCCTGAGATGGAGACGACAGTCTTATCCGGGTTGCCCAGCTTCGCTCCGATGGCGGCGGGGAAGCCGTACCCCATCGTCCCCAGGCCGCCGGATGTCACGAGCTGCTTCTTTTCCGTGATCTCCGCATACTGGGTGACGAACATCTGATGCTGTCCCACGTCTGTCGTTATGATCACGTCGTCAAACTGACGGTTCATCTCCTCGATGATATCCATCGGCGTCATGTGAGTATGGTTCTTCATGGTGAGAGGATGCTCTGCTTTCCACTCCCGGATGCACTCCAGCCATGTCTCTGTCTCGCAGGGCTCCACATATTCACTCATCTTTGTGACCGCCTCAAGGGCGTCCGCAACGATGGGCACATGCACATGGATGTTTCTCGATATGGACGCAGTGTCGATATCAATATGTACGATCTGCGCGTTCGGCGCAAACGCGTGGAGCTTTCCTGTGATACGGTCATTGAACCGGGTCCCGATGGAAAAAAGCAGGTCGCATTCGCTCACCGCCATGTTCGCCGCGTACTGTCCATGCATTCCCAGATTTCCGATGAACATCGGATGGTCGGTCGGGACAGCCCCGCGCCCCATGATCGTCGTCACCACCGGCACATTTGTCTTGTTGACCACCTCTGTAAATATTTTATTCGCGCGCGCGATATTCACTCCGCCCCCGGCAAGGAACAGAGGTTTTTTGGCTTTTTTCAGCATCTTCAGCGCTCTTTTGAGCTGCCCCATGTGGACGCTCGTATTTGGCTTATAGCCTCGGATATTCACGGTGTCCGGATAATCCGGGCTCCCCAGCTCTCCCATCACATCCTTTGGGAGATCGATGAGCACCGGACCCGGGCGGCCCGTCCTGGCAATGTAGAACGCCTCTTTGATGATGCGCCCCAGATCCTCCCTGTTGCGCACGGTCACGCCGTATTTTGTAATGCTGCGGGTAATGCCCACAATATCCACTTCCTGGAACGCGTCGTTTCCGATCAGGTGCTTTGCCACCTGGCCGGTAAAGCACACAAGGGGGACGCTGTCATAATTCGCCGTCGCAAGCCCTGTGACCAGATTGGTCGCTCCCGGCCCGCTCGTGACAAGGCAGACGCCCACCTTTCCGGTCGTCCTCGCGTACGCGTCCGCCTCATGGACCAGCGCCTGTTCATGGCGCGGCAGAATCACGCGGATATCGTCCTGCTTATACAGCTCGTCGCTGATGTCGATGGTACACGCTCCCGGATAGCCGAAGATCGTGTCCACACCTTCTTCTTTTAAAGCTCTCACCAGTAATTTGTTTCCTGTGATCTTTCTCAATTTTCCTGCCTCCTTTTCTTTAAGACCTCCTGTAAAAAGAAAGCCCTGAGCATCTGTATGCTCAGGGCGAATGTATCATCCGTGTTACCACCTAAATTCAGAGAAATTTTTCTCTGCACTCTGCCGGTACGAGAATGCCGCTGCATCCGATACCGTTTCCCAGTAACGCGGGAATCACGTTGAAACCTACTTGACATCCTGCCGTTCAGTCCACTGCTCAAAGGCTACCTTCCATAATCTCTTCACGGAGATTCTCACCAGCCATCTCCTCTCTTTGCATCAGAGAACTATGTACTCCTCCTTGTCACTGCATTTGGTCTATGATTTTTAAAGTAAAATTTAAATACATTATAGTGTGTATAATTATCCTTGTCAATCACGTTTTCTTGATCTTTTTTAACCAACTCTTGATTCCTGTCCTATCTGCTCCCCCGGTTCCTCACGGTACCGAAAAGGGTATACAAAAGAAGCGCGGCTATATTCGCCATGACCACACTTGCCCCTGCCGGAGTCGCCCACACATAAGAAACCGTGATCCCCACGATCAGGCACACGACCGATATAACGGCAGAGTTTATTATGACACTTTTAAATGTCCTGCACACTCTCATGGACGTAAGCGCCGGGAAGATGATAAGGCTTGAGATCAGAAGGGCGCCCATCATCCGCATCCCCAGCACGATCGTCACCGCCGTCAGTATGGCGATCAGCGTATTATACAGGTCCGCCTTCACCCCGGTCGCCTGGGCGAAGGTCTCGTCAAATGTGATCGCGAATATTTTGTGATAGAAAAAAATATATAATACCAGCACCACAACTGCCAGCGCCACGCTCAGGCGCACATCCTCCGCGCTCATGGCAAGGATACTGCCGAACATGTAGTTATACACATCCGTATTCATACCTGTTGTCATGGATATCACCATGACGCCTACAGCCAGAGAACTGGTGGATATCAGAGCGATAGCCGCGTCCCCTTTGATCCTGCTGTTCCCCCGGATGCGGAGGAGCAGGACCGCCGCCACGATGACCACAGGGATCGCCACGGTAAGGGGCGCCACATTCAGCGCTGCCGCGATGGCGAGCGCCCCGAATCCCACATGGGACAGGCCGTCACCGATCATGGAATACCGCTTCAGCACAAGGCTCACACCCAGGAGCGAAGAACACAGCGCCACCAGGGCTCCCACTGTGAACGCCCGCACCATGAACGGATAAGAAAACATGTCAAATAGATTTTCAAGCATGGTGAACACCTCCGTCCGCATCCTTGTCCGCGCTCTCCAGAAATGTCTTTCCCACGCGGCTCTTCCTGTAATCCTGCGCTGTTCCGAAGAAGAGCATTCTCTCCTGGAGATGAAGGATATGACTGGCGTCCTCCACCGCGCTCTCAATGTCATGAGAGACCATCACCACCGCGATCCCGGATTCCCGGTTTATCCTCCGGATGAGCTGATAGAACTCCGCGGTCACGATGGGGTCAAGCCCGGTCACCGGCTCATCCAGCAACAGCAGGGTCTTCGTGGCGCAGAGGGCCCGCGCAAGGAGCGCTCTCTGCTTCTGTCCCCCTGAGAGATCCCGGAAACACTGTCTCGCCAGGTCACGGATGCCCAGAAGCTCCATTTTCTCTACGGCCGCCTTTTTATCCGCGCCGGTGTAAAACGGCTTCAGTCCCCGGCTGTTGAGCCTGCCGGACAGAATGACCTCGTATACGCTGGCCGGAAAATCCTTCTGCGCGTCGGTCTGCTGGGGAAGGTATCCGATCTCATTTTGTTTCAGTCCGTCCCCATATATAATGCGGCCTTTTTCTACACTTTTCAGCCCGAGGAGACTCTTTACGAGCGTGCTCTTTCCGGAACCGTTCTCTCCCACGATACACAGGTAATCTCCTGCTTGGATGGAGAAATACAGATCCTTCACTACCGTCTGTCCTTCATATCCGATGGAAACATCTTCACACCTGATCAGCGCCATCCGTTCAAAACCTCCTTAAGAGTCTCCACATTTTTCTGCATCATACTCAAATAAGTCTCTCCATTCTCAAAATCTCCGGCAGACAGATTGTGGCAACTGTAAAACACTTTCACTTCTGTCCCTGTCGCCTCTGCGATGCCGTTGGCAATGTCCTCGTTGCTCAGCTCCATTTTTAATACAGCAGGCACGTTCTCTTCTTTTACCTTGTCAATAAGAAACGCCATGGTAGCCGCACTTGGCTCAGTATCCCCCGCGCAGCCGGGAAAGGCGGCATAATAATCCAGACCATACTCGTCCGCAAAATAGCGGAATGGGAACCGGTCTCCAAATACCAGCAGGCTGTGCTCCGCGTTCTCTGTCACTTCCCGGAACTCCTGATCCAGCTCTGAGAGCGCTTCCTCGTATGCCGCGGCATTTTTCTCATAGGATGCGCGGTTAGACGGATCCGCTCCGATCAGCACCTCTTTGATCTGTTCAACGATCAGCGCCGCATTGACCGGGGAGGTCCACACATGCTCATCGATTTCATGGACAGAATGCACTTCCAGCTCTGACTCACCGGCGTGATCCGCATGCGCATGGTCCTCAGCAGCGTGTTCTTCCTCTGTGTGCTCCTCACCGGCATGGTCTGCATGGGTGTGCTCCTCCTCATCATGGTCTGCATGGGTGTGTCCCGGAGATTCCTTCATCCCCTCCACATGCTCTTCTTCCACCGTGTCCACACAGTCAACCAGCCTCAACGTCAGCCGTTCGCTGTTCGGCATGGAGCTTAGGACGTCCTCCACCCATACATCATTTTCCCCGCCTGTGTAAATGAACACATTGCTCTTTTGTATCGCGATCATATCCTGGGGCGTAGGCTCATAGGAATGGCTCTCCTCCCCCGGCTTTAAGAGCATTTTCAGCTCCACATGGTCCCCCGCGATCTCGCGTACAAAATCGTAGGGTGGAAAGATGGTGGTAACAACGCTTATCTTCCCGGACTCCTCCCCTGATCCCGGCGCGCTTTTGCCGCCGGAGATCTTGTTCTGTCCGCCGCATCCGGACAGGAGAAGGACCGATATGAGTATAACTGATATAAGCCAGCTGACTGACAGAGCTGGCTTAATTAATTTTTTTCTCTGTTTATTTTCTCTCATATTTCGTAAAACGGTATTCCAGGTCAAAGCAGGTCTGCTCCTCTCCCTCTTCCGTCATCTCCCATTCATCCATCTCATCCAGGTTGGGGAAAAACGTATCCGCCTGGAAAGAGCGGTCAATTTTTGTCACATACACTGTGTCGCAATAGGGAAGCAGCATCCGGTAGATGCTCTCCCCGCCGATCACATATATTTTCTCTGTGTCATATTTCCCGAGTGCTTCCATCAGCTCGTCCTGTGTGTGGACGACCACAGCGTCTTTCGCCTGATAGTCACGGTTCCCTGTCAGGACGATGTTTGTCCGGTCCTTAAGCGGAAGTCCGTTCGGAAAGCTTTCCAGAGTTTTTCGCCCCATGACCACGACATTTCCGGTTGTCGTCTCCCGGAAAAACTTCATATCTGAAGGGATGCTGACAAGCAGCTTGTTATTGCAGCCTATCCCCCAGTTTTTGTCTGCTGATAGTATTGCTTTCATGATGATCGTTTCCTTTCTCTTCCCTGGGGCGGCTCTGAGACAGCCCTCTTTTTCAGCAGCCATCGCTCCTAGACAGCCACCGGGATATTTTTTATCTGCGGATGTGTCTCGTAATTGTCCAGACGCACGTCATCCGGCGTAAAGTCATAGAAATCCCTGACCTCGGGATTCAGCCGGAACTCAGGCGCCGGAAGGGGCTCTCTTGATATCAGTTCCTCGATCATAGGCACATGCCTGTCATAGATATGGGCGTCCGCGATCACATGGACAAACTCCCCTGCCCTCATGCCGCACACCTGAGCCAGCATATGGAGCAGCACCGCATACTGACACACATTCCAGTTATTCGCGGTCAGTACATCCTGCGACCGCTGGTTCAGGATGCCGTTTAGAGTGAGGATGTCACTGTCCTTTTCTTTCGTCACATTAAACGTCATGCTGTACGCGCACGGATACAGGTTCATCTCGTAAAGATCCTGATGCACATAGATATTCGTCATGATCCGGCGGCTGTATGGGTTGTTCTTCAGATCGTAGATCACCCGGTCCGTCTGATCCATCATTCCCTCTTTATACTGGTGCTTCACACCCATCTGGTAACCGTACGCCTTCCCGATAGATCCGGTCTCATCCGCCCAGCTGTCCCAGATATGGCTCTTTAATTCATGCACATTGTTGGACTTCTTCTGCCAGATCCACAGCATCTCATCCACACAGCTTTTGATCGCTGTGCGCCGCAGCGTCAAAGCCGGAAATTCCTTTGACAGATCGTACCGGTTGACTACCCCGAATCTTTTGATCGTGTAGGCGGAAGCGCCGTCCTCCCATACCGGACGGACCTTTTCCCCCTCCGTGCTCGTTCCGTTATCGATGATATCCCTGCACATGGCAATAAAAACTTTGTCTGCGTAACTCATAACATTCTCCTTTTTCTGACAATCTCCGAAAGGAGTTTAGCCCCTTTTCTCCAATCCATCTGCTCATCCTTACGGATTTGCTATATTGTATAACAATTTCTCAAGGTTTCTTCTCAACGCTTCTACTTCCCGCTTTGTCATGCCGCGGGTCAGCTCCCGGTCCAGTTTCTTTCTGTCCGCTTCCATCCGCCGCTGGATATCATATGCCTTTTCCGTGAGGTAGATATTTTTCCTGCGTTTGTCATTTGCGTTGGGAACGCACAGGATATAGCCTTTCTCATCCAGGCGCTTCAGGATCCCGGTCACAGTCGGATTTTTAAGATTCAGATTTTTCTCTACATCCCTCTGGCTCACTTCCTCTTTGCTCGTATGAAAGAGGTAATCCAGCACCGCGCACTGGGAAGAGGTGATCCCGGTGTCCTTGAGTCTGTCATTTAATTCTTTTTCAAAAACATTATTGATCTGTTTGATCAGAAAGCCCATTGGCCTGCCGCGACGCTCCATCCCTGTCTCCTTGTGCTTCCCTTACGAATCCTCTGCCGCGATGTCCGAATCTGTCCGGCCTGGCAGCTCATTTTTCCGGGCCAGTATCCACAGTATAGCACACAACGCTTTTACAAGAAAGCCCGCAAATGAGGATAATCCTCAAAAAGTATATATTTCCCCCATTCTGCGCTTCCAAACTGCGCGCCCACGCATGTCTATGCGAAAAAGCACCTGCATCTCGCCTTGAGATATCAGGTGCTTTTTTCAGAGCGACAGACGGGGTTCGAACCCGCGACCCCGACCTTGG
>DWYM01000100.1 GCA_019118665.1 Candidatus Mediterraneibacter intestinipullorum
CTCCAAAGCGCAGGATACAGGATCAGCACATGCTGACCCTGTATCCGTTTTTATACATCCTATTCGGATATCACATTCTGAATGCTGTAACGGGAAATCTGGATCACCGTGCTCTTATTGATCTCCACATCGATCACGTCGTTTTTGATCTTTACGATCTTTCCGTAGATGCCGCCGGCAAACATGATCCTCGCCCCTACTTTGATAGCGCCCTGCAGATCTTTCATGGCTTCCCTGTTCTTTTTCATATTCCTTGATGAGATAAAGAGCAGTACGATCGCGCAGATTCCGATCAGGACAGCGACCGTGACACAGGTCCATATAATGACAGTTACATTCATAGCTGTAATTTATCCTCCTTGTGGAAGATGCCGCAAAACGCATTTGAGGCATCCTCTTTTTTCCGTCTGTTCTATTTTCTTGTATACGGATACAGGGTCACACCCTGGACCACTCTGTTGACTTCTCCTGTCGGACACGGATTATCGGGTGTGATATCCAGAGACAGGGATTTGAGTACCGCAAGTGTCTGTGCGAACAGGATATAATCCAATCCCAGCAGTACATTCTCGTTTGCCGCATCCAGTCCGTACACCACTGTATAGTCTACAAGAGCCGCAGCTTCATCGTCCTGGCTGCTCATAACAGCAACAATCTTATTTGCCTTGCGCTGTCCGCTCATTTCTTTGACCAGATCCATCTCATACTGCCTTGTATACGGATCATCGCTGAGATATACAACCGTAAGAGTCGTATCATCTACGATGGACTTCGGTCCATGCCTGAATCCCATCGGTGTGTCGAACATCGTAACAACGCGTCCTGCCGTCAACTCCAGCATCTTAAGCGCCGACTCCTGGGATGTTCCCTTCAGTGTATTGCTCCCAAGGTAAACGATACGTTTGAAATCATACCCGTCAACGATCCTCTGAGCGATACCAAACTGATCATCCAGGAAATTCTGTCCTGCCGCGGCGATCTTGCGCACTTTTTCGATCGTCTCGTCAAGCTCATCCAGATGGAAGCACAGGTATGTCGCGAGATACATGTTAGAGAAACTCGATGTCATGGCAAAGCTCTGGTCATGCGTCTCGTCTGTCAGATTGATGGCATAGCAGTTCCCGGTCGCATCCGCGCGTTTGGAGAGAGCCCCATTTTTATTGCATGTCACAAACAGATGATATACGTTGTCACATACCGCCTCAGCCGCATCCACTGCTCCGACTGACTCGGGTGAATTTCCGGAACGTCCGAAGCTGATCAGAAGCGTCGGCTTTGTCCGGGAAAGATAAGCTTCCGGCGTCGCAACAATGTCTGTTGTTCCATAAGATTTTACTTTGTGGTCCAGAAGACATGCCAGATGTGGAAACAGCGCGTTTCCAACGAACTCACTGGTACCGGCCCCTGTGAGGATCACATCAAAATCATCACGCGTGACCACCTGGTCGATAAACTTTTTGAGTTCATCTTTATGCTCTCTGATCTGACTGCATGTCTTCTCCCATGTTGCGGGCTGCTGATAGATCTCAGTCAGTGTAAATGTTGAGGATGTCTCTTTCATCTTATCCCCTGTGATATTAAAGATCGTACTCATTGTCCTACCCCTTTCCTTAGAACTGCCGTGTATCCCGCGGCATTATAAAATACCATGTAGTTGTTCCATATTTTATGCCGGTCCTTACGCCCGGCTAAAGATCGCTTATTTCATTTATAATATGCAGACAGTCTCAGATCCCATCGTCTGACGTATCCTGTACTACCTGCTTGAATTCGTATTTTGTCACCTGCTCTTTTCCTGTCTCAAGCACAGAGTCTACAAGCTCGTCCAGATCATCCATGAACTTGCGCGACATCACGATCTCTACCAGCATGGGCAGATTTGTTCCCGCAACGATGCGGATATTGTCCTTTCCGTGTCCGAGCTGTGCGGAAACATTAAACGGAGTTCCTCCCATAAGGTCTGTAAATATGATGACCCCCTCACAGTCCTTTAATTCATCGAGCGCCTTTGTCAACTCGCATGTCAGATCTTCCGTACTGTATGTCGGCAGAAAATCTACCGCCTTATATGCCTCCTGTTCCCCTGCGATCAGGTTCACGGAGCTTGTTATGCCAGTCCCAAAATTTGCATGTCCTGTAACTACTAATCCAATCATAATACCTCTCCTGTTCTAAACATGTTTAACGCCTGCATCTGCAAGGCATGTTTTTGTTTTTCTCACGCCTCTGCTTCACTTAAATATTTGTCAACAACAGGCATATAAACTGCCTTTGGATGAAAACAGGCTTTTGCACTCCTCATATATTCAAGTGCATTTCTGTCGTCCCCAAGATAGGAGTACTGTTTTGCAACCATAAACAGAACTACGCCCAGCGCAAATCCGTAATAAAGCTTGGAGTTGATATCCTCCTCCATTTGATCGATCAAGCCGCTTTCCCTGTCCAGCATTACCGCGTAGGATTCTTCACTGTAACGGATAAACTTGGCGTCCCCTGTCTTTCGGATCGCCTCCAGCAGCCAGTCCGCGTATTTTCTGTTTCCTTTTATCAAAAATGTATGGAAATAGATTTCAAGAAAACTCTGCCTGTCGTCTGCCCTGTATTTCTCGCATGCGATCATATGGCGCAGCACCTTTTCAAACTTTTCCTGATCTCCGGTAATATAGTAAGCCCTCAGCTTGTACAGGTCACAGACATACTCCCCGAGCAGCCTTTGCGCCAGCTTCATGTCCGCTATCTTTTCTACTGTCTCACTGTCCTTATTTTTCAGACTGATATTCAGATTATGAAGTTGAAAATTTTTCACGCCCTGGAAAACAAGATATAAAACGAGCGCGATCACTACTATAAAAATTGTTATCGGATTCAAACAGCCACCTGATTTCTCTTTAGATTAATATGAGGGGGGGGATTAAAATCCCTCCCCTCTCTTTCTTACGACCTGTAAGCCGGTTTTTATTCATTTCAGAAAAATCTGTATACACAGTTTTCCCACCATATGTCCAATAAAAATTTATTCAGGCATACTCACATCAACACCGGCATTCTGCAGCGCATCAACCACTGATTCCAGAGCATCCCAAACCTCCTGGGCAGTCTTTTCAGCCGGAGCGGGAGCAGGATACTCATACCACTCAACAAGCGGTGTATATCCGCCCGGAAGTGTATTTCCGTCAGCGTCCATAGCCTGAGAGTTACCAGACCAGATACCGAACGCGCATCCTACGATACCTACTACAAGGATAAGGATGATACATCTTACCGGTGTCCAGCCCTTCTTGATCAGTGCATAGATGCCAAGCGTGATCAGAAGCGGGATCAGCTTCGGCAGCACGCCGTCAAGCAGGCTCTGGATATTGATCTGTGTATCGCCAACGATCATACGGACTGTCGTGCCGCCGTAATTCGCGATAAGACCACCAACTACGAAGATACCAAGGATACTGGCTGCGCGTGTAAACTCTTTTGCATTAGATGTAAGAAGAGTAACAGCTTTTGTTCCAAGTCCATAGGACCAGTACATAAGACCAAAACGAACGATGAACTGAACTACATTGAAGATGATCAGGAAGAGGATCGCACCAATGATCTGCCCTTCCATAGCCATATTCGCTGTAAGACCAGCTGTGATCGGAACGAGTGTCAGCCAGAACAGAGCGTCACCGATACCGCCGAGAGGACCTGCCGCAGAAATTCTTACGGAACGGATCGTCTTTGTATCAGCTTTGTTCTGCTCCAGGGAGAGAACAATACCCATTACGAAAGTTACAAGGAACGGGTGCGTGTTCAGGAAATCCAGGTTGTGAGCCATGGAAGCCTTCAGGTCCTCTTTGTTTGTATGTATTTTCTGAAGACCCGGAAGCATGCCCCAGAGCCATCCACAAGCCTGCATTCTCTCATAGTTGAAGGATGCCTGTAAGAAACAGGACAGCCAAACCATCTTATTTAACGTCTTCTTA
>DWYM01000101.1 GCA_019118665.1 Candidatus Mediterraneibacter intestinipullorum
AGTTGCCCATCATTTCCCGAAGGGCTGCTTTTTGTGGGGTATCCTTTTTTCTTGCCATAAAATAAACCTCCAAACTGGTAAGTTTATCTTACATCAGTTTAGAGGTTTACACAAACTTTAGGACATTCCCCGGTGCGATGCACGCAGCTTCAAAACAAAAGCAGATTTCCAGGAGTATATTACCTTTCTCCTGGACGCAGGATGGAGACATATCAAAGGGGACTGGCATCAGGATTTCCACTATTTTGAGCGGATCAGTCCCAACGCATCAGAAGAGCTTTTCTCCGATGATACCTCAAAATCCGCCCGCTATATGAGGCAGGCGAAAATGGCTCTCACCTCCTTCCTCATAACACTCCCCTGCTTCTGTGCATACTTTTTGGCAGATCCATTTCACATTCAGGATCTGTTCAACATAAAAGCACAGTATTTAACACCCGGCCTTTGGGAGATGGAAGGGATCAAGTTCTGGTCCGCGCTGCTTTTTGAGACACCGTTCGCCCTGCTTAGAAGCGGCGCACTCCATCTTTTAATGTTGATTTTTGCACTGCTGATACCTGTTCTTCTGCTTTACTACATCGCAAAAGCATACACTTTATCCCGCAGGAGAAAATAAATCAAACGCCGGCAGCATCCCGGTGTGGGCTCTCGCTGTCACACCGCCTGGTGCCGGCATTCTTCCGGCTATTTTCCGTTTCTTTCTATCTTTTTTCACTCTCTTTTACTCATCTTCCCGATAACCGAAGTTCTTCATCAGGTAATCGCTGTCGCGCCAGTTTTTCTGCACCTTCACCCACAGCTTTAAGTTCACCCGGCAGTCCAGCAGCCGTTCGATCTCATACCTCGCTGTGCTGCCGATTTTTTTCAGCATGCTGCCCTGTTTTCCAATGATGATACCCTTGTGGGAATCCCGCTCACAGATAATAGTCGCGTCAATGTGCATGACCTTTTTCTCCATCTTCATCCGGTCAATGGCAACCGCGATGCCGTGAGGAATCTCTTCATTCAGGCAGTGGAGCGCTTTCTCGCGGATCAACTCCGCCACGATCTGACGCTCCGGCTGATCTGTCACAGTATCTTCATCATAGAACTGCGGACCGTAAGGAAGATATTTCAGGATGACCTTCACCAGTTCGTCCGTATTGTCCCCGCTTCTCGCAGACACAGGGACGATCTCAGCGAAATCATACTCTTTCCGGTACATGTCAATGGCTGGGAGCAGTTCTTCTCTTTTCACCATATCGATCTTGTTGATGACAAGGATGACCGGAGTCCTCACCTTTTTAAGCTGGTCAATGATGTGCCGCTCGCCTGCTCCGATGAACGTGGACGGCTCCACAAGCCAAAGCACCACGTCTACCTCATTCAGCGAACGTTCCGCAATATTCACCATATATTCTCCTAGCTTGTTTTTCGCCTTATGGATGCCCGGCGTATCCACAAACACGATCTGCCCCTCTTCTGTTGTCAGGATTGTCTGGATGCGGTTGCGGGTCGTCTGCGGTTTGTTGGATGTGATCGCGATCTTCTGCCCGATCAGGTGATTCATCAATGTAGATTTTCCCACATTCGGCCTGCCGATCAGTGTGACAAAGCCGGATTTAAAATTCTCTCTCATACATACTCCTTTTGTAAATGGGACCTGCCCCCTTTAACTCAATGTCCGTACTTCCCCAAACATTTCCCTGCACTCTTCGATCTTCTCCTCGCTTCCTATGACGCAGACCAGTCCGGCGTCCAGCATCGCCTTCAGCACTTTTGCCAGCGCCCGGATATCGCTCTGTTCAGCAGTCAGGATCTGTTCTCTCTCTTCTCGTATCATCTCTTCCGTCACGCGGTTCATGTACAGATTCATGGAGCGGCTCCCCTTTGCCGCCGGGTTCATGGGACGGTCGATACTGCTGATCGTACCGATGATAAACTTGTTCATGTCGCGGTCATCTACATTGAAATTCTCAAGATAATCCACAACGCCCTCATAAATCTCCATAGTTTTCGAGAGATTCGGGTCACGGTAGGAGATCAGATACCCCTCCCCGATGCGGTTAAAATTGCTCATGCAGCCGTAGGCCCCGCCCTTGACGCGGACGTTCTGCCAGAGATAGTCGTAGCTTAAGATGACCTTCAATATCTGCAGCGCGCCGGTATATTCCGCGCCGCCGTCGATGAAATTGCCGGCTCTTGCAACGTACTGTACCTTGGAAGATGTCTTAAAACCTTCATTTCGTTTCCGGCAGTGGATCACACACGCGGTCTGCTCTGAGCCGCGCGCTGCTGCATCTAAGCCCTTATCTGCGTCTGCCGCATTGACACCCACTCCTGCCGCACTGACGCCTGCCGCGCTGACACCTGTATCCACACTGTCATTCAGTCCATCCCCGACTGCGCCGAACGCCGCTTTCATCGAAGCCAGCCCTTCGTCTGCCGAAGTGTAGCTGACCATCATATTATCCGCGCGGAAGATCGTCTGGGAGATTTCTTTTAAGTTCCGTATCAGTTCTTCTTTATGCCCATTGAAATCTTCTCCAATGGTTTTCATCACTTCATAAAATCCGATGCCGCCCGTATCGTCTTTGAATTTGGCAATTGGCGATGTATATGACAGAGCACGCAGCGCTGCCGTGGTGTGCCCGGACGAGAGGAAGGACATCTGAAGTCTGGATCTGAGCATGGCAAGGATTTCTTTTAAACGCTTCTCATCCTCCAGCCTGGACTCCATAAGGATCTCCCTCATCATGGAAAAGAGCACGTCCATCTTCGGATACAGAGCTTTTCCTTTCATCTCAAATGTGGCGCGGAATTCTTTTTCTTTTACCTTTGTGACGTCCGCATAAAGTTCCAGGGAAGTTCCAATGCCTCCTGTGTGTACGTTGATCTCGTTAAATAGCACGCCGTATTCATAGTTTGTCGTATCAATGATGCCGAGCACACTCTGCAGGATCCCCACATAGGGCAGCATCTTCTCCTCAATGCCGGACAGATCGAACATGAGCGTCACATAGCCGATGCCATTCGTCTCAACATTGTGGTGCACCATTTTCACTCCGGCCACATCCATCTCCGTATTGCAGATCGGAGCAGTCTCTCTGGAAATGTCCTCCCGCTTCAGCACAGGGATCTTTGCCAGATCCTCCGGCGAGGACTCCTCTTCCTGATAAGCCTCCAGCTCCGCTGTCGCGCGGATGAGAGCGTCCACCTCCTCTGAAGACAGATTCTCCTTGTACGCCTTCAGCTTCTCCGCGAGCTCCTTGTCCATCCTTGCCGTGCGCCCCCGCTCCGGACGGATGATTACAATGGCGCCGTGAGTATTATCCAGCAGGTATTTCCGTATGAGCCCTTCGAAATACCCTGTCCCCACCTGGCTTTTCAAAAATTCAAAGGTAGGGATCGCCTCCATATGGATAAACGGATTCTCCTCATCGTAGAGCCAGCTGTCAAACATCTGAAGCCCATACATCAGCCCTCTCGGATAGCTGCCGAAATCCGCCTCCCTGAAACGGAACTCATAGTAATTGATGCCCGCACGGACCGCTTTCTCGTCTATTCCTTTTTCCGCGATATCCCTCAACGTATCCTCGATCACCCTGATAAAAGCTTCTTTCTGCTCCATGTTGGCATTTTTAGATATCACGGAGAAAATGGGCTGGTAAACGCCATTGTCATAGGAGCCCATGATATCTTTGCCGATCCCCGCGTCAAGGAGCGCTTTTTTCAACGGAGCGCCGGGCGCGGACAGCAGCGCATAGTCCAGGATCTGAAAACCGAGATAAAGCTTTTCGTCTAAAGACGTGCCTATCACTTTATTATAGGAAAGATAAGTATTATCCGCTTCATTTTCATCGCTTGCTATAGAATATTCCTGTACGATCTCTTTCATCTCTGAAAATGGTTGCTGATATCTTATCTCGGAATCCACCTGGATTTGGTCAAAGTCAGACAGGTATTTTTCGTCCAGCCACCTCAGCTTTTCTTCCATATCCATATCGCCATAGAGGTAGATATAGCTATTGGACGGATGATAGTATTTTCTGTGGAAATCAAGGAACTGCTCGTACGTCAGCTCCGGGATCACCTCCGGGTCTCCCCCCGATTCATTTGCATAGGACGTATCCGGAAACAGGGAATTCAGTATCACACGGTCCAGGACTCCCTCCGGGGAGGAGAACGCTCCCTTCATCTCATTGTAAACTACACCGCTGATTTCCAGATCAGCCTCCGGGTCGTCCAGCTTATAGCTCCACCCCTCCTGGCGGAATGTCTTGTCGCTCTGATAAATATTCGGATAGAACACCGCGTCCATGTACACATGCATCAGATTCTGGAAGTCCTTATCATTACAGCTCGCCACCGGATATACGGTCTTATCCGGGTAGGTCATGGCATTTAAAAATGTATTCAACGAGCCCTTCACCAGTTCCACGAAGGGATCCTTTACCGGGAACTCTCTGGACCCACAGAGTACGGAATGCTCCATGATGTGGGGCACTCCTGTGCTGTCCGGCGGCGGGGTCCGGAACCCAATGGCAAACACCTTGTTCTCGTCGTCATTTTCCATGAGGAGCACTCGTGCCCCAGTCTTTTTGTGCCGCAGCAGAGCCCCCTGAGATTTCAGGTCGGCAAGCTCTTTCTCCTGTATTACCTCATATGCCGTAAGGTCATAGATACTCATGTCTTTAATCTCCTTGTCTTCTTCATTCTCACAGATGAGCCAAAACTTTTACTTCCATAGTATACCACTATCACAGCGATTATAAAAGGGCGTGTCTCATCCATTGCATGGATTTCTGTTTCCGCGGAATAAAAAACATCCCGCACATTGTACAATGAATTTATACAATGATATGGGATGTCTGCGCGTCTGTCAATGGATTTCTCCGTCAGGCCCTGTCTCGCCCAGCTTTTCCTCGATCCGCAAAAGCCGGTTGTACTTTGCCACCCTCTCGGACCGGCAGGGGGCGCCTGTCTTGATCTGGCCCGCGTTAAATGCTACCGCTATATCAGCGATGAATGTATCCTCCGTCTCCCCGGACCGGTGCGAAATAATCGTGCGGTATCCGGCGTCCTGGGCAGCCTTTATCGTCTCGAACGCTTCTGTGAGGGTTCCAATCTGATTGACCTTTATCAGGACTGCATTTGCCGCTCCCAGCCGTACCCCTTTTGCCAGGCGCTCTTTATTGGTGACAAAGAGATCATCTCCCACGAGCTGGACTTTGCTCCCGATCCGCTCTGTCAGGGCCTGCCAGCCTTTCCAGTCCTCCTGGTCGAGAGGGTCTTCTATGGAGCAGATGGGAAACTCTGAGATCAGCTCTTCATAATAGCGGATCATTTCCTCTGTTGTCCTGACGCCCTCCCCGCGAAAAACATATGCCTGCTGCCCCATGTCAAAAAGCTCAGACGCCGCCACATCCAGAGCGAGCTTAATATCCCGCCCGAACCGGTATCCCGCGCGTTCCACCGCGTCTCTTATGGCGCGCAGAGCCTCATGGGTATCTGTAAGATCCGGCGCGAATCCGCCTTCATCTCCCACGGCAGTGGAGAATCCTTTCTCTCTCAGGACCTTCTTCAGCTCATGATAGACTTCCACGCAGATCCGGAGCTGTTCCCGGAACCCTCTGTTCTCCCCTGCCGGAACGATCATAAATTCCTGGATATCCAGCATATTGTCCGCATGCGCTCCGCCGTTTAAGATATTCATCATAGGCACAGGGATTTTCCCCGCACGCACGCCGCCCAGATACCGGTACAGCGGAACCTTCAAAGCCGCGGATGCCGCCCGCGCCGCTGCCATGGACACGCCCAGCAGAGCATTTGCCCCCAGGTTTCCCTTATCTGCCGTTCCATCCGCACGGATCAGCGCCCGGTCGATTTCCTTCTGGTCAAAGACATTTATCCCTATGACCGCTTGTGAAAGCTGGCTGTTTACATTCTCCACGGCGCGCTCCACCCCTCTGCCATTATAGCGCTCATCTCTGTCCCTGAGTTCTACCGCCTCGAATCTCCCGGTAGAAGCCCCGGAAGGAACCGCCGCCCTCCCGACGATATCCTCCCCTGCCAGCACCTCTGCTTCAATAGTAGGATTCCCCCTTGAGTCAAGGATCTCCCTTGCAAATATATCTCTTATAAGTAAATGTCTGTCCATGATCTGTATCCTCCTGATCTGAAAAATATTTCCGCATCGCCTTTCGTTTCAGTGTATATTTTCTCCTTCCCGCCATTTCTTAATGCGTTGACTTTTCATATTCCAGAGATTACAATTCGGGTAGACATACTATTACAGATCGATTTTCTCTGCCCGGCGCGCAGAGAGAACAGGAGGACAGTATGAAAAACAAATTCCAGTATTTCTTTATGCTTACTTTCAGCACGCTCCTTATTGCGGTCGGAACCTATTTTTTCAAATTTACAAATAATTTCACCTTTGGGGGCATCACCGGCCTGGCTGTCCTCGTCGCAAAGACCGGTCTGATCTCTGCCGGAGACTTCAACTTGATCACAAGCATGATCCTCCTTGTGATCGGCCTTATCATCCTTGGGAAAAAATTTGCCGCAAAGACCGCGTACTGCAGCATCCTGCTCTCAGTGGCCCTCTCGGCTATGGAACGCTTTTACCCGATGGATTCTCCCTTCACTGATCAGCCCATGCTGGAGCTGTGCTTTGCAATTGCCCTTCCGGCGCTGGGTTCCGCTATCCTTTTCAACATCGGAGCTTCCAGCGGGGGCACGGATATCATTGCCATGATCCTGAAGAAATATTCCAGCTTTGACATCGGGCGGGCGCTCCTCATATCTGACGCGTTGATCACCGGCGCAGGGTTCTTTGTATTTGATATAGAGACAGGACTGTATTCCCTTCTCGGTCTTGCGATCCGCTCTTTCATGATCGATACTTTTATCGAAAGTTTTAATCTTTCCAAATATTTCAATGTGGTGTGCGACAGCCCGGAACCGATCTGTGATTTCATCGTCCACACTCTCGGGCGGAGCGCCAGTGTCTGTCACGCAAAAGGCGCCTATTCAGGGAAAGACAAATATATCATCCTCACTGCTCTGAACCGGGTACAGGCAGTCCGCCTGAGAAATTATATCCGGGAAAATGACAGAGAAGCCTTCATCCTGATCTCAAATACAAGCGAGATCATCGGAAAAGGCTTCCACAGCGTATAGCGTATAGCGCATGAGCGTCGAAATGGCTTTCTCAGCATATGGCATATGGACATGCAGAAGGGCCGCGCCCACTATAGTACATGATAATGGGGAATGATATCTTCATAATGCCCATCTTTCATGAGAAAACCGCCCGGTATGGCCCCAAGACGCACAAAGCCCAGCTTTTGATAAAGCCTCAGGGCATATGTGTTGCTGCTGACCACTGCATTGAACTGAAGAATGCGAAATCCAAGTTCTTTTCCTTTTTCCAGGCAGTGTCTCACCAAAGTCTCTCCTATGCGCTGCCCCCGCGCATCCGCCCGCACCGCATAGCTGGCATTGCAGATGTGCCCGCAGCGGCCGACATTGTTTGGATGGAGGATATAGAGACCCACGGTCTCCCCGGTCACCTCGTCATATGCGATCCCTGTGAAAGACTGTTCCTCAAAAAATGCATGTCCGCTCTCCTCGTTCAACGGTTCTGTCTGTGGAAACGCCACTCCATCTTCTACAACCTGATTCCATATCTTGACCGCGTCTTTCAGATCTGTTTTTTCATATTTTTTAATCTTTACAGCCATCTTTCTTTTCCTCCTCTGTCACTCATTTACTTCCCTGCTAAGAGATGCTCCCATCCCGCTCAGAAACGCAGGGGACAGCGCCGGTCTCTCCCGGTACTGTCCCCTGCATTATAACATATGTTGTCTAATGGAAATAGTGGTCGCCTATCTGGATCCCCCAGTTTCCGTTTCCAAAATAGAGGCAGTCGCCCACCGGATTGCTGCCTGCAATGGCGTCCGCAGCCGCCTGTCTGGCCGTATCCGTATAACTTCCGCTGGCAAGCACGGAGTCCAGCCATCCTGTCATCGCCGGTCCAAACTGTCCGGACTGATAGATGACTTCTGTGATCGTATTAGGATAAGAGCCGCTCCTTACACGGTTCATGACCACCGCTCCCACGGCCACCTGTCCTTCATAGGGCTGATTGCCCGCCTCGCAGTAAATGAGCGCCGCAAGAAGCTCCTGCTCTGAAACCGCCACGCTGGCTGCCTGGGCTTCCGCTGCCGCCTGTGCGACCGCTGCTTCTTCAGCTGCCCTCGCCTCTGCCGCTGCCTGCTCCTCCGCAAGCCGCTGAGCTTCTTCAGCCGCTTTTTTCTCTTCCTCCAATTTTATGAGATACGCTGCATGCGCCGCCTGGACCGCTTCTTTTGTATCCTGTACTGCTTCTCCGCTGATCCCGCCCGCTGCCTCGGCAAAGTCCCACTGGAAAAGCTCCTCTCTGATGTATGATTTCTGTTCTGCGTTTCTGCCTGTCTCTGCCGCCGCGCTTGTAAATCCAGTCAGCAGCAATGCGCTTGTCACTGCCGCATATAAAGACAGCAGAACACGCCTGTTCTGATTATGTTTCATATACTCCTCCTCTAACCTGTTGCAATATCTTTACAGATATCTTTTAAAATATATGCTCATATTTTAAATAATATTACAGATATTACAAAAATGTTACGGAGGGCATTATAATACAGGATTTTCCTTTTGTCAACTTTTTTATTTACACATGTTATTCACTTATGTGTAGGTTTGTCAAACATATGTTACACCATGCTGAATAAATTCCTTCAGGACAGTCTATGGAGCTTTCCAGCCCAGAGGTCTCATAGGAAACAGGTTATAGTCCCTGCGGTTA
>DWYM01000102.1 GCA_019118665.1 Candidatus Mediterraneibacter intestinipullorum
CAGTTATCAAAGAACTAGGTAATTATTAATTATAAACTTATTATACGAGGAGGAAATAAGAATGAAGAGTAAAGTTCGCAGTGTGCTTGCATTATTCATGGTAGTCAGTATACTGTCGGGAACGCTGCCCATAACATCATTTGCAGAGAGCGCTTTTGATACCGTGGCAGACGTAGCAGAGGAGGATGAAAGGAGGGATGTCACGGCTGAGGAACCGGGGCTTACGGGGGTTCCCTGGTACTGGAGACCGGATGGAGTTGAATCAGAAGGCCAGGGGAGTATGACCATTGAAGATTATGATGGAAGCCAGCGGGATCAGATTGTTGACTTTATCGTGGAGAAGTATCCCCTGTGGGACGGTCTTGTATCAGCTAAGCTGACGATTAAGGAAGAAGATATGGGTGACATTACCGGACTTGGACCAGATGCCACTCAGGATGAAATATATGAATGGTGGGGGCGCGAAGCGGAACAAATTGTCTATGATGCAAGAGAGGCGTTATCCGCAGAGAGAAGTTTTGCTTACTGGCGGTATATCTATGCCGCGGGACATCGGTTTACGACATCCCCAATTAATTTCGCATGGGATGGAGAAGGAGGGTATACCATCACCATCAAGACAGGCGGAAATCCCTGGTTTCATAACTATCAAAAGGAAGTAGAACTCAGAAAATTTGTGCAGAATCTGTATTCTCCCGGGGGCGAACTCTATCCCTACCGTGCGGAAAACGATCTTTACAGCGATTATGAAAAATATACTGCTGTCTGGAACTGGATTAAGAACAATATTTCATACGGAGGCACTCACTCTGCGTGGCAGGGGATCGTTCAGGGAGGCACGTTCTGTGATGGTTATTCTGCCGGCAATGCTTTGCTGTGCGCGTATGCGGGAGTGGAGTCTATTCCGGTCATTGGCTATATTCCCGCCGGGAAGCATGCGTGGAGCTGGATCAAGATCGGAGAAAAGT
Source organism: Candidatus Mediterraneibacter intestinipullorum (assembly GCA_019118665.1). Classification (GTDB taxonomy): domain Bacteria; phylum Bacillota; class Clostridia; order Lachnospirales; family Lachnospiraceae; genus Mediterraneibacter; species Mediterraneibacter intestinipullorum. The sequence continues at coordinate 969 of DWYM01000102.1, forward strand.
ATTTTGTGTCAGACAGTACAGCCAATAATGTGAATGGACAGTTTTTTCTTGTTGACCAGGAAGAAAAGGACGGTTATCACCAGCTGGATGAATACGAGGAGCCTGCCGAAATACAGGCCAGATATCCGCGATATACATTCACATATAATGAAGCGTTGGAGGATGGGAACAAGATTGATTCGGGCAGGATTGGGGATAATCTTTCCTGGATACTTAGTGAAGGGGTGCTTACCATTTCCGGAAAGGGAGACATGCGCGATTTTGAAGATCCGTTTCTTGTTCCCTGGAGAAACAGCACTGAATACATTAAAAAAGTTGTCATAAAAGATGGAGTTACATCCATTGGTGCCAATGCATTTTATTCTTTGCAAAATATTAAAAAAGACGACTCTTCTACGGCAGAGATTGCGGAATCTGTGAAGAAAATTGGAAAACATGCTTTTTATGATCCGAATGATCCTGTGACGGAATTTTCCTCACGGCTTTCGTTGAAGAGCAGTTTTGAGAGGCAATATGAAGGAACTGGCATAAAGAGAGAGGATATAGTTCACGAGGCGTACTATGGGACGACCCCGGCTTCAGACAGTGATTTTCAGTACAGATATTCCACGGACAAAGGAGTAAACTGGACGAACGGACTCCCCGAGAATGTCGGGACATATGTGATCGAGGTCACGCTGAAAGAGAAGAACTTGGGGGGAATAACTTATCATTCCAGCAAGGATACAATATCGGCAACTGTGACAAAAGGAGATTTCACTGTAAAATCGATACAAGCTGACACTGGACGTATCTATGACGGAACAACGAAAGTTAACATAGATTCTGTTTTTACGGACTATTCCCATTGGTGGAACAGACATCTCGAAATGGGTGTGGATTATGACGTCACTGCCGAATACGTTTCTCCTGATGTGGGAACGTATACGGCTTATATGACGGTGACACCCCGAAATACAGATCGTATGAACAATTATAACCTGACCTATCCGACGGAGCCTGTAAGTACAACTTTTAGGATCAGGCCCAAGACCTTGACTGAGGAAATGTTTGATAAGATTCCGGATCAGGCTCACACGGGAGCAGAAGTTCGTCCGCTTCTTTCTATTTCGGACAGTGAAGCAGATATTATGTCCTATGATGACTTTACAGTGACTTATGAAAATAATGTCTCTGAGGGAACAGGATACGCTGTCGTAAAAGGGCAAAACAATTACACGGGAGAGGTACGACTTCCGTTTAAAATTGATGCTTCTCTGGAAGCGGAAACGACCCTCACGCCTATAAACAGCTCCGGAGCGGTTTCCAGAACGTTTACTTATCCGGAGATAATGAAGGTCGATCTGGAGCATGTGAAAAATATGCAGGGTCAGACAGTCAGTCTTCACTACACGGAAAAAGACGGTTCTCTTTCATCAGAGCCTCTTGCAGAGGCTATGGTCGGAGAAAATGGATCAGCAGAATTTACAGTCAATACACATGACAAAAAACTTCCTTCAGGCAGCCACACTCTTGTGGCCGTGCCTGCTCAGAAACAGAGCGCAGACTTGGAGATTGCTCATGTTGCGGTCACTCTGAATAAAATAAAACTTACGGCAACGCCTTCAGAGAGCTGCTACGTCGTAAAAGAGTATGACGGAACAACAAAGTCCCTTACTTTGGAAGAAGGCGGTCGTCAGTATAATGTAAAACTGGATCTGGATAATGTGGTGGATGGGGATGAAGTGAATACCACATATGTCTGCGAACACGCCTCTGCAGAAATCGGAGATCATGATTTGCTCTTTAAAAATATTGCTCTGGCAGGGAAAGATGCAGATTTCTATCATCTTACTAATACAACGGCGAGCATCGGCACGGTTAAGCACCCATTTGATGGGACATACACTATTCGGGCTGAGATTGTCAGAGCCGATGTGACGCCACATATTCAACTCGGAGAGAAGATTTATGACGGTACATCGGATGTGCCGATAACCGATATCAAATGGGATGGACTGGTAGGAGATGACACTCTGCGCCAGACGACCGATTATACGATAGAGGCTCACTTCAATGAAACTAATGCGGGAAAACAGTCTGTTACGGTTACGATGAAACTACTCAATACACCGGCCACTTCCCATTACCGGCTCGTGTATTATGACCCGTTTACAATCGAAGGCATGATCAAGCCAAAAGAAATTACTGAGCAGATGTTTGAGAAGATTCCCAAACAGTCTTACACCGGTGAAAAGATCGAGCCCGAGGTCAAAGTGGCTGCCACAGAAAAGTTGCTGACAAAAGAGAACTATACTCTTACATATGGCGAGAACATTAACGGCACGGGATCTGTCACGGTTACAGGCAAAAAGAACTACACGGGAGAGGTGACGCTGACATTCCCTATTTCAGGCGGTGAAGAACAGTCATCGATCGACGGAGATTCATACAGAGGAAACACACAGACTAGTGACTTTATATATGGAGATATCATAACTGTCAGAGGGTTGGCGTCAGGAGTGAATGAAGGCACAAAAGTATATTTATATAACGGTGACACTTTGCTTGGAGAAGCCTCGACAAATGAAAAAGGAAACTATGAGATTGACTATTACACGAATAAAAAGTCTATACCGGCTTCAGGAGAGACGGCTTCGCTCCGGCTCCGTCTGGGTGGAAAAACAGAGTCTGAGGCGCTGGCTGTAAAGGATATTAAGGTGTCCCTTTCTCCCAGACAGGTGACCGCGAGACTTACCGGAGATGCTGTAAAAGTTTATGACGGTACTACCGGACTGCCTGAGAACCACAGTATGAAAATCCTGCTGGATGATATACTTGCCGTAGATTCATCTGTTCTTACGGCAGAAGGAAGTTACCGGTTTGAGTCTGCGTCTGCAGGCACAAAGACTGTAATTGCCTCAGATCTGATACTTGTCGATTCAACTTCAGCGGGAGTGGAAAGCTTTTATCAGCTTGCAGGTGATAAAGAAATCACGACAGAAGTTACAGGAGGTATAAATCAGGCGGTGATCACATCTGCCATTACTGCTCAGGATAAAGACTATGATGGCGAAAAGAGTGCAGACGTCACTGTTACTTTTTCAGGTTTGGCAGGAGACGAACAGCTCACATTGGATCAGGATTACACCGTAACGGCATCTTTTGATAATAAAAACGCGGGTACGGATAAAACAGTCCGTGCAGTCATTACACTGAAGGATAAAGGCGTTGCCGCCAACTATAAATTTGACGGTGATACCCCTACGAAGGCTGAGGTGACTGACCAGGCAGACATACGTCCATTAGCTCTTAAGAAAGAGATGTTTGTGCCGGTGGAGGACCAGCCGTGGACCGGAAGTCAGATTACTCCGAAGATTTCGATTGCAAAAGGATATGATCTGCTTACGAAGGATGATTTTAAGGTTACTTACGGAGAAAACATCAGGGAGAGCGGTACTGTTACAATCACAGGAACTAACAATTACACCGGTACAGTGGACCTTACTTTTACAATCGTGGGAGATGCACCCCTTCCTGAGCTGAGTGCCAGAACGTATAAAGGCAGTGCGGAGGAAACAAACTTCACCTACGGAGACACAATAACTGTCAAAGGAGCCGCAGCGCTGAGCAGCGGAGCATCAAACGGAAAAGTTACGCTATATGTAAACGGCTCTCAGGTGGGAAAAACGGTGAAAGTAGACAGTGAGGGAACATATACGCTTACTTATAATACTGAGGATAAAGAGTTTGGCGCTTCCGGTGATCCTGTTGTTCTGGAGCTTCGCTTGTCCGACAGCGTCGATGAAAAGCTGGCGTCTGTACAGACGAAAATCGTTCTTTCTCCGAAAGAAGTGACAGCAGTGCTGTCTGGAGATGCGAAAAAGACTTATGATGGGACAGCCGATGTTCCTGATGCCCACAGTCTGAAGCTGTCTCTGGAAGGCGTACTTGAAGCTGATAAAGATCAGGTGAGCGTAAGCGGCGATTACGCCTTTACAGATGTGAATGCGAACACTTCTGAAGTTATCGCGACAAATGTGACGCTTTCTAATGCAGCGGAGAACGTGGATGTGGCAGGCTTCTATCGTCTGCCGGAGGGAACAGAAGTTTCTGCCCATGTTGCGGGCGGAATCAGCCCGGCCGTACTTACAGCTGATGCTGAGGCAAAAGACAAGATTTATGACGGTACAGCTGATGCCGAGGCAGTTGTAACGCTAGCGGGACTGCAAAATTCAGAGACTCTGACATCCGGGACAGATTACACTGTGACTGCCAGTTTTGAAAATGAAAATGCAGCTGCCGGCAAAAAGGTAACAGTTAACGTGACCCTTTCGGATTCTCCGGCTGCATCCAACTACTGCTTCAGAGGAAGCGGAGAAACGGAAGAAAAAACAGTGACCTGTACAGTGCAGGCTGACATTACTCCGCTGACGCTTACGACAGAGATGTTCATCCCGATTGCGGATCAGACATATACAGGAAGTCCACTCACACCGCAGGTGACATTGGCAGAAGCTTATGCATCCCTTTTGGATGCAAATGATTACAAGGCTGCCTACGGCTCTAATACCGATGCGGGAACCGGACTTGTTTCCATAGCCGGACAGAATAACGCTCAGGGCAGTGTGGATCTTTACTTTAGGATTACAGGGCTTATGACGACTCTTACAGCGCAGACAGAGGATGAATCGGGAAATCCGACGTCCCAGTTTGTATATGGAGACAGGATTGTTGTTACAGGAACTTTTGCCACGACAGATGCCAGAGCGCGTTCTCTTCGGGCGGCGTCGCAGGCCGGAGATGGGCAGGTTGCCCTTTATGTGGGTGATATTCAAGTATCTGAGCCACAAAATGTTTCTATGGATAATCGTTCCTTTACGTTGTCAGTAAATACAGGCGACAAGGAAATTCCTGCAGGAGATACAGTTTTGAAACTTCGTTATCTGGGCAGCGCATCTCTGGCAGCTTCCGAGATAGATATTCCGATACGTCTGGAGAAACGTGTACTGACTCCTGAGGCCCATTCGGATTCTTTGATTACAAAGACTTATGACGGAACCGTTGAGGTTCCTGCGGATCAGACACCCCGGATTACTCTGGCCGGATCAGTTGCAGACGGCGACACTCCGACAGCTTCCGCTCCTGTGTGGAGCTATGCCGCAGCCGATGCTGCAGAAACTGTCGACATCATAGGAAGCGGTCTTGTGCTGGATGGGTCATGGCAGAGGTGGTATGATCTGTCCACAGATACTGTGACACTTACAGGCGGAGGCAGGATCGAGAAAAGTGCGCAGAGTGCGCAGAATGAGCGTGTGGATCTGCCTGCAGGTACAGCATCGTCATCCGTGACCAAACTTCTTTCCGGGCTTGTACCGGAAGATGCGGGAGGAGTACCGGTCTATAAGGTGATAAGTTATACCGAGAACGGGCTGGTTTCTGCAAGTGTCAATGAGGAGGGTGAACTAAGTGTTGTCTCAAAGGAAATAACAGATGTTTCAATGACGGATACCGTTATAGTAGAAGTAAGCGGTATGGCAAACTACAGTGATTTTACAATTGAAGTTACGGTGGGTTACGCGGACAGAACCCCGGTGACTATTACATTTACTCCCCGTCAGACTGCTGCTGTGTACAATGGACAGCAAATACAGGGATATGGGGAGATTACGGCAGTTTATACGGATGAGAACGGTTTTGCTCAACCGTATAACAATCTCTCATATATTTATGAGGGGGCAACCCGGTCGGGAGAGGTTTACGGACCGGTCAGCGCGCCTCCTTCCCAGGCGGGAAGCTATACGGTGACTGCTTCTGTGCCTGAGACAGATATAATGTATGCAGGAAGCCAAAGCTTTGCTTTTGTAATAGAGCCAGCTTCTCTCACATTCAAAGCTGATAATATCCAGATTGAGCAGGGAGCGGCAATGCCTGTATTTACCTACACAGTAGAAGGTCTTGTAAGCGGGGACAGTCTGATTACCGAGCCCGTTCGGACGACTTCAGCAGCGGATACCAGTATGCCGGGAATCTATACTATCAGCATTGCCGGAGCCGATGCGGGAGCGAATTATATAATTGCCGGTTATGTGAGTGGTACCCTGACAATTACAGCCGTTTCCAATCCGGAGCCTGATCCGGGGCAGCCACCAGTCCTGGATCCGGATCCTGGGCAGCCGTCGGTTCCGGATTCTGCTTCGGGAATTCAAGCAGATCCAACTGTTCAAAACACCGTTGCAGCGTCCGAGTCAGAAGGAAAGAAAAAAGCTCAGATCCCGCCGAAGACGCGAGATAATGACTTGGTGGGTCTACATGTTTTAGTTATTGCTGGAGCATTTATAATAAGCGTTCTTGGAGTTCTCGGCATGCAAAACAAGCGTAACCGGAGAAAAAATAAAACAACGTAAGTAAATCTGATGCCGATGGGGGAGATTTCCTACCCCATCGGCTTTCTAAAATGCAGGGGGATCATTGGCAAATCAGAGTAAGCTTCAAATAAGAATGTGCAGCGAAACCTAGTGTGGTATAAAAAGTTGACAGCTTATATGAGACACTGATGCTGAAGCAGCCGGGGGAGTCCCTATACCCAGCGAGTGTACCGTGTACCGGGTCATGTTTCAGATCGTTCCAAGCTATCGATTAAAAAGAAACCCAATGGGATTACAAAAGCCCACCGGGAAGCCATGAAAGCTGATGACCTGTTAATATGGAAACCGTATGTATCTGCGATTTTTGACTGCTTTGATCTTGGTGTCTTCGGTCTGGTAATGGGTACATGCATGAAAGCGGGTTTGTATGTCCATACATTAGAGAAGGCTCCGACCACATATTCGCCTCTGGAAGGTACCATTATCCATTGTGACCGTGGAAACGCAGTATACCAGCGAGGTATACCAAAGGGCTATTCGAGACTATCATTACCGCCAAAGCATAAACAGTGCCGGTGACCGGGCCAAGATAATGTACGCTTTGAGAGTATGTGCGCCCGGATGAAGACTGAGATTCCCTATGACCGTTACGATACGAAGCAGATGACGGCAGAGGAATTAAAGGAACTTATCTGGAAATACTTCACCAGCTACTGGAACAACTGGAGGATCTGATCAGCTAATGGAGGCCTTCTACCTATGATAAAACGCGGACAGTATTGTAAGAATTTGGAGCTGCCGTAAGTGGTGGGATCTACACCATGGTTGAGACTGTCAAAGCGAATGGGCTTGCCCCAATGAAGTATATAAAATATATTCTGGCTGAAATGCGGAGAAGTACGGTTAGTGATCAAACCACCGCAGATTAAATCGGTCAGTCAGTCTCAAGAGTTGATTTTTAAGAAAAAGCATAATCAATACAATGGAAAGCAGAGTAATCGGCAAGATGAGTGAAAATCCATTTAGAATACCGTTGAAAAGAGAACCTGCTAGGGCTCCTGCGACAAAGCTGCCTGCAATGAGAAAATAATGTCTGAAGTTTACAAGATGTCTGCGGTCCTGGACATGGATATATGCGCACAGTTCTTGTATTCCGCTGCGCAGATTTCCTGTACACATGACAGAAATATAGGACAGCCCATGAAGTGATCTGAAAGCCTGTGTCTGTAGAGCACAAATGAAGGATATGATAATGTTGGCCACTCGGTTTGAGCCGGCAGGAATAAACATACACACGGTCAGGAGAAGGATTTCTAGAATAAGTATGATATGTCTCCATTTTATATAGCTTGCCCTGCTCATACGCCGATGAATATTTTCTGCAAGAAATACGCCGAACAGAAACGATAAGATGGGGAGTATATAATAGGACGCACCCTGAAAATCCCCTTCTGCCAGTTGGATGCCCAGCAGAACGAGATTTCCGGTCTGACCATTGGAAAAAACCCCTCCCCTGTATAGATAAGTGTAAGCGTCGAGAAATCCTCCTGACATTGTCAGAAGAATCCCGACGATGAGGGTTTCTGAGATTCGTATTCTGTTATCTTCATGTTTAATCTCAGTTAGCATATTCTCCACTGATGGTTACCTCCCCGAGAATGTGCCCTTTCATTTTTCGGTACATCTCATTCATGTAGAATCCATCTTTCAGATCTAGTACAGTATCCAAGGCATAGACGTGGATATCGTATATGTGCGGGGCATCCGGCGGAGCCATGCCTCCGTAGTAACTGCAGGATTCTGCCGGGTGGCTTCCGCCCTGTAAGCTCAGCCATGAGTTGACGCCCTGGACAAAATCATCTGCCGTCTGGCTTTCGTTTTCTCTCAATTCTGTTCTGCAGATATTTGCGGCAACCCAGTGTACCCATGTGAATCCACCGCTCACCGGGAAAGCATCTTTGTCGTCGATCACGACGGCAAAGCTTTTCGTTTCCTCCGGTGCGTCTTTGATGGACAGGGGGAGAGAATATGTCGGCATGCCGAGTTCGTTGCACGCACCCCTCTTTCCGTATTTGTCCTGAATGATTCCATTCACGATTCCACTGCTTGTTACTTTCATAGTTGTTCTCCTTTCCGCGGCGTTGGCTGTCAAGGGGTTCCATGCCGCTGACAATCTTATATATTATGCCGCCATCATACACTGGAAAAACAGAGAAGTACGTTGCTTTTGCAACGTGTCTGTAAAATTTATAATGTTTTTAACTGGAACCAGCTATGCCTGTAATCCAGAATCCCCTCTTTTTTCATTTTGGACAGTTCTTTGGAAAGGGCACAGCGGTCGACGGAGAGATAGTCTGCCATCTGCTGTCTGTCATAAGGGATAGTAAAAGAGGGAGTCCCATTTTTTTGATATTCCTCCGAGAGAAAGGCAGAGACTTTTTCCCTCAGGTTTCTGCGGGAGAGGATGTCTGCTTTTTTCATATAGTTTAGTTTTTTTTGGATGATTATGGTCATCAGGTTGTGATACAGTTTCAAAATCCCATTGTCACCGCGGCGTGCGGCATCCAGTATCTTCTGTGTCCTGATAAAAAGCAGGTTTGACGGCTCTACCGCGACAAGGGAGAAGAAAAGGGGAGTCCGGGAGATGCTGTGTGCTTCCCCGAACAGCGTATTCTTTGTAAATTCTGCAATAATATTCTGATTCCCCCAGAAATCTTCGGATATCATGTGAATCCTGCCCTCCAGAACGATTCCGGTATCTTCTATTACATCTTCCGGGTAGGAGAGAAACTCGCCGGAAGATGCATTTTTTATGTGGGGATAAAGTACTGTGTCAAGCCGGGCAAGTTCGTCCACTGTGATGCCCTGAAAAAGCGGAATGTGGGAAAGTATGTCTGCGTTCAGTATCATTTTACACCTCCGTTGCAAATACCACATACAAGTTATGGAAATGATACTACAATACGGACAAATTCGCAAGGAGGTGCAGAAAAATGGGAAAAGGACTGTTGGAAGGAGTAAAGGTTCTTGATCTGACGAGGGTGCTGGCAGGACCGTACTGTGGTATGATGCTGGCTGATATGGGAGCGGAGGTGATCAAAATAGAAGTGCCGGGTAAAGGAGACGATGCCAGAGGAAACTTCCCGATCATCAATGGAGAGAGCGCGTATTACATGAACTTAAACCGCAACAAGAGAGGGATGACCCTGAATCTGAAAAGCGAGAAGGGAAAGGACATTTTGCGTAGGCTTGTGTCCCAAAGCGATATCCTGATTGAGAATTACCGACCGGGCGTCATGGAAAAGCTGGGCTTGGGGTACGAGAATCTGAAAAAGGTCAATCCTGGGCTGATTTACGGCTGTGTATCAGGGTTTGGACATTATGGCCCCTATTCGCAAAGAGCCGGATACGATATTATCGGGCAGGCGATGAGCGGACTGATGAGCACCACCGGATGGCCGGGCGGGAAGCCAACCCGGACAGGAACTGCCATTGCCGATGTGATGGGCGGTCTGTCCTGCTGCACCGGGATCCTGGCAGCATATATCAACAGGATGAAAACCGGAGAAGGAGAGAAGGTAGATGTGTCTCTGGTGGATTCCATGGTATCCTCGCTTGAGATCATTAACATCATCTACCTATGTACCGGAAAAGTACCGGAGAGGATTGGAAACAGGTATGAGGCAATCTATCCCTATGATTCTTTTGAGGCTTCGGACGGTTCGGTGGTGATCGGAGCGGGAAATGACAAGCTGTTCGGACTGCTGTGTGAGCAGATGGAAAAGATAGAGCTGCTGGAGGATGAGCGGTTTTGCTGCAACAACAGCCGAGTGCTTCACCACGCTGAGCTTAAACCTATCATAGAAGAGTGGCTCCGGGATAAGAAGATTGATGATATCGTGGATTTGCTGCTGGATGCAGGAATTCCCGCCGCTCCCATCAATACGATCGACCGCGTTGCGAAAGATCCGCATATTGCGGGGGCAAGGGAGATGTTTGTTGAAATCGACCATCCGAAAGCCGGGAAACTAAAAATGACGGGAAACCAGATCAAGCTGACCAACCATAAGATCGATACATTTAGACCGGCTCCCACTCTGTCACAGGATACGGAAGAAATATTGAGGAAGTATCTGGATATGTCGGAAGAGGATGTAAAACTGCTGGTAAAAGAACAGGTAGTATAAAGGCGGGGAACACGAAATGACAATGACGGTACAGAGGTGCGGAACATGGGAATGACGATGACAGAAAAAATATTAGCCCGGGGATGCGGGCAAAAGAGTGTAAGGCCGGGGGAAATCGTATGGTGTAAAGTGGACGGCGCCATGATGGACGATATCCTTGGCCCCCGGGTAGAGATAGCGGAGAAACTAAAGGAGCTTGGGGCTTCCATATGGGACGCCGGCAGGGTCACCATTGTATCAGATCACTATACTCCGCCCGCTAACAGCAAACAGGCAGAAATCGTGAAATTTACGAGAGAGTGGGCGCGGCAGCATGGGGTCTCCAATTATTTTGAATTCGCCGGACCGTGCCATCAGGTCATGGTGGAAAATGGGCGCGTGTGCCCCGGGGATATTATTGTGGGAACAGATTCCCATACTTGTACATATGGCGCGCTGGGTGCCTTTTCCACAGGCATTGGGTCCACGGAGATGCTGGGAGTTCTTGTGACAGGAGAGATATGGCTGCGAGTACCGGAGAGCATCCGGATCGTTTTGCGGGGAGAGCTTCCTGAAAGTGTGATGGCAAAAGATGTGGCGCTGAAAGTGATCGGCACACTGGGGCATCATGGGGCAACCTACAAAGCCCTTGAATTTACTGGCGATACATTTGAAAAAATGATCATGGATGAGCGGCTGTGCATAGCCAACATGGCAGTGGAAGCAGGAGCTAAGAATGGGATTTTTCCGTTTGATGAAGTGACAGGGGATTATCTGAGAGAGCAGGGGACTCCCTGCGGCGAAGCCCTGGCAAGCGATGAGGACGCTGTGTATGCACAGACAGTCGAATTTGAATCAGAACAGCTTGAGCCTCTCTGCACATGTCCCCATGAGGTAGACAATGTAACGGAGATAAAGAACCTGGACAATGTAACGGTTGATCAGGCTTACATCGGTTCCTGCACCGGGGGACGGTATCACGATCTGAAGATGGCGGCGGATTTCCTGAAAGGAAAGAAAGTTGCCAGAGGGGTGAGGCTTTTAGTCTCCCCGGCTTCGGCGCAGGTTTGGAGACAGTGTGCAAAAGATGGGATACTAAATACACTGGCAGAGGCAGGGGCGGTCGTGCTGGCATCAAGCTGTGGGGCATGCCTGGGAGTGCATTCCGGAGCTATCGGATCCGGAGAAGTATGCGTGTCATCTACGAACCGGAACTTTATCGGCAGGATGGGGAGCAAGGAAGGGCAGATCTATCTGGCATCCCCTTTGTCTGTAGCAGCCAGCGCAGTCATGGGAAAACTGACGGACCCAAGGATGATATAAGGAGGAAACATGGAAAAAGAGAGTGGTGTATACAGAGGAAGATGCTTAAAATATGGGGATAATATTAATACGGACATTATTTCTCCCCCGATGTATATGGAGCTGCCCATAGAGCAGGCCGCCGCATATGCCATGAGTCCCATTGATCCGGAGTTTGCTTCAAAATGCAGACCGGGGGATATCTTTGTGGCAGAGGAGAATCTGGGCAGCGGATCCAGCCGGGAAACAGCGCCGCTGGCGCTAAAGGAGCTGGGCATCCGTATTGTTCTGGCAAAATCTTATGCAAGGATATTTTACCGCAACTGCATCAATCTGGGGATTCTTGCCATTGAATGCAGCCAGACGGACAAAATCGCCTATTTTGACGAGATAGAGATCGACTATAAAAAGGGAGTGATCACGAACAGGAGCAGTCAGGAGACATACAGGTGTCAGGCGATTCCAAATCATATTGTCGGTCTGACAGAAAAAGGCGGGCTTTTTGCCTGCCTCATGGAAAGGAGAGAGAAGGTAGATGGATCAGATATACATTTATGAAGTTGGACCAAGGGACGGTTGGCAGAATGTGGCGGAGCTGATTTCCACAGAGGAAAAAAAGAAGATCATTGATGGCCTGGCAGATGCAGGCGTCTCCCATATCCAGATCTGCTCCTTTGTTAGTCCCAGGGCGATCCCCCAGATGCGGGATGCCAAAGAGGTAGCAAAGTACTGTGTCAGCCGGTATCCGAATATAGATCTGCTGGCGCTGGTGCCGAATCTCCGCGGCGCAAAGGACGCGCAGGAGGCGGAAATCCGGCATCTCTCTTATGTGGTCTCTTTAAGCGAAAGCCACAATAAAGCAAACATAAACCGTACAAGGGAGGAGTCGCTGCAAGAACTGGAGAATATCATGGAGGCTTACCCTGATCTTAATATCTGCGTGGATATTGCCACTGCGTTCGGATGCCCCTTTGAGGGTAAACCGAAAGAAGGAGAACTGGCAAAATTCGCAGAGCAGGTGTATGGGATGGGAATAAGAGAAATCTGCCTGTGCGATACCATCGGTGCGGCAAATCCCCGCCAGGTGCGCGAGGAAATCCGCCGTGTGGAAAAAACCTGTCCGGAACTTGAACTCATGGTCCATATCCACGACACAAGAGGCATGGGACTGGCATGTACGCTGGCGGCGGCTGAAGCCGGGGTCACCAAAGTCCAGTCTACCCTGGGAGGACTGGGCGGATGTCCTTTCGCCCCGGGGGCATCGGGCAACACAGCGACAGAAGATCTTGTATATATGTTCCAAAATATGGGATATGATACAGGGATCGACTTTGGCAGGCTGCTGAAGCTGTCAAAATACCAGAAGTCTGTCATACAGGGGAATTACAGCGGACATCATATGATGATCCAAATGATGCAGGAATATGGAGAGAAGGGGGACGGACAGATATGCACAGCCAGATGAATATGATACGGTGTGCCATTGTGCGAGGTGGCACGAGCAAAGGAATCTTTATCATGGAGAATGAACTCCCAGTGGACCCGAAGGAAAGAGACCGTGTGCTCCTCTCTGTTTTCGGAAGCCCGGATATCCGTCAGATTGATGGCCTGGGCGGCGCGGACGTGCTCACCAGCAAACTTGCAATAATCTCTCCGTGCCGCACAGGCGAGGCGGATGTGGATTATACATTCGGACAGGTCAGCATTGAAAAAGCCTTCATCGACTACGGCGGCAACTGTGGGAATATTTCATCAGCAGTAGGTGGTTTTGCCATTGACATGGGACTTGTCCGTGCAGTGGAGCCGGTTACAACAGTCAGGATACGCCTGACAAACACGAACCGCATCCTGACGGCTTCTGTTCCTGTAACCGATGGAAAGGCCGCGGTGGAAGGAGACTATCACATTGATGGAGTCCCCGGTACCGGGGCGAAAATCACTCTGGACTGGTCAGAGACAGCGGGCGGTATCACAGGAAATGTCCTGCCAACTCGAAGAGCGCAGGATATCATATCCGCAGACGGCAGAAACTACAGGGTGTCTGTAGTGGACGCGGGAAATATCGTGGTCTTTGTCCATGCCGGGGAACTGGGGCTTAAAGGGACGGAAACACCGGAACAGATTGAAAGGGACAGCGGGCGAATGCGGCTTATCGAGCGGATCAGGGGAGAAGTATGCACGAAGATCGGTCTGGTGAAGCGGTGGGAGGATGCACAGAAAGTGACGCCGTTTCAGCCGTTTTTTGCGATTGTCAGCAAAGAACGCAGCCATGAGTGCTTCAATGGGCGGAAAATAGAAGAGGGAGAAAGCCACATAACCTCCCGGATCGTATTTATGGGACATATGCATAAAGCCTACCCTGTCACAGGAACCGTGGCTACTGCAGCTGCGGCGAGGATACCGGGCAGTGTGGTATATGATCTGCTAAGTGATAAGGCACATAATGAGCCTGTGCTTAAGATCGCCCACCCGTCCGGCATAATAGAGGCGGAAGCCCGGGTGTCTGTGCGGGATGGGAAAATAAGTGTGGAGAAGATTGGAATATACAGAACCGCGAGAATGATAATGGATGGGTATGTGTATGTGAGAAAAGAAAGGAGAAATTGCTGTGAAACAAAAGCAAAAATGGATTAGTTTATTTCTGGCATGCTGCCTGTTTTTAGAGCTGATGCCGACAGTGGTGCAGGCGGCGGGATCCGGCAGGGCAATACAGTCTGGCGCCAGTGTCCTGCAGGCGAACGCAAACAGCGAAAAGGCCGCAACCGTGTATTATGGTAAAAATAATTCAAATAGTCCTGCCGCATGGCGTGTGATCGGCTATAATGGCAGCAGCGGTATGGCAAGCTCGGCAGGGAATATGACTCTGCTTTCGGCAGGAAACATGGGAACAAGCAGTTATGGAAACGAATATGGAGGAAACAATATCTATGCATCCAGCATTCTGAAAAGCAAGGTTGACGACATCGCCAGCAAGCTGACGGAGCAGGAGCAGGATGCAGTTGTAAAAAGAACTCTTGAAGTTGGGAAATAAAATGGCGACAGTACCGCCGGGGTGGCGGATACACAGGTAGACAACGCCCTGCTCTGGCCCCTTTCCACAGTGGAGGCAAAACAGCTCAACAGCAGCTTACGGCAGCTCGACACCACAAATACAGGCTGGGCAATATATCGGTGGTGGCTCCGGTCGCCCGGTTACTATGTCGACCATGCGGCTTATGTATCGGGCAATGGCAATGTCGATTCTTATGGGGGCTTTGTCCCTTCTGTATATGGTGTGCGGCCCGCTTTTTACTTAAATCTGGATTCTGTCCTCTTTACATCTGCCGCCACAGGCGGCAAGTCAGGCGGCTCAGACTCTGCCAGCGCTGGCGCGTTAAATCCGGTTTCGGACTACAACGGTACGGAATGGAAGCTGACCCTGCTGGACAAAAGCAGAGAGGGGTTCGCCATTGGCACAACAGGGATAGACGGAAACACCCTCACCGTTGGATATTCCGGAGCACTTGTGGGAGAAAATGAGTATGTTTCCGCTGTTGTGACAGACGGAAGTAAAAACATCACTTACTACGTCAGGCTGAAACATACAGCGACTCCCGGTGATGAAAACGGCACCATCTCTGTGACGCTGCCTGAGGAAGTCCTGGTTGCCGTTGACGACACCATATTTGACATGGGAGCGGATACTTATACTTATGACAGTACTTCAGGCGCTTTTCTCCTTAAAGACTCTGCCATAAATGGCGACATTATCATTGAAGCCTCAGGCAAGACGGACATAAAGGCTCCAAATGTAACTGCAACTGTAAGCGATGGTGAAAATCCGCCTGTCGCGTATACCGGTACATGGACAAATAACGATGTGACCTTTACGGTTTCCGGTGCATCCGCCCCGAGCGGCATTGCGAAATATCAGTATTCTGCAGATGGCGGAAAAGACTGGAATGACATGACCGCAAACCCGGCGACAGCCGAAGCTGATATAGAGCCAGCGAGTGTAACAGAGGCAGCCATGACAGTTTCCACTGAGTCTGCAGACACAAACGGCACTTCCTATATCTTCCGTGCTGTGTCCAATGCCGGTACAGAGGGTACTCAGACCGGCTCGGTCGTGGTAAAGATTGATAAGACCAACCCGGCTGTCACAGTATCAGGCAATACAGAGGCTTATCTGCGAAGTGATAATGTTGCCGTTACCGCGTCTGATGAGCTGTCCGGCGTTGCCAGGGTTGAGGTGTCCGCAGGAGACAGCGGCAGCTATACAGACATCACGGATTCCTATGAAAGTGGGTATAAAATCACGTCAAACGGCACTTACACCTTCAGAGTAACGGACGAGGCCGGCAATGAAGTCACAGACAGTATCCTCTATGACAAAATTGATACGGAAAAGCCGGCAGCAGTAATCGCAGCAAAGTCCGGCTCTGCGCCATACACAAGTGGCGAGTGGATGAACAGTGATGTCACCCTCTCAGTTTCCAACACAAACACCGCAAATCTCGGGGAAACTGGCTTCGAGTACAAGGAAGGTGACGGAGAATGGCGGACATACAACGGCTCCATTACTGTTTCCCAGGATACAGGTGAAAACGGCACTGTCTATACCTTCCGGGCTATCAGCGCCAGCGGGGTAGAGGGCGAGGGAGCGTTCATCACCGTTAAGCTGGACAAAACGGCGCCGGATGGAGATATCAAGATCCGGAAGAATTCCGTTAAGGATTTCATCAACAACATCAGCTTTAACCTGTTCTTCAGGGAAAGCGTGGATGTGGAGATTACGGCGGAGGACGCTCTCAGCGGCATGAGATCTATCGAGTATCACCGCAGCGAGAAGGTCCTCACTGAGCAGGATATTGCCGGGATTTCCGACTGGACGGACTATGCTTCCGTTATCCGTGAGACCGCGCAGGACGCAGAAAAGTTCATATATTATGTCAAAATCACGGACCAGGCAGGCAATGTGAGCTGCTTTGCATCCAACGGCGCCGCCTTTGACCTGACGTCTCCTGTTATCTCCGGCGTGACGGAGGGAGAAGTCTATTACACTACCCAGAAGGTGCAGGCAGCGGATGCGAATCTGGACAGCGTGACTGTAAACGATACGTCTGTGGCAGCGGAAACATTCCTTGCCGGAAACACTGATGCCACATACAGGATCCTGGCAAAGGACAGGGCAGACAATGAAAGCGCCGTCACAGTCACAATGAGGCCAACGGCAAGCCTGGCGGAAGCGATTGCCGGGATCACTCTTGAAAATGTGACCTCTGAACATGAAGAAAAGCTCCAGAAGTATCTTACAGGCCTGAACATAAGACTTGGGGATGAAAATGCCACAGAGGAAGAAAAAGCCATCATCCAGGGGCTTGCAGAGGACGCGCAGAAGCTGCTGAACAGGATCGAGGCAGCGAGACAGGCGGGCAGCACAGAGCCGATCCAAAAGGCGGAGACCATCACGCCGGATACAGTCATGCTGACGGATAGAGAGACTCTGGAAGCCGCGCAAGGAGATATTGAGTATGCGCTGACCAACTATGGAAGGAACTACACACAGGAAGAATCAGCAAGACTTGATAAAATACAGCAGCAGAGCAAAACCGCTATTGCAGTCATTCAAAGGGTTGAAGCGGTTGAGAGCGCTATTGCGGCTCTGCCCGATTCCGTAAGACCGGACGACACGGAAACAGAAATGCAGATACACGCTGCAAGGGACATGTACGACGCGTTAAGCGTATACGAACAGTCTCTCGTTTCCCGGGAATCGTCAGAGAAGCTGGAACGTCTGCTGGCACAGCTTAAAGATTACCGCATCATCCAGAGCAGCAGTATCTGGATCCGGGGGAGCACCGCAGGGCATACCGTTACCGCAAACGGAGCGTACAGCAAGTTTACCGGGATCAAAGTGGATGGTGAAGCTGTGAGTGAGGAGCAGTACATGGCGGAAAGCGGGAGCACAGTGATCACGCTGCGTCCGGATTACCTGAGTACTCTCTCCACAGGCAGCCATACCATCACAGTGCTTTACACAGATGGCGAAGCCACAGGCACCTTTACTGTTGTGGAAAAACCGGCAGAACAATCCCAACCGACAGAGCCGTCTGATTCAACGCAGCTGTCTCAGTCGACTCAATCGGACCAAACGGCTCAACCGATTCAAACGACTCAACCGGACCAAACGGCTCAACAGGACAGGACAGCCAGCCGGAACAGCGCTTCCCCTTCTACCGGGGATGATCTTCATGGAACGTTTCTGATGATGCTCATGCTGATTTCCAGCGGCGCGGCAGTCGTGCTCGTAATGAGGAAAGCGGGGCGCAGAGGAAGGAGATGAGGTTTCGGTCTTTGCAGCGCCGGTCCGGGGTTTAGAATGCTTTTTTACCTGGGGAGGTTCTATGCCTTAAAATATTACTCCAAATTCGGGAATAAAAATAAAGAAATCATAAACTGGCACTCGATGCTTGACATGGCTAATAACTCTTGCTATATTACTAGTAGAACACGGAAGATTCATCGTGTTTATCCGTATGCCGGAAAGCAGAAACAGATTTTTTGAGCGTTCCACGCATAGGTATGAAGGAGGAAATCGCCATGAATATCAATAAATTTACGCAAAATTCATTGCAGGCTGTCCAGAACTGTGAGAAGATCGCCGCGGACAACGGCAATCAGGAGCTGGCGCAGGAGCATCTGCTCTGCGCCCTGCTCACGCAGGATGACAGCCTGATCTTAAAATTACTTGAAAAAATGAGCATCCAGGGGCAGCTTTTTATCAACAGAGTACAGCAGGCGATCGATAAGCGCCCAAAGGTTCAGGGCGGTCAGGCTTATGTGGGTCAGGATCTCAATAACGTTCTCATCCACGCGGAAGATGAAGTGAAGCAGATGGGAGACGAGTATGTGTCCGTGGAGCATCTGTTTCTTGCCCTGTTAAAATATGCGAGTAAAGATATGAAGCAGATTTTCCGTGAGTTTGGAATCAGCCGGGAGGGATTCCTCCATGCGCTGTCCACGGTCAGGGGAAACCAGAGGGTGACCAGCGACAACCCGGAAGCGACCTATGATACGCTGAATAAATACGGTCAGGATCTTGTGGAGAGGGCGAGAGACCAGAAGCTGGACCCGGTCATCGGACGTGACGAAGAAATCCGCAACGTGATCCGCATCCTTTCTCGTAAGACGAAGAACAACCCGGTGCTCATCGGGGAGCCCGGCGTCGGAAAGACAGCGGTCGTGGAAGGTCTTGCCCAGAGGATCGTCAGCGGGGATGTGCCGGAAGGACTGAAGGAAAAGACCATATTTTCCCTTGATATGGGAGCTCTTGTGGCAGGCGCGAAATACCGGGGCGAGTTCGAGGAGCGTTTGAAAGCCGTCCTTGAAGAAGTGAAGAACAGCAACGGCAGGATCATCCTGTTTATTGATGAACTGCATACTATAGTGGGGGCCGGGAAAACTGACGGCGCCATGGACGCGGGCAATATGCTAAAGCCCATGCTGGCAAGGGGTGAGCTGCACTGTATTGGCGCCACCACACTGGACGAATACCGGCAGTATATTGAAAAGGACGCTGCCCTTGAGAGGCGTTTCCAGCCGGTCATGGTGGATGAGCCGACCGTGGAGGACGCCATCTCGATCCTGAGAGGGCTGAAAGAGCGGTACGAAGTGTTCCACGGCGTGAAGATAACGGACAGCGCTCTCGTGGCGGCTGCGACATTGTCCAACCGTTATATCTCTGACCGTTTTCTGCCGGATAAGGCTATTGACCTGGTAGACGAGGCGTGCGCCCTCATCAAGACGGAGCTGGATTCCATGCCCACAGAGCTTGACGAACTGAGGCGGCGCGTTATGCAGCTTGAGATCGAAGAAGAGGCGTTAAAGAAAGAGGACGACCGTCTGAGCCGGGAGAGGCTGGAGCACCTGCAGGAGGAGCTTGCCGGGCTGAAAGAGGAATATGCGGGCAAAAAAGTACAGTGGGAGAATGAAAAGACCTCTGTGGAGCGTGTCCAGAAAATCCGTGAGGAGATCGAGCAGGTCAACAAGGACATCCAGAAAGCACAGAGGGAGTATGACTTGAACAGGGCGGCGGAACTCCAGTACGGAAGGCTGCCTCAGTTACAGAAACAGCTCGAAGAAGAGGAAGAGAAGGTAAAGGCAAAAGACCTGTCTCTTGTCCACGAGGCTGTGACGGATGAGGAGATTGCCCGCATCGTGTCTCGCTGGACCGGTATCCCTGTGGCAAAACTAAATGAGAGCGAGAGAAACAAGACTCTCCATCTGGCGGATGAACTGCATAAGAGAGTGATCGGACAGGACGAAGGCGTGGAGCTTGTGACCGAGGCGATCATCCGGTCAAAAGCGGGCATCAAAGATCCCAGCAAGCCCATCGGTTCTTTCCTGTTCCTCGGTCCTACCGGCGTGGGCAAGACAGAGCTTGCCAAAGCGCTTGCCCAGAGTCTGTTTGACGATGAGAACAACATGGTCCGCATCGACATGAGCGAGTACATGGAGAAATATTCTGTGTCCAGGCTGATCGGAGCGCCTCCGGGATATGTGGGGTACGATGAAGGCGGTCAGCTTACCGAGGCGGTGCGGAGGAAACCCTACTCTGTCGTATTGTTCGACGAGGTGGAGAAGGCGCACCCAGATGTGTTTAACGTGCTTCTCCAGGTGCTGGACGATGGGCGTATCACAGATTCCCAGGGGCGCACCGTGGACTTTAAAAACACCATCCTTATCATGACCTCAAATATCGGTGCGAACTATCTGCTGGAGGGTATCCGGGATGACGGATCTATTGATGAGAACTGTCAGGAAATGACCATGAATGACCTGAGAGCGCATTTCCGTCCGGAGTTTTTGAACCGGCTGGATGAAATAATCATGTTCAGGCCATTGACGAAACAGGATATCCGTGCCATTATTGATTTGTTGATAGCAGATGTGAACCGGCGGCTTGAGGAGAAAGAACTTAAGATCGAACTGACGGAGGCCGCGAAAGATTTCGTGGTGGAAGGCGGGTACGATCCCATGTACGGCGCAAGGCCGCTGAAGAGATATCTGCAGAAGAATGTGGAGACACTTGCCGCGAAGCTGATCCTTGGCGGAAATGTAGGCAGGGAGGACGTCATACTGGTTGATGCTGCAAAAGGCAGGCTGACTGCCAGCGTGAAGGGACAGATCACTGCCTCAAAATAAGATCCCGATCCTCTGCGGCAGTACGAGGATGCAGCGGCAGTGCGAAAGGACGGATACGTCAGATGGCGCCCATTATCTTTCATATTGATGTGAATTCGGCTTATCTGAGCTGGACTGCGGTGGAACAACTGAAGAACGGAGCTAAGGTGGATCTGCGCGAGATACCGGCGATCATCGGCGGGGACCAGAAGTCCCGCCATGGCGTGGTGCTCGCCAAATCCCCCGAGGCGAAAAAATATGGCATCCGCACAGGGGAACCTGTCGCGAATGCCTTTCGTAAGTGCCCGAACCTTGCCATGTATCCTCCGGATCGCAAGATGTACCGGGAGAAAAGCAGGATGCTCATGGAATATCTTCGGACATTTACGAAAGAGATCGAGCAGGTTAGCGTGGATGAGTGCTATATGGATTTTACGTCCATTGCGGACCGGTACCATTCTCCGGTGGATGGGGCGCTGGAAATCAAGGATGGGATAAAAGAGCGGTTCGGCTTTACAGTGAATATCGGCATCTCCACCAACAAGCTGCTTGCGAAGATGGCGTCGGATTTCCAGAAGCCCGACCGGATACACACTCTCTTTCCCGAGGAGATACAGATGAAGATGTGGCCCCTGCCCATCGGGGAGCTGTACATGGCAGGCCGCTCCAGCGTGGAGACGCTGAAAAAGCTGGAGATCAACACGATCGGAGATCTGGCCCAGGCAGATCCGAGACTCATCATGCTCCATCTGAAAAGCCATGGGAAGATGCTGTGGGAATTTGCCAACGGCAGAGGCGCGGATGTGATCCAGGCAGAGCCGGAGGAGGCAAAAGGCATCGGTAATTCCACCACTCTCAGGGAGGATGCGGAGACAGAGCAGGAAGTGTACGCTGTCTTTGAGGAGCTGGCTCGAAGTGTGGGAGGACGGCTGAAAAAGGCGTGGAAGAAAGCGGGCATGGTGAGCATGGAGATTAAATACCATGATTTTCGCACTGTCTCACATCAGATGCAGCTCGAAAAGCCGTCCAATGATACAAAGCGACTGCAGGAGACCGCGTATAGCCTGTTCCTTGAGGTGTGGAGCGGAGAGCCGGTGAGGCTGCTGGGGATACGGACGTCAAAGCTGTCGGATGAGTCGGAGCCGGAGCAAATTTCCATTTTTGACCTGAAGCCGCCCGAAGAGCCGGATGAAAAGCATAAACGTTTGAAAAAAGCCATGGATGAGCTCAATGCCAGGTTTGGCGATGGCGCGGTCGTGAAGGCAAGCCGGATGAAAAAGGATGTCAACACATTGAAAAAGGGCGGCAATACACTGAAAAAGGAAAGCGTTAGAGGAAATGATGCTGATGAAGGAAAAAAACTATAATCTGGAGCTGATCCGGATGGTGTCGTTTGTTCTTGTGATCGTCATTCATGTGACGAATTATTTCTGCCGGGCATATGGGGAGATCTCCCGGGGAGAGTATCTGTTCTCGCTTGTCCTGGACACGGCGGCAAGAGTCAGTGTCCCCTGTTTCTTTATGATATCGGGAGCCCTTCTGCTGGGGCGGGATGAGCCGCTGCAAAAGCATGTCCGCAGACTGTTAAGGTTCCTGGCCGTACTGATCGTGTGGAGCGCGGTTTATTATTTGTGGAACAGATTTTATATGAGAACCTCCTATGATATGAGGAATATCCTGTCGGATCCGGTAGAGGAGCATCTGTGGTACCTGTATGCGATGATACCGATATACCTGGTCCTGCCGTTTCTCCAGACGATGTGCAGGGGGATGAGCATGAAGCTGGAGAAGGTGTTTCTGGCAGTGATCACATTTGCAGTGGTCATAAACTTCCTGCTTGGCCTTGGGGGACAGGAGCTGTATTATGACGTACCGCTGGTCGGTGACAGATGCTATGTGTATTATATGTTTGCGGGATATTATCTCTATAAATACCGGAAACATATCCCTCTTGGCCAGAAGCAGGCCCTTGTCATCTGTCTGCTGAGTCTGGCTGCGGATGTGGCGGTAACGCTGGGAGTGACTGTAAGCCAGGGCGATCATTATGAGGGAGCCCTCACATATGAAAACATTTTTATAATCCTGGCTTCGGTGACATTTTTCCTGTTTATGCTCCGGCTGGGGAAGGGGCGTCTCCGGCTCGGAGAGCGGGGGCGGAAGGTGACCGATCTGTTCTGCGCATGTTCGTTTGGCATTTATCTCATACATATCCTGTTTCTGGATAATTATAAAAAATATGCGGAAGCGGAGGACTTGTCCGCGTGGATCGCTGTGCCCCTGCTGACAGCGGGCATCACGGGAGTGTCTTTCGCCTGTGTGTGGGTGATGAGACGGTTCGCGCCCGGGAGAAAGATAACTTAAGGCAGAAAAGATAACTTAGGACAGAAAAGATAACTACGAGAGAAGATAATAATGGAGGAAAAGGACACTATGGGAGTATTAAGAGTGATCGACGCATCATCCCACCAGGGGAGTATGGACCAGGCGGCAATGGATTTTGACGCGCTTATTGTAAAAGCAACGGAGGGGACATCCTATGTCAATCCCTATTGTGACGGAGAGTTCCAGAAGGCGCTGGAACTGGGGAAAAAACTGGGCGTGTACCATTTCGCGCGCAATGCCAGCGGGAACAGCGCCCAGGCAGAAGCGGATTTTTTCATACAGAATACGCAGAACTACATAGGAAAAGCCATTCCGGTCCTTGACTGGGAGGATACGGATACATCGAATGTGACGTGGGCGCTCGAGTGGCTGCAAAGGGTGGAGAAGGCATACGGCTGTAAGCCCCTTATCTACATGTCCGAGTCCGTTGTAAACTGCTATGACTGGTCAGCGGCAGCGGCAGGGGGCTATGGTCTGTGGTGCGCGAAATATGCGGACTATATCCCGGATTACAACTGGGATATGGCAGGTGCGGGACCGGCCCCCTCTGTGAAATGGTGGCCCGTGGCTGCGCTCTGGCAGTGGACGTCTGTGGGGCGTCTGGATGGGCATGAGGGGAATCTGGACTGCTCTGTGTTCTATGGAGACCGAAAGGCATGGGATCAATATGTGGGAGGCATGGAGACCGTGCAGTCTGTCCCGCCTGCATTTGGCAGAGCACTGCCGGAACAATCCACGCTTGAGCTGGCGGAAGCGGTCATGAAGGGTGTGTATGGAAATGGGGATGAGCGCAGAACGGCTCTGGGCTCCAGATACGGCGAAGTCCAGGATATGATCGATCACGTTGCGTCCGCGTCTGTTGACACACTGGTAAATGAAACGCTGGCGGGAAAATACGGCAACGGAGAGACAAGGAAGATCGTTCTGGGCGCAAGATACGCTGCGGTGCAGGAACGGATCAACAATCAATAGACCAGAAGGACTGGCAAATCTTTAGAATTTCTTTATAATCTTCTATCAGCCTCCTTAAGATTTACAGGCTATCCTGTAAACAGTGAAAGGGGGCTGTATTTTATGTCAATTCAAGAGCTTACTGATTATTTTATCCAATATGGCGCTTTTTTCATCTATCTGATCGTACTGTTAGAATATCTGAACCTTCCGGGATTTCCCGCCGGGGTCATCATGCCCCTTGCCGGCATCTGGGCGGCAAGAGGAGAGATCAGCTTTCCCCTTGTAATGCTGCTCACCGTGGCGGCGGGACTTACAGGGAGCTGGGCGCTGTACCTGCTGGGAAGATACGGCGGAGGCAGGGTGCTGGGATTTTATTTTAAGAAATTTCCCAAGCACCAGCCGATGATAGAAAAGAAGATGGAATTTCTAAGACAGAGGGGCTGTACCGGGGTGTTTGTGAGCAAGCTGCTCCCCATGGTCAGGACGCTCATCTCGATCCCGGCGGGGATGGTCAGGATGAATTTTACAAAGTATACACTCAGCTCGCTGGGAGGGATATTTCTCTGGAACCTGGCTTTTGTGGGTGCAGGATATTTCTTTGGCGACGCGGCGATCGAGTTCTTTATATAGATGACACAGAAGGAGGCTAGGGGTATGAGGATCGCGATGCTGACAAATAATTACAGGCCGTTTGTGGGCGGCGTGCCGATCTCGGTGGAGCGGCAGGCGCAGGAACTGGTGAAGCTGGGGCATGAGGTGACGGTTTTCGCTCCATATTATGGGGATACGGCGTCTGAAAGGGAAGAGATGCTCCGTGCGGACGCGGCGGCCCCGGAGAGGGTGGTGCGTTACCGGGCACAGACAAGGAAAATGGACAACGGCATGGTCTATCCGGCATTATTTCCGTCTGAGATCATCCGGGCGTTTGAGAATGAGACGTTTGACTGCATCCATGTGCATCATCCCATGTTTGTCGGGCCGCTGGGGGTAAAGCTGGGGAGAAAATATAGGATACCGGTCATCTATACATGTCATACACGCTATGAAGATTATCTTCATTATATCCCCCTGCTCCGCATAAACAGCGACAGTTCGAATATCAGGAAAAAAGCCGTGGGATGGATCAGGAGAAAAGTGATCCCATCCTATATGAGATGGTTTGCAGACCAATGCGATCTGGTGCTGGCTCCGTCAGCGGGGATGCAGCGGGTGCTCAGAGGCTATGGGATGACCAGCCGTTCAGCCGTATTCCCTACAGGACTGGAGGAGCGCTTTTTCCAGACAGATGAGAGCCGGGCGCAGGAGATACGGAAGCAATACGGAAAAGGGAAAAAGCATCTTCTTATCACAGTGTCCCGCCTGGAAAAAGAGAAGAATTACGGATTCCTTTTGAGAGGGATCGCGGATATCCGCCAGCGCATCGGAGATGATTTTCATGTGCTGCTCTTAGGAGAGGGCAGTCAGGAATCAGAGCTGAAGGTGAGGACTTCTCTCCTGGGAATCCGGGATATGGTCACGTTTGCGGGAAATATTCCGAATGAGGAGGTCAGAGATTATCTGGCAGCAGCGGACCTCTTTCTGTTTGCGTCCACGTCTGAGACACAGGGGATCGTGCTGGCGGAAGCATTTGCGGCGGGTACGCCGGTTGTTGCCGTCCGGGCAGTCGGGACAGATGACATTATAGAAAACGGAGTGAACGGATTTCTCACGGATGAAAGAGAATCCGAATGGGCTGACCGCGCGGCGGAAATTCTCTGCGGAGATAAGATGGAAGAAATGAAAAATGCTGCGAGAGCGTCTGCCGAAAATTACCGTTCGTGCAGGCTTGCCATATATGAGGAGATGCTCTACAATCAATGTATCTGTGAAAAACTGGCAGAGGGCAGAAGAAGCGCGTGGATCAGCGGATCACAGCAGGACGGAAAGGAAGAGGTGCGTTATGAGTCTGAGGAAGAATGCGGAGAACATTCTGCAATGGCTGTTCACTAAATATCTTGCCCTGATCGGCCGGACCGTGAAGATCGAGTGGCATGAGGAAAATACATACGGCGACAGCCAGATCTTCGGATTCTGGCATGAAGACAGCTTTTTTATGAATCTTGTACTGGAGGAACTGTCTCACAAGACCACCCCGGTGGATGTGATCGTGACAGCAGATACAAGAGGAAATTATATTGAACATATGATAAAGAAGTGCGGCGGCAGCGCCCTGAGAGTGCCGGATGGTTATCGGGCGTTCGCGGCGCTGAAGAAGATCGTTCAGGACTCTTATGAAAAGGCTCATTCCATCGCTGTTGCTCTGGACGGACCGCTGGGACCCAGGCACGAACCGAAGAAGCTGGCGTTTTATCTGTCAGAGCATGCGGAAGAAGAGTTCGTAGGGATCAGCCTGTCCTATTCTTCCTGCTTCCGGCTGAGGCGAAGATGGGATAAATATGTCATTCCGCTGCCATTTGCCAAGGTGACGGTGGCAGTGAAAAATTATGGCGTCGTACAGAAAAACGCGATCCCGCCGCTTCCGGTGGACGCGGAAATCGTGAGTGGGGTCAGACCCGTTCCGGAGAGGGCGTGACCCCTATGGGGAGAATTTTCAGGTAAAAGGAGAGAATGAGGATAAAATGGAGACAAATCATGTTTTGATCGTTGAGGATGACAAGGAGATACGAGAAGGCGTCCAGATCTATCTGCAGAGCCAGGGATATAAAGTTTTCCAGGCGGCGGACGGCATTGAGGGTCTGGAGGTCCTGGACAGAGAGGAGATCCATCTTGCGATCGTGGATATCATGATGCCCCGCATGGACGGAATACGGATGACGATGAAGCTAAGGGAAAAATACGATTTCCCGGTGATCATGCTTTCAGCAAAATCAGAGGAAGTGGATAAGATCACAGGTCTGAATATTGGCGCGGACGACTATGTGACAAAGCCGTTCACTCCTATGGAGCTGATGGCGAGAGTGAATTCTCAGCTGCGCCGTTATCGAAAATTCCTTGAGAAGCTGACGCCAAAGGACAATGTCCATGTCATAGGCGGACTGGAGATCAATGAGGAATCCGTGGAAGTGACCATGGATGGAAATCCGGTAAAGCTCACCCCGATTGAATACAAGATACTGCTCCTTCTGGCAAAGAACCCCGGAAGAGTGTTTTCCGCGGAGGAGATCTATGAGCGGGTGTGGCAGGAGAAGGCGATCAACACGGACACGATCATGGTCCATGTGAGGAACATCAGAGAGAAGATCGAGATCGATCCAAAGAATCCGAAATATTTAAAGGTGGTGTGGGGTGTTGGATACAAGATCGAAAAACAGCCGTAAGGCGGGCGTTATCGCAGTCGCACTGCTGCTCGCGTTTTGCTCTGTCATGATGCTGAGAGGGTATCCGCAGATGTCTTCTTATCTGGAGAGCGCAGAATCGGAAGAGTCGGCATACGAGGAAGCTCTCTATGGAATGGGCGGGGATCTGGCAGAAGGAAATTATATTCTCTACAACGAATATGCAAAGTCAACGGATCCCGGCGAGGTGCTTGATGAGTTCGGACAGAGAAAATTTGACCTGACGAGAAAATATATGGACTGTGACGTGTTTGCCGCAGCGGAGGACAGTGGAGAAAACGAGATCGGAGAACTAACGGATGATACTGCCTCCGAGGGAGAAAGCGCCTCTGCAGGAGAGGCAGCAGCAGGAGATACATCCGCAGGAGACACAGCCACAGGAGCTGCTTCCACAGCAGAAGATACAGCCGCGGGAGCTGCAGCCACAGCAGACACGGCTTTTGAACAGGAAGAACATCTGGGGATGAAGGCTCTCCTGGATAATACGTCAGAAGAGGTCCAGGAACAGCTTACGGCTCCGGAGACAGACCGCTACGCGGTCCGGGTGCGGTATACATTTTCAGGCGACGGACTGCTCTCCGGGGTCCAGGTGGACGGAACCCTGCTTTCTCCACAGGAGGCTTACAATCTTGAGTACAGTTATATCCATGAGGCGGAGATCGTGGAGGATACCTATGGGATATCCAGCATATCAGTGCCAACGGATGTCGCGGTCATTTATGGGATAACACAGGAAAATCTTGACACGTATGCAAGAGCCGGTAATCTGATGTATGCGGATATTTACAGCCTGAACAGCTATGGGGCGTACAATGACACTCTGGAGGTCTTAAGCCTTCTGGTGATGGCCGCGGCGCTTCTCCTGCCCCTGAGCAGGCGGCTGGATATCAGTGGGCTTAAGATGTTTGCCGTTCCTTTTGAGATTCCGGCGGTTGCCCTCTTCCTCTGCCTTTGCAGCGATCTGTATTTCTGGCCCATGCAGGTGGTGTACGGAACTCTGACAGGAACCATCCTGCCAACAGCGCGGGACGGCGGGCTGGAGTTCCCGGCAGTGGCGCTCAACTTCTTTATGTGGACGCTGGTGTTCGGCGTGCTGTTCTGGATCACGACATCGTTAAGAGCAA
Organism: Candidatus Mediterraneibacter intestinipullorum; assembly: GCA_019118665.1. Classification (GTDB taxonomy): domain Bacteria; phylum Bacillota; class Clostridia; order Lachnospirales; family Lachnospiraceae; genus Mediterraneibacter; species Mediterraneibacter intestinipullorum. Next base: position 29,744 of record DWYM01000102.1, read on the forward strand.
TGGTGCGTATGAAAAGCGCATATTGGAAGGAGCGGACGCTGACTGCCAGACTGATCGGCCGCATCAGGAATCGAGGTGGTGAAAATGGCGGGACTATGACACGGAAGGCAGAAGGTGTTTTCCGGAAAGCAAAGGCATTTATTTCCAGACAATATGACGCTCTTCTGCATCTGGATTTCCAGGATAAGGCAAACCGCACGATCCTGAAGGTGGTGATCATCAACTTTGTGATCCTGTGCATTGTGTGTGTCTTCTGGCTTTATGGAATATTCGCGTTGATAGTATATTCCACGATCCTGTTCTTCTTCCTGAGGAAATACACAAAAGATCTGCAGGAGAAATATAAACTGCTCCTGAGATCTACGAACCAGCTTGCGGATGGCCGCCTGGATGTGCCCATCGAGGGGGATATCGGCCTGTTCAATCCGATCCAGGAGGAGTTAAAGAAGATTCAGAAAGGCTTTAAAAAGGCAGTTGACGAAGAAGTGAAAAATGAGCGGATGAAGACGGAGCTTGTGACGAATGTGTCTCATGACCTGAGGACGCCGCTGACCGCCATCATAACTTATACGGATCTCCTTAAAAATGAAAAAGACGAAGAGAAACGCAGAGAATATGTGGAAGTGCTGGAGAAGAAGTCCCTGAGGCTGAAAGTGCTGATCGAAGACCTGTTTGAGATCAGCAAGGCAGCCAGCAAGAGTGTTGCCATGCACTTTATGAAAGTAGATATCGTGAACCTTCTGAAGGAGGTGGGTCTTGAAAATGACGGTAAGATAAAGGAGGCGAATCTGGAGTTCCGGTGGAAGCTGCCCGAGCACAAGATCGTTATGTGGCTGGACAGCCAGAAGACCTACCGCATCTTTGAGAACCTCATCGTGAATATTACAAAATATGCGATGCCTCACACGAGGGTCTATATTGAGATGACAGAGCAGGAGAATACTGTGCATATCTCTATGAAAAATGTGTCGGCATTCGAATTGGATTTTAATACAGACGAGATCACGGACCGGTTTGTCCGCGGGGATTCTTCAAGAAATACAGAAGGCTCCGGACTGGGGCTTGCTATTGCCAAGAGTTTCGCGGAGCTCCAGCACGGCACGCTTAAGATATCTACCGAGGCAGATCTGTTCAAAGCGGATATCACGCTTCCCAGGTTGGAGATCCCTCCGAAGGAGCAGGCGCTCCAGACGGCTCAGCCGGGACAGGAGATGCCGGCAGGGCAGGTTGGAACAGGTGTAAATATCTGAGGGATCCAGACAAAAATGTCTATAAAAACCGTCAGGGTAGTTACTCTGGCGGTTTTTTGTGTTATGATGAAAGAAAGATACTGATGTTTCCGGAGAAAATATCCGGAAGCGCAATAAAACCAGAGAGGAGATCAATTATGAGGTACGAGATCAAAGGTGAGACACTTCCGGTAGTAGTGTGCTATCTGGAAGACGGAGAAGTGATGATAACAGAGAGGGGCTCAATGAGCTGGATGTCTCCGAACATGAAGATGGAGACGACGTCAAACGGCGGGATCGGGAAAGCATTGGGCAGGATGTTCGCAGGGGAAGCGCTTTTTCAGAATCGTTACACTGCCACCGGAGGGAATGGGATGATCGCATTTGCGTCCAGCTTCCCAGGGCAGATACGCGCCTGGGATATAATGCCCGGGAATGAGATAATCGTTCAGAAATCAGGATTCCTTGCGGCGGAGTCCAGTGTGGAGCTGTCTGTGTTCTTCCAGAAAAAGCTGGGAGCAGGTTTCTTTGGAGGAGAGGGATTCATCATGCAGAAACTGTCCGGACAGGGAACGGCATTCCTTGAGTTCGACGGACATGTGGTGGAGTATGAGCTCCAGCCGGGACAGCAGATCGTGATCGACACCGGCTATCTGGCGGCAATGGACGCTACATGCAGTATGGAGATCAAGATCGTGCCCGGGCTTAAGAATATGGTGTTTGGCGGTGAGGGCGTGTTCAATACGCTCATAACCGGACCGGGACGCGTATGGCTCCAGACTATGCCGATCTCAGGTGTGGCGGCGCAGATACTAAAGTTCATGCCGGCGTCAAAATAGAACGCGAAAACAGTGGGGCAGATGTCCGCCGGATGCCTTTTCTCAGTTCCGGCGGCTTCTCACCGCTCCGATGCCGAGCCCTCCGGGCCCTACATGAGTACCGATGCTCATGGTGAGCGGAAAATAGACTAATTCCATATCAGGAAAATTTTCCTTCATTTCTGTCTTAAATGTCTCCAGCTTTACGGGATCCATGGCCGTATTGGCAATCCCGATTTTCAGGCAGCCCTGTTCTTTTAGGTGAGCAAGTCTTGTGGAAATATCTTTTTTCACCGCATTGAGCATTGTGTGAAATGCGGCCTTCATTCCGCGTGCTTTGGCAAAAGAATCTAGTTTGTCTCCCTGGATAGTGAGTACAGGCTTTAACCGGAGCATACTGCCCACCGCGGCAGCGGCGGGGGTGATCCGCCCGCCTTTTTTCAGGTATTCCAGCGTATCAACCGCAATATAGATGGTGGAGTCAAGCGCCTCTCGCTCAAGTATAGATTTAATCTCCGGGCCGCTTTTCCCCTCGTCTGCCAGGAGTTTTGCATCCAGAACGGACAGCGCCTGTGTGACAGAGATGCGGTGGTTGTCCACGACAAATATCCTGTCCCTGTATGGCTTGTCTCCGGAAAGGATGAGTGCAGTCTGGCAGGTATTGCTCAGCCCTGAAGACATTGGTATAAAGACGACCTGGTCATAACGCTCCAGAAGCTTGTCCCACATCGCGGTCAAATCCCCGGGAGAAGGCTGGGAGGTCGTGATCACGGCGCCGTCTGCCTGCTTTTTATAGAAAGCCTCCGGCGTGATATTGATTCCTTCATAATAAGTTTCGCCGTCAATGATGACCGGCATGGGGAGTACATGGATTCCGTAAGCGGTTCCCTCCGCTGGCATGATCCCGCAGTTGCTGTCTGTCATAATGCCGATTCCAGACATGATATCCCTCCTGATATAAGATTTGTTTTATTTAATCCTTTGATTATAGTTTGACATTTGTTGACCGTTATTATAACAGGTGTTAAAATTATAGCAAAATAGTTTTTGAACCACAATGAACAATAAAGAGAAAATGTAAGTTATTTATACAAGAAAGGAAATCTGTCAGGAAATGGAAGACAAACGCATCGTCAAAACAAAGCGCAGCCTGAAAGCAACTCTGATCGAAATGCTTGAAAAAGAAGATTTTGAACATATTTCTATTACGGCATTGTGCAGAAGGGCAGAAGTCAGCAGGATTACTTTTTATTCCCATTATAATGATAAATATGCGCTTCTTGACGATATCTTTAATGATATGCTGCGCATTGGGACTGAGGATTATCAAAGAAGGCAAAAAGAAAATAATCCGTCGCGCAGGCTTGCCGCGGGATATGTAAATATGCTGGACAGTATCCTCGAACTGTATTATGAAAGATTTGATTTCTTTCAGCACACCAATCCAGAGAAAAATCCTTACCTTGCCTCGCGGTTTTACAGCATCGTGCTTGATACGGTGGAGATTCATACGCTGCACGTAAAAAAGAGGCTGCAGCTCAGATATTCGCCGAAAAAAATCGCTGGCTTTGTGTGTTTCGGGATGCTTGGATTTGTCAATGAATCCCACAGGGAAAAGACTCCGCTGGAGGAGATAAAGGAACAGGCAAGAGAACTGCTCACTGACCTTCTGAAATCCGGAATCCTGGCAGAGGGCGAAGGATAAAGAAGGGCATAAAAATGGCACGGCAACCGAACAGGAAAGGATATCCGTATCCCAAGGCATGGAAGCAGGGAGATTCCAACAGGAACAGCGAATAGAATCTTGAAGGATGCAGGGCTGAAATAAGCTCCAGTCCGGTTTGATATAAAGGAGGTCAATAGAATGGAAAAAATATGTATATCCAGCAGTTTTTGTACCGGAAGAGGAGGGCGGGTATCTGGCATTTTTCCCGGATTTAGAGGGGGGCTATACCTGCGGAGATGATCTTCAGGATGCGATTATGATGGCAGAGGATGTATTGGCTTTTTATCTTTACGATGAAGAGAAAGGTGGAAATGTGATACCGAAACCAACACCGCTTAAACAGATAAAATTAAGAGGAAATGAATTCGCGAACTATATTGCATGTGACACGAGAGAATATGCAAAACTGCATAATAACAGGGCAGTGAAAAAACTCTCAATATACCAGAATGGCTGAATGAAGAGGCAGCCGCGTTAGGAGTGAGCTTTTCACAGGTGTTGCAGGAAGCTCTGCTGAATAAGGTGAATGCAGGTAAGTAAACAGAAAAATTCCCCTTAATGCATTCTGTTTTGAAAGGGCATCCACTGCAGCCGCTGCTTTGATATACGGTAACGGTTCTTCGGTAGCAGCTGACCGTTTCCTTCGAGAAACAGGTAATTCTCTTCGCTTTCATATCCTGCATCCGCCACGATCTCCTGATATTTATACGGAAGATATAACTCCATGTCTTTCAGAAACGGGATCAATGTCCTTGTATCTGTGGGACGGGAACTGGTATCCAGCCATGTGACGTATTCCGAATCCACTCCATGCTGAAGATTATAAGCCGGTTTCAACTGTCCATTAAGCATAGCATCTTCTTTCATCCGCATAAAAGTCGCATCCGGGTCTGTTTTGGAATAACTATTGCGGTCTCCACAGACATGGAGCTTTTGGTTGAACTTGTTGAAAATTGTCAAAATTTGATATATTATACAGATGTGGTGTGCTTTCGGAAGGTTTGTATGGAGGGATGAAAATATGAATTTGGAGCAAATGAAGAGTTGCTTATATGGCGTGTATGCCATTGCAGAAGAGAAAAGCACAGCAAATGCAGAACAGTTAAAACTCGATAACGGAGCCGTAATTAATGTGTTTGGCAATGGGAACTATAATGTTCAAGGGAAGAATAGTGCGGAGGTAAAAGAGCACATAGAACAGTGCTTAGGAATAAATAAAATAATAGATAAGAATAAAAAAGTATTTATTGTTTATGGGCATGATGAAAAAGCACGTAATGAACTGGAAAATATTTTAAGAAGATGGGGATTAGAGCCTATAATATTAGACAAAAAGGCATCTGGTGGAAAAACAATAATTGAAAAACTGGAGAGTCAAATGCCAGAAATTGGGTATGGTATTATTTTAGCTACTGCCGATGATGAAGGATATCGAAAGGATGCTCCTAATGAAAAGATGTTTCGATGTAGGCAAAATGTGGTGTTGGAATTAGGTATGCTTTTGTCTAAGTTAGGAAGAGAGCGGATAGCTATTTTATTACAGCATCCAAATGAAACGGAAAGACCTTCAGATATTCAAGGACTGTTATATATCCCATTTGAAGACAAATTAGAACCGGATGCTTCAAAACTATTAGCAAGGGAAATAGAGGATAAATTAGACATTGTTATTCCAGCATCAAAATTATAATTGGTGAAAAGGTATTCCTGAGATAAGATCCTTGCATACATTTCCTGCTGTTACACATACTATCCCCGAGGTGATAGCATGAACAAGAAGCAGCAGGAGCAGCAGAACAGGCAGAAGAACCTGAACAAATTCAACAACATAACACAGAAGGCAAAGCCGGAGAACCAGAACCAGAGGCACAACGTCCGATCTGAAGCGGTAGAGCCGAAGAACAGACAAGTTTAAGGCGTCCATAAGGGCGTCTTTTTCCTTGCCTCTTGTCGATTACTGAGGTATAATGACAATAGGTGTTCTTGAGCAGGGGATTGGGGGAAAGATGAAACCAGGTGTACAAAAGTCCTTAATCGCGGCTGGAAGTGCCATATTAGTGGCGGCGATTAGTATACCAGCTACTGCAACTATTAGTGGTGAGTATTATCAGTCAAACAATAATTTTATGACAATTAACTTGGATGGCGAAAGAGTAGTGGTTACCGCGGAAAAGTATGAGGACTTGATACGTGAAAACGAATCAATGTCTAAAGAAATAGAGTCTTTAGAAAGCGAGATTCAAAATGTAAATAAAAAAGATGAAGATGACGCTGATGTGGAAACAAATGCTGCGCTGTCACAGGGAGCGACCAAGTTGAAAGATCTTGTCCAAGTAGATGCGCAAAATTGTGAGTTTATTGAACCTTTTACGGATTCATATGGCAATCAGTACGAAACAGGTTACCAGTTTGACGCTTCGGATGACGCGTATGCTGTGTATGGCCTACAAGGCAAGTATAGCAGTTTTTCAGGGATGGTTGTTTGTTCAAATGAGACTGGATCAGGAGCAATTATGAGCATGATGATATATAAGGATGACGAGTTGATTGATACGATAACAGATATAACTAAGCAGACAGAAACCAGACAGATTGGTCCATATGATATTAGCGATGCTAGAAGGTTAACGATTAAGACATCAAATAGTGGAGCGTATAGCTATGGACAGTGCTATTTGGTGAATGCTGTTGTTGAATAATTTACGGTAGTATAGAGACACTTCGGTGTCTCTTTTCTTATGCGGGCATATCATCAACGTCAGATGTGCAGGGTCGCGCCCTGTGTCCCGGTTCGACTCCGGGTGCTCTGCTTTAACAGGAAAGAGAGGTGAGCCTGAATGACAAAAAAACAGAAGATATTTGCAGATGAGTACCTGATCGATCCAAATGCCACTCAGGCTTACCGGGTGGCTTATCTGTCTGTAAAGAAAGATGGAGTTGCTGCTGTTAATGGCAGTAAATTGCTAAGAAATACTAAGGTTCAGGAATATATTTCAGAACGGATGCAGGAGCGCCAGCAGTGTACTGAAGTGACTCAGGACATGGTCGTCAAGGAATTGGCGGCCATTGCTTTTGCAAGAGCAACGGATTATGCTGCGGTTAGAGGAGGCGCTGTGTGCATCAAGGACACAGACTCTTTATCTGATGAGTAGATCCGGGCAATCGCTGGCATCAAAGAGGGAGCAAACAGTATCGAGATCAAGATGAATGATAAGGAGAAGGCGCTGGAGCTTCTTGGCCGGCGCCTTGGCATGTGGAATGATAAACTGGACATCAAGACTCTGGCGATCGAAGATTTCATAAAGGAAATGGAGGCATACTTTGAACAGCTCAAGGCAAGCGGTTCTGGACCTCTTGTGGAATGAACCGTATAGAATTGGACATTGGGTAGGCTTCAAAGACCTTACCGCTCTGCATAATGAGTGGCTGAGGTCTTTTCTTTATGCTGATGCGGACCAGACGCTTCTTGCGCACCGTGGATCATACAAGACAACGGATTTGTCGCTGTTCCTGTCGATTCATACAATAATTGATCCGAATGAAAATGTGATGTTCTTTCGGAAGACGGATGATGATGTGACGGATGATATTGTCAACCTGAAAGACCGAATCAGTAAGGCAGAGGCAGTCACGGTCAATGCAAACAGCACGATCCACCTGACCTTTAAGGTCGTGGATCCGGCGGACGAATGATTGTCCGGGTGTGGGGCGTAGTGAATTCTACCGAGGTTGAGTTTACGCCCATCCCGGACCGTCCGGGGTACTGGGAAGGGACCGCCCCCTGGAATGCCGGGATTGCAAGATATAGAGTGCAAATGTCAACCACTTTTTTACATTGTTAGGTAAGATGTTTTTTACACCGTATGGTAAGGAGTTTTTTTCATACTCTGGTAAGCAGATTTTTACATCGTAAGGTAAGCACTTTTTTACTTTACCCGGT
>DWYM01000103.1 GCA_019118665.1 Candidatus Mediterraneibacter intestinipullorum
GTTCAGGCGGTGATTGATCTCCACCGGGACGGCGTGGCCGAGGGGACGCACCTGGTGACAGAGATCAACGGAAAGCCCACCGCCCGGCTGATGTTTTTCAACGGCCTGAGCATGAGCAAAAAGAATGGCCCGATTGATTATCTGTATAATCCTTATATAGAAGACAATCTGGCTCTGACTCTTCAGCTGAAACTGTTCTGTGAGCAGTATTATCCCGGCTTTACCAGGAACATATATCTGAAAAGTCTCCGCTACAATCTGCATCTGAGCGACAAGGCGCTGCTGATCGAGGCGGGCGCCCAGACCAATACGCTGCAGGAAATGCTGAATGCCATGGAACCGCTGGCAGATGTGCTTGATAAGGTTTTTAATCCGTGATATATTATTATGATGAGTAAGTGTATGATTGAACGGAGGAAAATGAATGGCGACAGTAGACCAGAGTAAGATCCGCAATTTTTGCATTGTTGCGCATATCGACCATGGGAAATCTACCCTGGCCGATCGGATTATTGAGAAAACCGGACTTCTGACCAGCCGGGAGATGCAGTCGCAGGTTCTGGACAATATGGATCTGGAGCGGGAGAGAGGCATCACCATCAAGGCGCAGGCAGTCCGCACTGTGTACAAGGCGGACGATGGAGAAGAGTACATCTTTAACCTGATCGATACACCGGGACACGTCGATTTTAACTATGAGGTCTCAAGAAGCCTTGCTGCCTGTGACGGCGCGATCCTTGTAGTGGATGCTGCTCAGGGAGTGGAAGCCCAGACGCTGGCAAATGTGTACCTTGCGCTGGACCATGACCTGGATGTGATGCCTGTTATCAACAAAATCGACCTGCCAAGTGCGGATCCGGATCGTGTGAAAGAAGAGATCGAGGATGTGATCGGGATCGAGGCGGACGATGCTCCGCTTATCTCGGCCAAGACCGGGCAGAATGTGCATGATGTGCTGGAGCAGATCGTAAAGAAGATACCCGCGCCGGAGGGAGACCCGGAAGCTCCTCTGCAGGCGCTGATCTTTGATTCCAAATATGATTCCTACAAAGGAGTCATCGTATTCTGCCGGATCAAGGAGGGGACGGTGCGGAAAGGCACGCCCATTCTTATGATGGCAACAGGAGCAAAGGCAGAGGTCGTGGAGGTAGGTACATTCGGGGCAGGGCAGTTTATCCCCTGTGATGAACTAGAAGCCGGGAGGGTAGGCTATATCACGGCAAGCCTGAAAAACGTAAAGGAGACCCGGGTGGGTGATACGATCACAAACTCCCAGAATCCGTGCGAGGAGCCCCTGCCCGGATATAAAAAGGTCAATCCCATGGTATACTGCGGTCTCTACCCGGCGGACGGCTCAAAGTACCCGGATCTGCGGGATGCCCTTGAGAAGCTCCAGCTCAATGACGCGGCGCTTCAGTTCGAGGCGGAGACTTCTGTAGCGTTGGGATTTGGATTTCGCTGTGGATTCCTGGGCCTCCTTCATCTGGAAATTATCCAGGAGAGGCTGGAGAGAGAGTACAATCTGGACCTGGTGACTACCGCGCCCAGTGTTATCTACAAGATACACAAGACGAACGGAGAGGTCATTGACCTGACGAATCCCACAAACATGCCGGATCCGGCGGAGATCGACTACATGGAAGAACCCATGGTGAAGGCGGAGATCATGGTCACGTCCGAGTACATCGGCGCTATCATGGATCTGTGTCAGGAGAGGCGCGGCATTTATCAGGGGATGGAGTATATTGAAGAGAAACGCGCGGTGCTCAATTATCATCTGCCGCTCAATGAGATCATTTATGACTTCTTCGACGCGCTGAAATCAAGATCCAGAGGATATGCGTCCTTTGATTATGAGATGATGGGATATCAGCGCTCCCAGCTGGTGAAGCTGGACATCCTTATTAATAAAGAGGAAGTGGACGCATTGTCCTTTATCGTATTCGCGGCAAGCGCGTACGAGAGAGGACGGAAGATGTGCGAGAAGCTCAAGGCGGAAATTCCGAGACAGCTCTTCGAGATCCCGATCCAGGCTGCCATCGGCAGCAAGATCATTGCTCGCGAAACGGTGAAGGCAATGCGCAAAGACGTGCTGGCAAAGTGCTATGGCGGTGATATTTCCCGCAAGAAGAAGCTGTTGGAGAAGCAGAAGGAAGGAAAGAAGAGAATGCGTCAGGTGGGAAATGTGGAGATACCCCAGAAGGCATTTATGAGCGTGCTAAAGCTGGACGATGACTGATGCAGGAACATAACTTAAAGGAGCAGGATGGTGAAGAAGGAATTGGAACTGTATGTGCACATTCCGTTTTGTGTGAGAAAGTGCGCATACTGTGATTTCCTCTCCGGACCGGCCGCGGAGGAGGAGATGGCAGCCTATACGGATGCGCTTCTCCGGGAGATCATGAGTAGAAAAGAGGCTTACCGGGATTACCGTGTTAGCACCATATTTTTGGGCGGGGGAACTCCTTCTGTGCTGACGGGGGAGGACACCGCCCGTATTTTTCATGCCCTTCAAAAGGCTTTTCATATCGGCAGGGACGCGGAGATCACAATGGAAGTCAATCCCGGCACTGTGACGGAAGAGAAAGCCGCCCTTTGGAAGAAAAGCGGCATTAACCGTCTCAGCATAGGACTCCAGTCAGCGGACGACAGAGAACTCAAAATGCTGGGGCGCATCCATACATATCAGGAATTTCTGGATACTTGGGAGACTGTGCGGAAAGCGGGATTTAAAAATGTCAATATGGACCTGATCTCAGCGATCCCGGGACAGACAGAGCAGAGCTGGGAACGGACGCTGAGGACAGCGGCGGAACTCGGACCGGAGCATTTGTCTGCGTACAGCCTGATCATAGAAGAAGGTACTCCTTTTTATGACCATTACGGAGAAAGCGGGAATGTACGAGACAGTATGGAGGGGAAAGAATGGATGTCCCTGCCGGATGAAGATACGGAGAGGGAAATCTATCGGATGACAGAGCGTATCCTGAAAGAGTACGGATATCACCGGTATGAGATATCCAATTACGCAAAGCAAGGGTACGAGTGCCGTCACAATCTGGGCTACTGGGAGAGAAAAGAATATCTCGGACTTGGTCTCGGCGCCTCCTCGCTTGTCAGAGAGCAGCGTTTTCATAACACCGCGGATATAGGGAAATATATGAGTATATTTGGAGGAAATGAGTTGGCGGCATCGGAAATATCATCAGAAGAGCCGGGAAAGACAGATCCGGCAGGAAAAGCCGCGGAAGCGATCGAGACCATGACGGAAAAAGATCAGATGGAGGAGTTCATGTTCCTTGGACTGCGTAAGACCGATGGAATATCCTGCCGCAAGTTCCGGGAGAATTTCGGGAAACCGGTCGAAGAGGTGTACGGCAGGCAGATCCGGAGATTTTTGAGCCTGGAACTGATCGCGCAGGAGGGGGATCGTTTGTTCCTGACTGAGAGAGGGACAGATGTGAGCAATGTTGTGTTTGCCGAGTTTATTCTGTGACAGGGAGTGACGAAGGCAGGATCAGCCTGCCGGATAATGCCGTACCTGCGCAAATCCTTCCGGAGATACATTCAGGCATGTGTGAAAATTTTGAATTATAAAAAATATAGAAACACTGTTGACAAAAAGAAATCCGGGTGCTATCTTTATATACGAAAGGTGTTAGCACTCAAAACGAGGGAGTGCTAATAGAGGGAGGGAGGCGGAGCTGTGGCCTTCGGTACATCGTTAAGTGAAAGAAAACTCATAATATTGAAAGCGATCATACAGAACTACCTCGAGACCGGGGAGCCGGTCGGATCACGGACGCTTTCCAAGTACACGGAACTGAATTTAAGCTCCGCAACGATCCGTAATGAGATGGCCGATCTGGAGGATCTCGGGTACATCTTTCAGCCTCATACATCGGCTGGCAGGATTCCCTCAGACAAGGGATACCGTCTGTATGTGGATATGCTGATGGAAGAGAAGGAGCAGGAGATCTCAGAGCGGGAGGACGCAATGCTGGAGAAGGCTGACAAGGTCGAAAAAGTATTGCAGCAGGCGGCAAAAGTGCTTGCCTCCAATACGAACTACGCGACTATGGTATCAGCTCCGGTGAACAGCCGCAACACGCTGAAGTTCATTCAACTGTCACAGGTGGACGAAGAGCAGATCGTGGCAGTCATTGTCCTCGGAGGCAATGTGATCAAGAATAAGATCATTGAGGTCGGAGAAACATTAAGTAATGAGAACCTGCTGAAGCTGAACATGCTGCTCAACACAACGCTGAACGGTATGTCCATTGAGGAGATCAACCTGGGACTGATCGCCAGGCTGAAGGAGCAGGCAGGCATCCACAGCGAAGTGATCGGCAACGTGCTGGACGCGGTCGCAG
>DWYM01000104.1 GCA_019118665.1 Candidatus Mediterraneibacter intestinipullorum
TATAATTTTGTTAGTTAGCCAAAACTAACTACAGCTAATCAACAGACCAATCGAGAAAGGAGGTTTCATTTAGAATGAACCACAGGACATACCCTTTTGAATTATTACCTCTTCCTTATGCCTATGATGCATTGGAGCCTTATATTGATACGGAGACAATGCGTTTTCATCATGACAGGCATCTGAAGATCTATGTGGACAATCTGAACAAGGCACTGGAGGAATATCCCCAGTATCCTCATGGACACTTGAGGAGCTTCTGAAAAATCTCTCTGAACTTCCTGATGGGCTTCGGACCGCGGTGCGAAATAACGGAGGGGGCGTGTATAATCATGAACTCTTCTTCGAGCTCATGGCGCCGGGAGATCAGGCGATGCTGCCCCAGGTTTCCGGCGCCTTTGGAGGTGAGGAGGCGTGGAAAAAAGGAGATGAACCTAGGATGAAATCAGTAAGCAAACATGAACTGGTAAAACTGCTTTCCATCTGCGGACAGGTGGCTGAGCACAAAAGCGAAAAAGTACAGGAGCACGGAAGAGATGAAAAGGAGATCCTCTCCGCTATCTCCCCGGAAGAACAGGAAACCTTAAAGGGAATCCTTCAGAAGCTGCAAAAACAGTGGATGCAGGACCATAAGGAGCACCATTCCAGAAAAGAATAACAAAAAATAATTGAGGAACGGCGTCAGAGCGGGCAGACAATTGACACTGGGCGGGCAGACAATTAAACCGTAGACGAAGCAGGCGAGCCGTGTTATAATCAGCACTATAAGCAGCGCCCCACGGCGGGTAAGATTATGATATGGAGGAGAATAAAAATGTACGACTTCGATGAAATCAAGACAACAGACCCGGAGATCGCAGACGCAATACAGGCAGAGATGGGGAGACAGAACTCCCACATCGAGCTGATCGCATCCGAGAACTGGGTGAGCAAGGCGGTGATGGCAGCCATGGGAAGCCCGCTTACGAACAAGTATGCGGAGGGGTATCCGGGCAAGAGATATTACGGCGGCTGTCAGTGCGTGGATGTGTCTGAAAATCTGGCAAGAGAGCGCGCAAAAGAGCTGTTCGGCTGTGAATATGTAAATGTCCAGCCCCATTCCGGCGCGCAGGCGAACATGGCGGTCTTTTTCGCCATGCTTGAGCCGGGCGATACATTTATGGGCATGAATCTGGACCACGGCGGACATCTGACCCATGGATCACCGGTGAATATGTCTGGAAAATATTTCAACGTAGTGCCCTATGGCGTCAATGACGAAGGCCTGATCGATTATGACCGGGTACTGGAGATCGCAAAGGAGTGCAAGCCGAAAATGATCGTTGCCGGGGCAAGCGCGTATGCGCGCACGATTGATTTTAAACGTTTCCGCGAGATCGCGGATGAAGTCGGCGCGTATCTGATGGTGGACATGGCGCATATCGCAGGGCTGGTGGCAGCGGGGCTGCATCCAAGCCCGATCCCGTACGCTCATGTAACGACTACCACTACGCACAAGACACTGAGAGGCCCCCGGGGCGGAATGATCCTCTCCAGCAATGAGATGAACGAGAAGTTCAATTTTAACAAGGCGATATTCCCCGGGATCCAGGGAGGCCCGCTCATGCATGTGATCGCGGCGAAGGCGGTCTGCTTCAAAGAGGCGCTCCAGCCTGAGTTCAAGGAATATCAGAAACAGGTCGCGAAAAATGCGAAGGCGCTCTGCGAGGGGCTTAAGAAGCGAGGCATTAAGATCGTATCCGGCGATACGGATAACCATCTGATGTTAGTGGACCTGACAGAGAAAAATGTGAGTGGAAAAGAGCTGGAGAAACGGCTGGACGACGCCCATATTACCTGCAATAAGAATACCATACCTAACGATCCTCGTTCTCCTTTTGTCACAAGCGGAGTAAGGCTCGGAACTCCCGCTGTGACTACAAGAGGCATGAAAGAGGAGGATATGGATAAAATCGCGGAGATCATCGCAATGGTGATCGAAGGAGAAGAAAACGTGGAAGCCGCAAGAAAGATGACGGCAGAACTGACAGAGAAATATCCTCTCTGCTAAATCCCAAAAGACCTCTTTCGGGGATGGGGATGTGTGGATACGGTTTCCTGGAGTGGAGCCGAGCCACACATTTCTATCCCCGAAAATATATCCTGGAATATTACTTTTTCTCAAACTCTATCCCTTTCTGTTTCAGAAATTTCTCCACCACTTCATCCCAGGCATGTTCCAGTGTCTTATCCATGTTAAAAGTCTTAAAGGAAGCCCCGGTCACGCAGGTCAGTTGTTTTCCGTCGTAATGGATATTCAGATAGAGTCCCTGGACCTCATCCGGGCGCACGGAGAGGGCTTTCTGCTCGATCAGCCTGTCGATGTTCCCATGGGAGAGGCTGAAGACGAACCGGAATCTCAAAGGAGTCCGCTTTCCCTTGATGACAGAAAAGCAGTATTCCCGGAGATTTTTCCATGGAGAATATTCCGGCAGAACCGCATCCGTATCAAAAAAGTCTCTCTGTATCAGGCCGTCTATACGGAATGTGTTGAAGGTCACGATCTCTCCTTCTATGAAAGAAAAGCTGTCAAAGGTGTCGGACAGAAGAAGGTGCGCCATGGATTCTTTTATGTTTGTAAGAGAAAATAAGATCATATGAGGCTCCTTTATATCTTTTCGCCGCGGCAGGGGCGACCGGATAGATATGGGGGCATTTTCAGCGGTCCGGGTTGCACATAGTGCAATCATTATACCATAAAACAAAAGTGCCGTCATTGACTTTTATGTGCAAAAAAAGTATTATTATATAGATAAAGTGGCGTATTATCGCCACAGGATATTTTCATGGAGATATATAACATTCACATAGAGAGCAAGAGAGATTTATGGACAGGATAAAGCAGAGAACAAAAAGAAGAATTGTCCTTGGTATATGTATCATAGCTGCTGCTGCGGTCATCATACTTATCATCCAGGGCGTGAGAGGTCTTTTGGGCAGCGGCGCGGACACGTCGGCAGGCCTGGAATACATTGAGAAGGAGGAAGCGGGCAATATCAATGCCATCGAAGAGAAGATCAGTCTGCTTGAGCGGCAGGACAACAATGCGGAAGATACGCGCAGCATCAAGGAAAAGTTCACAGGCTCCGTAGTGCTGGGGGATTCCGTGGCACAGGGATTTCTGGAATATGATATCCTGAATGCCTCCAGCGTTGTGGCGGAGATTGGCGTCCACCTGAACGAGCTGGACGAACAGATCGAAAAAGTAAAGGAATTAAGTCCCGGCGTTCTCTTTCTGTATCTGGGAATGAATGATGTGACTGCCACAAATGGAGATGTGGAAAGTTTTGTCTCTGAATACCGGGCTGTGCTCACGCATCTTAAGGAAGAAGTGCCTGACGCGCATATTTTTGTAAATTCCATCTTTCCTGTACAGGAAAAAGCCACAGCCGGAGAACCTTTGCTGGTAAGGATCCCGGATTACAACGAGGCGCTGAAGGAACTGTGTGACAGTCAGACTGTCGCGTTCATCGATAATACAAGTCTTGCGGAAGAGCAGTATTATGAGCAGGACGGCGTGCATTTTAAGGCGGATTTTTATCCGATCTGGGCAGAACGGATGGCGGAGGTGGCTGCGTTATGAGACCAGGAAGACCGGGGATCGCCCATGTTATGAAATATGTCATTCTTATCCTGATCGTGGCGTTTGTTGCGCTCCTTCTGCTGTATGCGAGCGGGAGCAGCCGCCCCTTTGACGAGGTGGAGAGAGCTGTCAGCAGTTCTCTGGACAAGAGCAATCTGGCGCGGCAGGATGGAGCTGCGTTTAAAAGAAGATTCGGTCTTAGTGCAGCGGATTATGCGGGGGTCATGTATTATGCTTCTGAGTTCAGCATCTCTGCGGAAGAAGTCCTGGTCATCCGGGTAAAGGATGACAGTCAGGTGCAGGAAGTCACAGCAGCCATCGAGAAGCAGGTGGAGGCGAGAAAGAATGATTTCGACGGTTACGCGCCGGAGGAAGTAAAACTGCTTGAGGATGCAAAGCAGAGTGTGAGAGGAAAATATATTTTCTTTGCCGCCGCGCCGAAAGCGGAGGAATATCTGGAAGTTTTCAGCAGCAGTCTGTAGAGAAAGGATAGTACCGGATGTTATTCAGCAGTATTACATTTTTGTTTTTATTTCTGCCTGTGGTGATGGCAGTTTATTATATGGTCCCGGACAGGGCGAAGAATGTCATCCTTCTCATTGCGAGCCTGTTCTTCTACGCATGGGGTGAGCCGGTCTATGTGGCGCTCATGATCCTGTCCATTCTTTTCAATTATTTCTGCGGGCGGGACATCAAAGCCAGGGAGGGTGATCCAGGGAAGGCAAAGCTGAGCCTGGCTTTTGCCGTCACGGTCAATGTGCTCATTCTCGGATTCTTCAAGTATTACGGATTCCTGCTGGACACATTGAATTCCATCCTTCCCACGGATATACCATACCGGGAGCTTCCGCTTCCGGTGGGGATTTCGTTTTACACATTCCAGGCAATCTCTTATATCGTGGATGTCTATCGGAAAAAGGCGGATCCGCAGAAGAATATCCTGTATTTCGCCTTGTATATCAGCATGTTTCCCCAGTTGATCGCAGGTCCCATCGTCCGATATGTGGATATCGAGGCCCAGCTCCGGAACAGGAGCATCTCTGCGCGCAGGATGGGACAGGGCGTAAGGTATTTCATCATCGGCCTGGCGAAGAAGGTGATCATTGCCAATACCGTGGGAGCGGCGTTTGAGCAGATCGCGGCTATGCCGGCGAGCAGCCTCTCTGTACTTACGGCATGGCTGGGGGTGTTTTCCTATGCGTTCCAGATCTATTTTGATTTCAGCGGATATTCGGATATGGCTGTGGGGCTGGGGAAAATGTTCGGCTTTGAGTTTAAGAAGAACTTTGACTACCCCTATATATCAGAGAGCGTCACGGAATTCTGGAGAAGGTGGCACATCTCTCTGAGCACATGGTTCAGGGAGTATGTGTATATTCCCCTGGGAGGAAACAGGTGCTCTGTATCCAGAAATATTTTCAACCTGATGGTAGTGTGGACGCTGACCGGCATGTGGCACGGCGCGGCGTGGAATTTTATCGCGTGGGGCGTGTATTACGGAGTGATCCTCGTGATGGAGAAATATGTATGGGGAGTGTCGCTCGACCGTCTTCCGGGAATCGTAAGGCATATTTATACCATAGTGCTCGTGCTGGTGGGCTGGGTATTTTTCTTCAGCCCGAGTCTTGGGTATGCGCTGCGCTATCTTGGCTCCATGATCGGAGGCGGGGCAGGGATCGTGGACTCAGAGGGAGCGTTCCTGCTTTTTACACACTGGCTTTTATACCTGCTGGCAGTGCTCGGATCCTCCGCGCTGGGACTGCGGCTTCTCAGCCTTGTGCCCCGGCTGATCAGGAACGGCAAGGCCGGGACAGCGGCGTCTGTGATCATATACATGGGCATATTTGTGATCTCCGTGGCTTTTCTTGTGACAGATACGTTTAATCCGTTTTTGTATTTCAGATTTTAGGTGGGTGCTATGGATAACAGAAAAAGAAGAAGGCGTTTTGAGAGCCTGCTCGGGAAAATATTTATATTGAGTCTGTTTCTTGTGCTGATCGTGAATCTCATCCTTCCGGACAAAGAACAGTCGGAGGAGGAAAACCGGATGCTGGAGACTTTGCCCGCACCGGGCCTGACAAGCATCCTGAACGGAGATTTCATGGAGCAGTGGGAGAGCTACATGAGTGACCAGTTTGTGGGGAGGAATCTGTGGCGTGGCCTCAAGGTCGGTCTGGACCGGCTGGGAGGAAGCAGGATGGAGAATGGTGTCTATATCGGCAGGGACGGTCAGCTTCTGGAGGATATCGCGGCGCCGGACCAGGAATTGTTCTCTGAAAATATCAATGCAGTGAAAAGCCTGGCAGACACCTACTCGGATATTCGGACAACAGTTATGCTGATCCCTGACGCGGCGTGCATTTTAAGCGACAGCCTGCCGGCTTTTGCCACTGTGGAGGACCAGCGGCAGATGTTCAGCATGGTGGAGAGGGGACTCGGGGATTCTGTCAACTGGGTGGACGCATATTCCATACTGAATAGACATAAAACGGAAAAGCTATACTATAAGACAGACCATCACTGGACGACTCAGGGGGCGTTCTATGTATTCCGGGAAGCAGCGGCCAGCCTCGGGATCGAAGGCGATGTGTCTGACGACTATGTTTCCTATACAGTGACGGACAGTTTTAACGGAGTGCTGGCGTCCAAGAGCGGGGTCGGACTCAATGAGAAAGAGCAGATCGACATATATGTGCCCACGGAAGGGGACGACGATGTGGTCGTGAATTATGTGGATGAGGGAAAGAAACGGACCTCTCTGTATGATTCTTCCAAGCTTGAGACAAGAGACAAATACGGAGTGTTCTTTGGAGGAAATACATCGGTCATGGATATCAGGACCGTGTCCACCAGCCGGAAACGTCTTCTTGTGGTAAAGGATTCCTTTGCGGACTGCTTCATTCCGTTTCTGACGCCGTATTACAGAGAGATCGTCGTGGTGGACCCCAGGTATTACAGCGGTACGATGGAGGATATCATGGACACATACAGGATCACGGATATCCTGGTCCTTTACAGTGGAAATACATTTATGACGGACAATAATATCAGTGGAGTATTTACAGGTGAGTAATCGGATAAGAGAGGAATTTTTACAGAAGAAAGAGCCGGTAAGGCTTAACAAATATTTAAGCGAGGCAGGCGTTTGTTCAAGGAGGGAAGCGGACCGCCTTATTGAGGAGGGGAAGGTATCCGTGGATGGAAGTCCGGCCCGGACCGGCATGCGGATCACTCCGGGGCAGGTGGTGAAAGTCGGGAGAAAAGTTGTCTCAAGACAGGATGAGATGATCGTGCTCGCGGTCAATAAGCCCCGGGGCATCGTCTGTACGGAGGAGAAACGAGAGCGAAACAGTATCGTACGTTTCCTGGATTATCCTGTGCGCGTCACTTATGCAGGGCGCCTGGATAAAGATTCCCGGGGGCTTCTGCTCATGACGAACAATGGGGATATCATCAATCAGATGATGCGCGCCGCCAACCGGCATGAAAAGGAATATAAGGTGACAGTAGACAGAGAGATCACGGAAGAATTCGTGAAACAGATGTCAGAAGGGGTTTCCATACTGGATACGGTGACAAGGCCGTGCAAGGTGGAGAAGATGGGAAAGTATACGTTTTCTATCGTACTGACCCAGGGGCTGAACCGTCAGATCAGGCGTATGTGCGAGGCTCTCGGATACGAGGTGCGGGATCTGGTGCGCGTCCGGATCGTGAACATCCGGCTGGGAAGCCTGAAAGAAGGACAGTACAGGAAGCTGACGGACGCGGAGCTTGACGAGCTCTATGAGGAAATAAAAGATTCTCCGGCAGAGCCGCAATGATAACGGCAGCCGGGAGAGGAGAGCATGAGATTATGGCAGACCATATAGCGGATAAGATAGAAAAGACTGCGGATCAGGCAGAGAATCAGACAGAGAACAAGATGAAACGGATGCGGGATCTGGTAGACCTTCTGAACCGGGCGCGGCGCGCTTATGAGCAGGAAGATACGGAGATCATGAGCAACTATGAGTACGATCAGCTCTATGATGAACTCCAGGCGCTGGAAAAAGAGCTGAATACTACTCTCGCGGCCAGCCCCACGGTCAACGTGGGCTATGAGGTGCTGAGCGAGCTGCAAAAGGAACAGCACGAGAGGCCGATGCTCTCTCTGGACAAGACAAAGGACGTGGAACGGCTGAAGGAGTTCCTGGGAGATCAAAGAGCCATGATCTCGTGGAAGCTGGACGGCCTGACCATTGTCCTCACATACAGGGACGGCGCACTTGAAAAGGCGGTGACCAGAGGGAACGGAGAAGTAGGGGAAGTGGTCACAAACAACGCGAGAGTGTTCCGAAACCTTCCTCTCCATATCCCATATGAGGGCGAGCTTGTCTTAAGGGGAGAAGCGGTCATTTCTTATAAAGACTTTGAGGAGATCAATGAGGAGATCGGGGACGCGGACGCGAAATATAAGAATCCCAGAAATCTGTGCAGCGGTTCCGTCCGCCAGCTTAACAATGAGATCACGGCGAAACGGAAGGTGCGGTTCTATGCGTTTACTCTTGTGAACGCGGGAGATGTGGATTTTCACAATTCAAGGATGTACCAGATGCAGTGGCTGAAGGAGCAGGGGTTTGATGTGGTGGAGAATCATCCGGTCACGCGGGAGACTGTCGATGAGGAGGTGGACTGGTTCGCGTCACAGATCGGAAAAAACGAAGTGCCGTCGGATGGACTGGTGCTCGTGTATGACGACATCGCTTACGGTCAGTCTCTTGGGACAACGGCAAAGTTCCCCAGAGATTCCTTTGCGTTCAAGTGGGCGGATGAAATCAGGGAGACCACGCTTAAGGAAATCGAGTGGAACCCTTCCAGGACAGGGCTGATCAACCCGGTGGCCATCTTTGAGCCCGTGGAACTGGAAGGGACGACAGTGAGCCGCGCCAGCGTCCACAACATCAGTATCATGGAAGAACTGGAGCTGGGGGTCGGAGACAGGATCACCGTGTACAAGGCGAACATGATCATTCCCCAGATAGCGGAAAACCTGACCCGCAGCGGGGTAAAGGATATCCCGGCGGCCTGTCCGGTGTGCGGCGGAGCGACCCGCGTCTCCATGGAAAACGAGACGAAGACACTGTACTGCACGAATCCGAAATGTCAGGCCAAGCATGTAAAGTCATTTACCCTTTTTGTGAGCCGGGACGCCATGAATATTGAGGGACTTTCCGAGGCAACACTGGAGAAGTTTATCATAAACGGATATATAAAAGACCTGACGGATCTCTTTCATCTGGACCGCTATGCGGAAGAGATCAAGAACATGGATGGTTTTGGAGAGAAATCTTATGAAAATCTCCAGAACAGTATAAAAACCGCGCGGACGACAACCCTTCCCCGGCTTGTGTACAGTCTTGGCATCCCGAACATCGGTATCGCCAACGCAAAGATGATCTGCAGGGCCTTTGACCATGATCCGGAAAAGGTGCTGAACGCCACGGAAGAGGAACTGGATGAGATATCCGGTGTGGGCGGTGTGATCGCAAAGGCGTATGTGGATTATTTTGCTGATGAAGAGCACCGGAACGTGTTCCGGCGTCTCCTTGAGGAAGTCGACATACCGAAAGAAGAGGAGACAGAGGACAGCCGGAAGTTTGCGGGAATCAACTTTGTTATTACAGGAAGCGTGGAGCGCTTTGCAAACCGCGCGGAAGTAAAAGAAGAAATCGAAAAGAGAGGAGGAAAGGTGACCGGAAGTGTGACGTCAAAGACAAATTATCTGATCAACAATGATGTCAATTCAACTTCATCGAAGAACAGAAAGGCAAGAGAACTGGGAGTCCCCATCATATCTGAACAAGAGTTCTTGCAGATGCTTAAGGGGTGAGCAGTGTGGAAAACAAAGGCCATATTGTCCGGCTGGACAGCGCCGGTATGTGGCTGAAGCACAAATATGAAAGGCAGGGAATGCGTGAATTTAAAAAAAGTAAAAATCAAAGAAAGACTACTGGAAAAATTACATGAAAAATTAAATGAAACTCTGAAAGCAGTTCTTCCCATCATTGCGATCGTGCTGCTACTGTGCTTTACGATCGCGCCGCTGGAACCGGGAATCCTTCTGGCTTTCCTGTTGGGAGCGGTGCTGCTGATCGTGGGAATGATGTTCTTTACCTTGGGCGTGGAAATGTCCATGACCCCTATCGGTGAGAACGTGGGGATCTGTATGACCCAGACAAAAAAACTGGGAGTTATGGTCCTGCTGAGTTTTATACTCGGCTTCATCGTTACCATATCTGAGCCGGATCTCCAGGTGCTGGCGGAGCAGGTCCCGGCAGTGCCGAATATCGTTCTGGTGCTCTCCGTTGCGTTTGGCGTGGGTCTCTTTCTCATAGCGGCGCTCCTGCGCATGCTCTTTAACATTACGCTGGCACATATGCTGATCGTGCTGTATGTCATCGTATTCGGACTGGCGTTTCTCGCACCGGGGGATTTTATCGCGGTGGCGTTTGACGCAGGCGGCGTGACGACCGGGCCTATGACCGTGCCCTTTATCATGTCTCTGGGTATCGGTATCTCCGCGATCCGAAGCGACGAGAGGGCGGAGGATGACAGTTTCGGCCTCGTGGCACTGTCCTCAGTGGGCCCGATCTTGTCGGTTCTTGTGCTCAGCCTGATCTATCGGCCGGAGAGCGCGCAGTATGTGCCGGACAAGATACCGGAGATCAGCGATTCCGTTGAGCTGTGGCGGCTTTTTGCAGAAGAGCTTCCCGAATACATGAAAGAGATGGCGGTCTCTCTGCTTCCGATCATCGTATTCTTTGTGATCTTTCAGATCATTTTTAAAAGGATGCACAAAAGGATGCTGATAAAGACTGCGGTGGGAATGATATATACTTATGCCGGTCTGGTCCTTTTCCTTACCGGAGTGAATGCCGGATTTATGCCGGCCGGAAACTATCTTGGACAGGTGCTTGCCGACAATCCGTACCGGTTGGTGATCGTTCCTATCGGCATGGTCATCGGATACTTTATCGTCCGCGCGGAGCCGGCAGTGTTTGTCCTGACCCATCAGGTGGAGGATATTACATCCGGGGCGATCAGCGCCAATGCCATGAGCTTAAGTCTCTCCATCGGTGTTGCGGCCTCGCTGGGGCTGGCCATGATCCGTGTGCTGACCGGGATCTCCATTTTCTGGTTCGTGATACCGGGATATGCGGTGGCGCTCATTCTGTCATTTTTTGTGCCGAAAATATTTACGGCGATCGCGTTTGACTCCGGCGGTGTGGCGTCCGGGCCCATGACAGCTACATTCCTGCTCCCCTTTGCGATCGGAGCATGTGTGAGCGTGGGCGGGGATATTGTTACAGATGCGTTCGGAGTGGTGGCAATGGTAGCTATGACGCCCCTGATCACGATACAAGTCTTAGGTCTTGTATACCGGATCAGCTCACGGCATCTTGAAGAAGCGGAGACAGGAGAAAAAGACGCTGCTTTTGTCCAGTCTGAGGATGATGAGATTATAGAACTTTAAGAGGTATGATATGAGTGAAATTTATTTGCTGATGACGATTACAAAACGGACGATGGGACGCCAGCTCATGGCATGCTATGAGAAGAACGCGCTGTCCACAGTGCTGTGTACCCTCGCAAGAGGGACTGCGACCAGCGAGATCCTTGACTGTCTCGGTCTGGAACTGGCAGAGAAGATGGTGACGATGACAGTCATATCTGACGAGACATGGAAAAATGTGAAAAGAGATATGGAAGACAGTCTGCAGATCGACGTCCCGGGCACAGGGATCGCATTTCTTGTCCCCGTCTCCAGTGTGGGTGGCAAGACAGTATTTCAGTTCCTTCTGGAAGGACAGTCATATGAAATAGAAGAGGAGAATGTGATGAAAAATACGAAATATGAACTGATCATCGTGATCGCGAACCAGGGATACAGTGAACTGGTGATGGAGGCCGCAAGAGCGCAGGGCGCGGGCGGCGGAACGGTCATCCACGCAAAGGGGACCGGCCTTGAGAAGGCGGAGAAATTCCTCGGAGTCTCTATCGCGGATGAAAAAGAAATGATCTTTATAGTAGCCAAATCCGAGATGAAAAATTCGATCATGCGGTCCATTATGGAAAAGGCCGGGCTTGAGAGCAAGGCAAAATCAGTCGTATTTTCTCTGCCGGTGACAGACACGGCGGGGCTGCGTCTCCAGGAAATCCAGTAAGGGCCGGAATAAGGAGCCGTACATTTGAGCAGGACATCTTTGAAACAGCAGAAAACAGGGACGGCGTTTAGAAAAAGTTCATTTGTATAAGGAATACAAGTGTACTATAATAAAAGGCATCCGGGGAGACAGGATGCAAAGACAGAAGCAGCGGGAACACGAAGTCCCCGGAAATGTTTGATGTATGGAAGGGAACAATTTATGTCAGATCAGGATTTCATCTTAGTGGATGAAGAAGATACAGAAAAAAATATAGAAAACCGTGCAGAGAACAATGTTGAAAACAGTACAAGGAGCAGTGCGGAGGACGGTTCTGGAAAAGACGGCGGCAAAGAGGTGTCTGCTGAAGAAAAAAGCAGGGATGAGGTCATTGCTTCGGACAAAAAGGAAGATGACAAAGACGAGTATGAGAAGATCTGCTTCATCTGCCACCGCCCGGAGAGTGTGACAGGCAAGATGATCGATCTTCCGAATAATATCACAGTGTGCCCGGACTGCATGCAGAAAAGCTTTGACGCGATGACAAGCGGCGCGGTGGATTTAAACCGGCTCATGAACACGCCGGGCGTCCAGTTCCTCAATATGTCGGACCTGGAGAATATGCAGCCCAGGCAGCAGAAGATCAAGAAAAAGAAAGAAAAGCCGAAAGAGTATCATCAGCTTGACATCAGAAAAATCCCGGCGCCCCACAAGATCAAGGCGGAGCTGGATGAATATGTGGTGGGCCAGGAATACGCCAAGAAAGCCATGTCCGTGGCAGTGTACAACCATTATAAACGTGTTGCTGCAGGTACGGCGGATGATATTGAGATTGAGAAGTCCAATATGCTCATGATCGGACCGACAGGAAGCGGAAAGACCTATCTTGTAAAAACACTGGCTCGTCTTCTTGATGTGCCGCTGGCGATCACGGACGCTACATCCCTGACAGAGGCGGGATACATAGGCGATGATATCGAAAGCGTAGTATCCAAGCTGCTTGCGGCGGCGGACAACGACGTGGAGAAAGCAGAGCAGGGTATCATCTTTATCGATGAGATCGACAAGATCGCAAAGAAACAGAACTCGAACCAGAGAGATGTAAGCGGAGAGTCCGTGCAGCAGGGGATGCTGAAACTCCTTGAAGGCAGCAATGTGGAAGTCCCGGTGGGCGCGAACAGCAAAAATGCCATGGTGCCGCTCACTACGGTCAATACGAAGAACATCCTCTTTATCTGCGCCGGCGCTTTTCCGGATCTGGAAGAGATCATCAGGGAAAGGCTGAAGAAGAAGACTTCCATGGGATTTAATTCTGAGCTGAAAGACAAGTATGATAATGATGAAGACATCCTGTCCAAGGTGACAGTGGAAGATCTGAGAAAATTCGGTATGATCCCGGAATTTCTTGGGCGCCTTCCCATTATATTCACACTGAAGAGTCTGGATAAAGATATGTTGGTAAAGATACTCAAAGAGCCAAAGAACGCCATCTTAAAGCAGTATCAGAAGCTGCTCGCGCTGGATGAGGTGCGGCTGGACTTTAACGACGGAGCTCTGGAGGCGATCGCGGAGAAGGCGATGAAGAAGGATACAGGGGCTCGAGCCCTGCGCGCGATCATCGAGGAGTTCATGCTGGATATTATGTACGAGATACCAAAGGACGACAGCATCGGAGAGGTTGAGATCACCAGGGAGTACATTGAGGGGACCGGGGGACCGGTTATCCGGCTCAGGGGGCAGGAAGTGCCCATGCTGGGATAAATTCGGACTTGCCGGGGCGGCTTCCAAAATTAAAAATCCGGGACTATGCTAAGAACATAGCCCCGGATTTTTAATTTTGGAAGCCTCATTCCGAAGTCGCCTCAGCCACCCACACCGCCCCGCAGACAAATCCCCATTGAACTCTTGCTGTCTTCCTGCTTACATGTTAGAATAACATTCATACGGATTAAAGGAGTGTGGAACAAATTGAAGACATTGCTGGAACTGATCACCATAGAGATGAGAGATGCTTTTAAGAAGGCGGGGTACGGCGAGGAACTTGCCAAGGTGACTCTCTCGAACCGTCCGGACCTGTGCGAATACCAGTGCAACGGTGCGATGGCGGGGGCAAAGCAATATAAGAAAGCGCCGTTTATGATCGCTGAGGATGTGGCGGCGAATCTGAAAGAAAGCGCGTATTTTGAGTCGGTGGACGTGGTGAAGCCCGGATTCATCAATCTGAAGCTGTCCGCCCAAAGCGCTGCGCTTTACCTGAATGAGATGGCGGCGGAGGAGAAGCTGGGTGTGGAAGACGAGAAAGCTCCCAGGACGGTCATGATCGATTACGGCGGACCGAATGTGGCGAAGCCGCTCCATGTGGGGCACCTGCGCTCTGCCATCATCGGGGAGAGCGTGAAGCGGATCATCCGTTTTAAAGGCAATCATGTGATAGGGGATATCCATCTCGGCGACTGGGGCTACCAGATGGGGCTTATTATTACGGAGCTGAAGAAGCGTCAGCCGGATCTCCCATACTTTGATGAAGCCTTTGACGGTGAGTATCCGGAGGAACCGCCGTTTACGATCAGCGAGCTGGAAGAAATCTACCCCACGGCAAGCGCATACGCCAAAGAGAACGAGGAATACAGAGAAGAAGCATTGCATGCTACCTATCTTCTCCAGAACGGATACCGGGGATACCGGGCAATCTGGAACCACATCATGAATGTGTCCGTGGCGGATCTGAAAAAGAACTATGAGAAACTGAATGTGGAGTTTGATCTCTGGAAAGGGGAGGCGGACGCGCAGCAGTACATCCCGGATATGGTACAGATGTTGAAGGATGGGGGATATGCGCGTTATGATGAAGGCGCCCTTGTAGTTGATGTCCAGGAGGAGTCGGACAACAAAGAAGTGCCGCCGTGCATGATTCTGAAATCAGACGGAGCTGCGCTCTATGACACAACGGATCTTGCGACTCTTGTGGAGCGTGAAAAGGATTACAGGCCGGATGAAGTGATCTATGTGGTGGACAAGCGTCAGGAGCTTCATTTTACACAGGTATTCCGGTGCGCGAAAAAGACCGGGATCGTACGTCCGGAGACAGAGCTGAAGTTCCTCGGCTTCGGTACCATGAACGGAAAGGACGGCAAACCGTTTAAGACCCGCGAGGGCGGAGTGATGCGGCTCGAGAGCCTGATCCGTGAGATCGATGAAGAAATGTACAAGAAGATCATGGACAACCGCACCGTGGAGGAGGGAGAAGCCCGGCAGACCGCGCAGACCGTAGGGCTGGCTGCCATCAAATACGGAGACCTGTCCAATCAGGCGTCAAAGGATTATATCTTTGATGTGGACCGTTTTACTTCTTTTGAAGGAAATACAGGGCCGTACATCTTGTATACGATCGTGCGCATCAAGTCGATCCTCAATAAATATAAGGAGAACGGAGGATGCCTGGACGGACTTAAGGTGCGTCCCGCGGAAAACGGATATGAGAAGGCTCTGATGCTCCAGGTGCTGAAATTTAACGATGTATTTGAAGCGGTTTATGAAGAGACGGCGCCGCACAGACTTTGCGCGTACATTTATGAACTGGCAAATGAATTTAATAAATTTTACCATGAGACGAAGATCCTGTCCGAGGAGGACGAGGAGAGGAGAGCAGGATATATTGCGCTCCTGGTGCTGGCGAAGCGGGTGCTCGAGACATGCATCGGCCTCCTTGGATTTGAAGCTCCGGAAAGGATGTAGGCTTAAAATGACAGAAAAACTGTTTTACAGAGACAGCCATCTTGCGGAATTTGAGGCGGAAGTGATATCGTGCCGTCCCCTGACCGTGGAAAAACAAAAGAAAGGGATCTCTTCGGTGTCCGAAGGTTCCGGGCAGGATGTGTTTGAGGTGGAGCTTGACAGAACGGCCTTCTTTCCGGAAGGAGGGGGGCAGTATGCGGATACCGGCGTGCTCGGAGAAGTGAAGGTGTTCGATGTCAGGGAAAGCGATGGGAGGATCATCCACTATACAGACGCCCCGCTGGAAATTGGGGTGCGGGTGAAGGGCTGTATTGACTGGGAAGAACGTTTCATGAAGATGCAGCAGCACACAGGGGAGCATATCGTGTCGGGTCTCATCCACAGCCGTTTCGGGTACAGAAACGTGGGATTTCATCTTGGGAGTGAAGTCTGCACTATGGATTTCAGCGGAGAGATCACGGCGGGAGAGCTGGCTGAGATCGAGATGGAAGCAAACAATGCGGTGTGGAAGAACCTGAAAGTAGAGACTGTCTACCCGACTGAAAATGAGCTTGCCCGGATAGAGTACCGCAGTAAGATCGAGATACAGGGACAGGTGCGGATCATTGTGATACCTGGTTATGACCGGTGCGCGTGCTGTGCTCCTCATGTGGAACGGACCGGAGAGATCGGGCTGATTAAACTCACCAATGTCCAAAGATATAAAGGCGGCGTGAGAGTGACGATGCTCTGCGGAGTAAGAGCTCTTGCGGACTACGCTCTAAAGCAGGAACAGGCAAAAGCGGTCTCCGCAATGCTGTGTACAAGGGAAAATGAAACTGCGGGAGCGGTGGAACATCTGAGGAAGGAATGCGCTGACCTGAAATATGAGCTGGCGGAGAAAGAAAAGAAACTGATCGCATGCATGGCAGAGAACATTCCGGCAGGAGACGAGCCTGTCTGCCTGTTTACAGAGGATATAGAAGGGGAATCCATGCGGCTGCTCATGAACCGCGTGTTGGAGACAGGACATGGTCTGTGCGCGGTGTTCCACAAGACAGGGGAATCGGTTTACCGGTATGTGATGGGCAGCCGGAAAATGGATATGCGCGCTCTGACAAAGGAGTTCAATCCTGTCTTTGAAGGGCGGGGCGGAGGAAAACCGGAAATGGTCCAGGGCACGGCAAAGGGAAAGGAAGAGGACATGCGGGCGTGGATCCTTGAGAAAGCGGAGGAAATGGGATGAATCAGACTCAGAGAAAGAATCCGTTCTGGAGACTTGCCGGACCGCTGCTTGCCTATCTGGCTCTCCAGTGGGCTGTACAGTTTGTCATTATGCTTGTGATCTGTATCCCCTATGTGCCGGGCGCTTATGCTGACCTCATGCGGACCGGAGCGGGAAGGGTGCTCAGTATGCAGGAGGTCATGGAAGTTTATGTGGTGGCAATGGAGCCGGCTTTTACGATCATAGAGCGGCACCAGATAGAGATCATGGGGGCTGCTGCTCTGAGCACGCTGATCCTGACATACATCCTGCTCAAAAGTGACAGGAAGCTGGAGAAAGCAAATGGGATTGCTGCCTCTGGGAGAAAACCGGTGTCTGCCTATGTTCTTATTTTTCTCATGGGCGCGGCGGGAAGTATTGGGATGACCTGCCTGATAGCAATGGCGCAGCTCGCGTTTTTGGACAGCCAGTACCAGCAGACGGCACAGGTGCTGTATGCCGCAGGATTTCCGGTGCGGCTCGCAGTGCTCGGGATATTGATCCCGGTGTCTGAGGAAATGATGTTCAGGGGGATCCTGTTTAAGCGGTTTCGGGAAATGCAGGGCTTCTGGTACTCCGCGGTTTGTTCGTCAATATTTTTTGCGTTTATCCATACGAATGCGACACAGACTGTGACCGCGTTTCTGTTAGGCCTGATGCTCTCGTATCTTTACGAAAGATTCGGATCGTTTAAAGCTCCGGTGCTGCTTCACATTACGATAAACACAGGCTCCCTGGTTTTTACAGATGTGGGATTATTCCGATGGCTGGGCACTGATCCGGTGAGGGTAGCAGGAGCGGCGATTGCCGGCGCGTTTATCTGTTCGGTGGTATTTGTGGCGATCCAGAGGATATTGGGAGACATAAGGAAGGATGACCCTCGGGCTGACAGACAAAATCCGTTGGATATGTTCCGGTAAATAATAAATGAAATTGTGTATGGCAGATTTGATTTCTGCCATATTTTTTTGCGGCAAAATTGAAAGGAACGCCAGAGATAACAAGGTATGTATCTGAACTCAATAATGAGTGTTAATGTGTGAATAAAATACAAATTTACAGACTATTTAAATAAAAAATATGAATAGTCGAATTATCAGACGTTTGAAAGAGATTTCCTATTTACAAACCGGAAAAAATCGTGTATAGTCATTGCATATAATGCAAAAGAGAGGAGAATGGCTATGAATCAGGCAAACGGAAACCAGCATGGGCTGTACCGCGAGAACTTTGAACATGATAACTGCGGTATCGGCGCCATTGTGAATATTAAGGGCAGGAAAAGCCATGGCACGGTTGCCGGGGCTCTTGAGATCGTAGAGCATCTGGAACACCGGGCAGGAAAGGATGCGGAAGGCAGGACCGGAGACGGTGTGGGTATCTTTCTTCAGATTTCCCACAGATTCTTTAAAAAAGTCTGTCAGCCGCTGGGGATCAGCCTTGGGGATGAAAGAGATTACGGAGTCGGAATGTTCTTTTTCCCTCAGGATGAGCTGAAGCGCAATCAGGCGAAAAATATTTTCGAGGTGATCGTCAAGAAGGAAGGGCTGAATTTCCTTGGATGGAGGGAAGTTCCGATCCATCCCGAGGTGCTGGGAAAGGCAGCTGTGGACTGTATGCCTTATATCATGCAGGCGTTTATCGAACGCCCGAAAAAGGTTGAGAAGGGGCTTCCCTTTGACCGGAGACTCTATGTAGTGCGGCGCGTGTTTGAGCAGAGCAGCGATGATACATATGTAGTCTCTCTTTCCAGCCGTACGATCGTATATAAAGGAATGTTCCTTGTGGGACAGCTCAGACAGTTTTTCGGCGATCTTCAGGATGAAGATTATGAGTCCGCGATTGCCATGGTACACTCCAGGTTCAGTACGAACACAGCGCCGAGCTGGCAGAGGGCTCATCCGAACCGCCTGATGGTGCACAACGGTGAGATCAACACGATCCGGGGAAATGCGGACAAGATGCGCGCAAGGGAAGAGACCATGGAGGCAGGCGGCCTGAAGGGCGAACTTCACAAAGTTCTCCCGGCGATCAACACATCGGGCTCTGATTCCGCGATGCTGGACAACGCGCTGGAGTTCATGGTCATGAGCGGTATGGAGCTTCCGCTCGCCGTGATGATCGCGATCCCGGAACCGTGGGTGAACAACCGGAGCATGTCCCAGAACAAGAAGGATTTCTACCAGTATTATGCGACGATGATGGAGCCATGGGACGGTCCGGCCTCCATCCTCTTCTCAGACGGAGATGTGATGGGCGCGGTGCTGGACAGGAACGGTCTGCGTCCGTCCAGATATTACATTACGGACGACGACAACCTGATCCTCTCTTCCGAGGTGGGAGTGCTGGATATCGATCCGGCAAAGATCCTTGTGAAAGAGCGTCTTCATCCGGGAAAAATGCTGCTCGTGGACACTGTGGAAGGCAGGGTCATTGATGACGAGGAGCTGAAAGAGAAATACGCGAATGAGGAGCCTTACGGCGAGTGGCTGGACAGCAACCTGATCCAGCTTAAGGAGCTGCCCATCCCGAACAAAGACGTTCCGAAATACACAAGAGAAGAGTGTACGCGTCTTCAGAAAGCGTTCGGATACGCGTACGAGGATGTGAGGACTTCTATCCTCACGATGGCAAAAAGCGGCGCTGAGGGCATCGCGGCAATGGGGATCGATACGCCTCTTTCCGTACTGTCAAAGAAACGTCAGCCTCTGTTCGGATATTTCAAGCAGCTTTTCGCCCAGGTGACGAACCCGCCTATAGACGCGATCCGTGAGGAGATCGTGACGTCCACTGCCATATACGTTGGCAAGGACGGCAACCTGCTTGAGAAAAAGGAAGAGAACTGTAAGATGCTCAGGGTGAACAATCCCATCCTCACAAACACAGACCTTCTGAAGATAAAAAACATGAATGTGGAAGGCTTTAAGGTGGCGGAGATACCGATCACTTATTATAAGAATACAAGCCTTGAGAAAGCGCTGGAATATCTCTTTGTGGAGGTGGACCGTGTGATACGCGAGGGCGCCAACATCCTGATCCTGACTGACCGGGAGGTGGACGAGTACCATGTGGCGATCCCATCCCTGCTCGCTGTGTCCGGTCTTCAGCAGCACCTGGTCCGCACGAAGAAGAGAACATCCGTGGCGATGATACTGGAGAGCGGCGAGCCAAGAGAAGTGCATCATTTTGCCACCCTCCTCGGATACGGAGCCTGTGCGATCAACCCATATCTGGCTCACGAGTCTATCCGCCAGCTTATTGAGTCAAGGCTGCTGCACAAGGATTACTACGCGGCGGTGGATGATTATAACAGCGCGGTGATCCATGGCATCATCAAAATCGCCTCCAAGATGGGGATTTCTACGATCCAGTCCTATCAGGGAGCAAAGATTTTTGAGGCCATCGGACTGAAAAAAGAATTTATCGACCAGTACTTTACAGATACCGTGAGCCGTGTGGGAGGAATCGGGATCGAGGAGATCGCCGAGGACTACACTGCCTTCCATACCCAGGCGTTTGATCCCCTTGGACTGGACAGCGATATGACGCTGGACAGCGTGGGAAAACACAAATATAAGAGCGGCGGGGAAGAACATCTGTATAACCCCCAGACCATCCACATGCTCCAGCAGTCCACAAGACGCGGAGACTACGGAATGTTCAAAGAATATACGAGGATGGCGGACGAAGAGGGCGAGAAGATCAATTTAAGAGGACAGCTTGACTTTAACTATCCGAAGAAAGGCGTTCCGATCGAAGAAGTTGAGAGCGTGGATTCCATCGTCACCAGATTTAAGACCGGAGCCATGTCTTATGGTTCCATCTCCAAAGAGGCGCACGAGACCCTTGCCATCGCCATGAACCGGCTTCATGGAAAATCAAATTCAGGAGAAGGCGGCGAGGAGATCGAGCGGCTGGATACAGACCGGTGCTCCGCGATCAAGCAGGTGGCCTCCGGACGGTTTGGCGTGACATCCAGATATCTGGTGAGCGCCCAGGAGATCCAGATCAAGATGGCCCAGGGAGCGAAGCCGGGAGAGGGCGGTCACCTGCCGGGCGGCAAGGTTTATCCGTGGGTGGCCAAGACGCGTCATTCCACGCCTGGCGTGAGCCTGATCTCGCCTCCGCCCCATCATGATATCTATTCGATCGAGGATCTGGCGCAGCTTATCTATGACTGTAAGAACGCAAACAAAAACGCAAGGATCTCCGTCAAGCTCGTATCCGAGGCGGGCGTGGGAACAGTCGCGGCAGGCGTGGCGAAAGCCGGGGCAGGCGTCATCCTGATCTCCGGATATGACGGCGGCACCGGAGCTGCCCCGAGGAGCTCTATCCAGAACGCGGGCCTTCCGTGGGAAATGGGACTGGCTGAGACACACCAGACTCTGATCCAGAACGGATTGAGGGAACGTGTGCGCATTGAGACGGACGGCAAGCTCATGAGCGGCCGGGACGTAGCGATCGCGGCGCTTCTCGGAGCGGAGGAATTCGGTTTTGCCACGGCTCCCCTTGTGACCATGGGGTGTGTGATGATGCGCGTCTGCAACCTGGACACCTGTCCTGTGGGTGTGGCGACCCAGAATCCGGAGCTGCGCAAGCGTTTTGCCGGTAAACCGGAGTATGTGATGAACTTCATGCGGTTCATAGCAGAAGAATTAAGAGACTATATGGCAAAACTGGGCGTGCGCACAGTGGATGAACTGGTGGGACGCACAGACCTCCTGAAGGTGAAAGATGATGCCACATCTGACCGTGCGGCAACTCTGGACTTAAGCGGCGTGCTTTATAATCCATACGCAAAGCAGAAAAAAGCCGTGATCTTTGACCCGAAAAAGGCCTACAATTTTGAACTGGAAAAGACACTGGATGAAAAAGTGCTTGTAAAACAGCTTCTCCCGGCTCTTGAGAAAGGTCAGAAGAGGAGCATAGAGGTGGATGTGACCAATACGGACCGTACGTTCGGAACGATCTTCGGATCAGAGATTACGAGAAGATATCCGGAGGGACTTGAAGAGGACAGCTTTGTGATCAAGTGCAGCGGTGCAGGCGGCCAGAGCTTCGGCGCGTTCATCCCGAACGGTCTGACCCTGGAGCTGACAGGCGACAGCAATGACTACTTCGGAAAAGGTCTGTCCGGCGGCAAGCTGATCGTATATCCGCCGAAGGGCACGACATTTAAGTCGGACGAAAATATCATTATCGGAAATGTTGCTTTTTATGGAGCTACCAGCGGCAAGGCATATGTGAGCGGCGTGGCGGGAGAGAGATTCTGCGTGCGCAATTCCGGCGTGCGTGCCGTCGTAGAGGGCGTGGGCGATCACGGATGCGAATATATGACCGGCGGATGCGTGGTCATTCTCGGCAAGGTGGGCAAGAACTTTGCCGCGGGAATGAGCGGCGGTATTGCCTATGTGCTGGATGAAGACAGCACGCTCTACACAAGGGTCAACAAGGCGATGGTGAAGATCCGGCGCGTGACGGACAAATATGACGTTCAGGAGCTCAAAGGGATGATACAGGAACATGTTTCCTATACAAATTCAGAGATAGGAAAGCGTATTCTGGATCATTTTGAAGAATACCTCCCAAAATTCAAGAAGATCATTCCTGATGACTACGAGAAGATGATGTCTGCGATCATCCAGATGGAAGAAAAGGGGCTGAGCAGGGAAAAGGCGAAGATCGAAGCGTTTAACATGATAAAGAATGGAAGATAGGAGGCGTTAAGATGGGAAAACCGACAGGATTTATGGACTATAAAAGAAAAGACAAGGCTGCGGAATCTCCGCTTGAGCGGATCGGACATTTCAATGAGTTCTATACGCCTCTTTCAAAGGAAGAGCAGGAACTCCAGGGGGCGCGCTGCATGGCGTGCGGCGTCCCTTTCTGCCAGTCCGGATTGAATCTGATGGGCATGGCGAGCGGATGTCCGCTCCACAACCTGGTGCCGGAGTGGAACGATCTGATCTACAATGGCAACTGGGAAGAGGCGTATTACCGTCTCATCAAGACGAACAATTTCCCGGAATTTACTGCAAGGGTCTGCCCTGCGCTCTGTGAGCATGCCTGTACATGCGGGCTCAATGAAGATCCGGTGGCGACAAAGAGCAATGAGTACGCCATCATTGAAAATGCCTTTGAAAAAGGCTATGCCAAGGCGCAGCCGCCCAAGGTGCGCACCGGCAAGAAGGTGGCAGTCATCGGGAGCGGTCCCGCAGGGCTGGCTGCGGCTGATCTTTTGAACAGGCGAGGTCATACCGTGACCGTGTTTGAGCGGGAGGATAAGGCCGGAGGACTGCTGCGCTACGGCATCCCGAATATGAAGCTGGAGAAGCAGTATATTGACCGCAGACTTCGCATCATGGAAGAAGAAGGGATTGAATTCCGGCTGAACTGTGATGTAGGGAAGGATGTGAAGGCGGCACAGCTCATTAAGGAATATGACAGGATCATCCTGGCCTGCGGAGCGTCAAACCCGAGAGACATCAAAGTCCCGGGGCGGGATGCGGAAGGGATTTATTTTGCCGTGGATTTCCTGAAGTCTACCACAAAAGCGCTGTGGACAGACGAGAAACAGTCTGAGGCGAAAGCTCCGGATCAGATGAAAAAGGGCAGCTATATCTCCGCGGAAGGCAAGCGTGTCCTGGTCATTGGCGGCGGAGACACAGGAAACGACTGTGTGGGAACATCCATTCGTCACGGAGCGAAGTCTGTGCTCCAGCTGGAGATGATGCCAAAGGCTTCGGATGCAAGAGCAGAAGGAAATCCATGGCCGGAGTGGCCGCGCGTCTGCAAGACAGATTACGGACAGCAGGAGGCGATCGCTGTCTTCGGACAGGATCCCCGCGTGTATACTACGACCGTGAAAGAATTTGTCAAAGACAAAAAAGGCAGGGTGTGCAAAGCTGTGCTCGTGAAGCTGGAAAGCAAAAAAGACGAGAAGACTGGCAGGATGGTCATGGCGGAGATCCAGGGCAGCGAGTACACGGTGGATGTGGATCTTGTCCTGATCGCAGCAGGTTTCCTGGGAAGCGAGAGCTATGTGACAAAGGCCTTTGGCGTGGAAGTAAACGAGAGAACAAACGTGAAGACAGAACCAGGCAGATACAATGCGAGTGTAAAAAATATATTCACTGCGGGCGATATGCGCAGAGGGCAGTCGCTTGTCGTGTGGGCGATCCGGGAAGGACGCGAGGCGGCGAAAGAAGTGGATGAAAGCCTGATGGGATATACGAATCTCTCGATCCAGTAAGATCCCGGAACAAAATCTGCAGACAATAAGGCGGGAAAATGCGCCCCGGACGGAACCTGCGCTTTATGCGGGATACGCCGGGGCGTATCTTTATATCAAGTCCTCCGGCAGAGTGATCAAAAAGAATATTACAAAATTGTTAAAAATATATTGAAATTTTCCTGTTGATTTATTATAATCTATTACATATCAGATAAGAAGGTCGTAGATTTACCCTGCAATTGTGCTTTTTTCAGGAATACTGTTGAAAATCCCTTTTTTCTGTTGTATTATGCACATATGTGGGGACATAGATAATTTAATAGGGAAAGGTGAAAAAATGAAGTTGAAAAAAGTACATAGCGCACTCATCGCAGCAGCGCTCACATGTTCATTGGCAGTGACTCCTGCATTCGCGGAGCCTACCCAGGATGAACTGCAGGATCAGAAAGAAGCTGTCCAGAGTGAGCTGGGGAATCTTCAGGCAGAGCTTAACGCACTGATCCAGAAGACAAGCGAACTGGAGAATGAACTGATTAGTACCGGACAGGAAATCATGCAGGCCGAGGAAGATCTGGCTGCGGCTGAGGAAAAGAAACAAGAACAGTATGAAGCGATGAAGCTTCGCATCAAGTTTATGTATGAGTCGGGAAGCGGTACTGCGACCATGGAAAAGGTCGTGTCATCGGGAAGTATTTCCGATATGCTGACTCAGGCAGAATATTCGCAGAAAGTACATGAGTATGACCGTACCCAGCTCCAGGAATATGCGAACACAGTGACGGAGATTGAAAATCTTCAGGCAACGCTTGAGCAGGAGATGGCGAGCCTTCAGGCTACGGAAGCGGAATATCAGGATCAGCAGGCAACGCTGAATGAGACGATCGCTTCCAAACAGGATGAGATTTCCAATCTGGATGAGATGATCCAGGAAGCCGCGAGAAAGGCAGAGGAAGAGCGCAGGGCAGCAGAGGAAGCGGCCTGGCAGGCAGCGAATAATAATAACAATAATAATACCGTCAATACCGGCGGCGGTTCCGGCGGCACAACACCTCCGTACAATGCGGTCACAGGCAACGCGGTCGTTGACCGTGCATACAGCTACATTGGCAAAGCCGAGTATGTATGGGGAGCCTGCAGCCCGGGAGCATTTGACTGTTCAGGCTTTGTGGCGTACTGCCTGACTGGAAATTACTCGCGTCTCGGAAGCACGATAACATTCCTGGGATGGCCGAGAGTAAGCGATCCGCAGCCCGGCGATGTATGTGTGAATTACAGTCACTGCGGTATTTACATAGGCAACGGTCAGATGATCCACTGCGCGACTGAGGGAGC
Organism: Candidatus Mediterraneibacter intestinipullorum; assembly: GCA_019118665.1. Taxonomy (GTDB): domain Bacteria; phylum Bacillota; class Clostridia; order Lachnospirales; family Lachnospiraceae; genus Mediterraneibacter; species Mediterraneibacter intestinipullorum. The sequence goes on from DWYM01000104.1 coordinate 25,350, forward strand.
AGGCGTTATCATCGGTCCGGTGCAGGCAGGGATGGTATACGTCCGTTGCTAGGAGAATCTAAGAAAAGTTTTACATGATAAAAGATCAGGACTCTGTGCTTCATACACAGAGTCCTTTTTGCCTTGTGAAAAATCCTGCTTTTATTTTGAAAAGGCGCGCCTATTTTGCCGGTACGATCTCCAGCCAGTAGCCGTCCGGGTCTGAGATGAAATAGATGCCCATGCCGGGATTCTCGAAGCAGATGCAGCCCATTTCCTTATGTTTTGCGTAGGCGGCGTCAAAATCATCCGTGACAAATGCGAGATGAAATTCGTTGTCTCCCAGGTTGTAAGGGTGGTCCATATCGCGCAGCCATGTCAGCTCAAGCAGATGGGGAGTCGTTCCGTCCCCAAGATAGACCAGCTTAAAGCTGCCGTCCTCTGCTTCCTTTGTACGGGTGACCGTAAGCCCAAGCGCTTCTTTGTAAAAATCAAGAGATTTTTCAAGGTCATAAACATTCAGATTGTTGTGTGCAAATGTAAATTGCATATTCAGGTACCTCCGTTGGTTTAAATGTCTCTAACAGGATAACACATCCTCTGAGAAAAAAGCAAATGGGCGTGGGAAGCTGGCGTTAACGATTTAGAAACAAAACTCAAATATAATAAAAACAATCAACCGGTATTCTGTATTTGCAGAGCAGATACCGGATTTATGAACAGGGGGGAATCTTCGTGATACACATACTTGTAGTGGAAGACGACGTAAAGCTCAATCAGATAGTATGCACATATTTAAATGACAGCGGTTTTCAGGCCAGGGGATGTCTGTCAGCAAACGAGGCGTACGAGGAAATGTATAATAACCTGTACGACCTTATCATTTCGGATATTATGATGCCCAAGATCGTTGGATTTGAGTTTGCCCGGTCTGTCAGGCAGGTGAATAAGACGATCCCCATCCTCTTTATGTCGGCGAAGGATGACCTGCCCTCTAAGCAGAAGGGATTTCAGCTCGGGATCGATGACTACATGGTAAAGCCGGTTGAACTGGGCAAACTTCTGCTGCGGGTCAGGGCGCTGCTCAGAAGGGCCAACATTGAGACAGCGCGCAAGATCACAGTGGGCAATCTCCTCTTGGACGCGGATGCCATGAGCGCCGAGGTGAATGGAGAGGAGATCAGCCTTACGACCAGAGAGTTCAACATCATTTTCAAATTGTTATCTTATCCCAAGAAGACATTTTCCAGAGCACAGCTCATGGATGAATTCTGGGGGATCGACAGCGGCGCCGGCCTCAGGGAGGTGGATGTGTATGTGACGAAACTAAGAGACAGACTTCCAGACTGCGATGGCTTTAAGATCGTGACAGTGAGAGGGCTTGGCTATAAGGCGGTTTTACAATGAAGAGCAGAGAGACAAATAAGCGGAGAGAGGTAAAGGAGAGCCGATTCCCGGCTTCGCTTTTCGCGATCTACCTGGGGGTCCTTTTCCTGATGTCAGGCATCCACACCGGACTGATCGTTTTTATGAACAAAGCAGGATGGAATGGGCTTCTTCAGTCGGGCGTACCTATGGCGTATTGGGTGCTCGTGGCAGTGGGGCTTACTCTGTTTACGAGAAAGAAAATAAAGGACACCTACGAGGAACCCCTCCATAAACTTGCGGCAGCTACAGACCAGGTGGCGAACGGTGATTTCTCCGTGTATGTGCCTGCGATCCATACGCAGGACAAATGGGACTATCTGGATGTCATGATCATGGATTTCAACAAGATGGTGGAAGAGCTGGGAAGCATTGAAATGCTGAAAACAGATTTTGTGTCAAATGTTTCCCACGGGATGAAGACTCCCATCGCCATCATAAAAAATTACGCGGAGCTCCTGCGGTCAGAGCATACAACAGAAGAACAGAGAAAAGAGTACGCATTAAACATCGAAGGAGCGGCAAAAAGGCTTTCCGATCTGGTTGGCAATATACTGAAGCTGAACAAGCTGGAAAATCAGTCGATCACTCCGGAAGTCGTATCTTATGACGTGTGCAGGCAGCTATGTGAATGTATCCTTCAGTTTGAAGACGCATGGGAAGAAAAGGGAATTGAGTTGGAGACAGACCTGGAAGACCGTGCGCTGGTGGAGGCGGATGAAAGTCTCCTTGAGCTGGTATGGAATAACCTTTTTTCGAATGCGGTCAAATTTACAGAGCCGGGAGGGAAGATAAAGGTTACGCAGACTTCGGATGAAAGATTTGTAAAGGTTTCTGTTTCAGATACCGGATGCGGCATGGATCAGGACAGCATGAAGCACATTTTTGATAAGTTCTACCAGGGGATACTTCCCATTCAAAAGAAGGAAACGGACTTGGCCTGGCTCTCGTTAAAAGAGTGCTGGAATTATCTGACGCTGAGATCAGCGTCTTCAGCGAATCGGGAAAAGGCAGTACCTTTCTTATGAGTATCCCGCTGCCGGATGGAGCTGAAAATGAGGAAGAAGGTGTGGGCTGATGGAAGAGGCTGGTGTAAAGAAGAGAGAGTTTACCGGATATGAATATAAAACAGTGACCGCCGACAGCGGCCGGGTCTCTTTTCTGATAGACGGATATCAATGTTTTGGCTGGGAAATGGATGATAATTTTCCGTACGGCCAGAATAGCGACAAGGCGGGAAATCAAAAGAAGATGTCCATCCGCCTGAAACGCAGCCGGAAAATCATCAATAAAATGGAACTGACCCGCCTGCAGAGGAATTTCGAAGCCTGTGTGGGAGAGATCGACACACTGGAAAGCGCAAAGACCTCCACAGCCTCCCTGTGCGCGATCGCTGCCGGGATCATGGGCACTTCGTTCATGGCGGGTTCTGTCTTCGCGGTAACCGCGGAACCACCCCGGGTCATATTGTGTATCCTGCTGGCGATACCTGCGTTTTTGGGATGGATTCTTCCTTATTTTCTCTACAAAAGCATTGCCAGGAAACAGACGGAGAAACTGACCCCTCTGATCGAAGAAAAATACAAAGAGATCTATGCGATATGTGAAAAAGGAAATAAGCTGCTGTATTAGCTCAGAAACTGTTATATTGATAAATTGTTTGTGAAATAATGTGAAAAAATTGAAATCGCATTGAAATTATGGCTGTAATTTATTATAATTTATACAATATTGCGGAAGAAACGTAGATTTTCCCTGCCGGAGCATTTGCGGGATATTGGGGGATCGCCCCATTTTCTGTCATATCGCTTATGGATGCAGGGATATGTCTCCTGGATCAGAGGAAGGAGAAAAGATGAGGTTAAAAAAGGTACATAAGTTTTTGGCGTCAGCTCTTATCTGCTCTCTGGCTGTGATTCCGGTGTATGCGGAGCCTGCTCAGGATGAGCTGGAAGATCAGAAAGAAGATGCTCAGAGTGAACTGACAGAACTGCAGACAGAGTTAGATGCATTGATCACAAAGGCGAGCGAGCTGGAAACACAATTGATCAATACCGGGCAGGAGATTA
>DWYM01000105.1 GCA_019118665.1 Candidatus Mediterraneibacter intestinipullorum
ACCGGGTAAAGTAAAAAAGTGCTTACCTTACGATGTAAAAATCTGCTTACCAGAGTATGAAAAAAACTCCTTACCATACGGTGTAAAAAACATCTTACCTAACAATGTAAAAAAGTGGTTGACATTTGCACCAGTAATAGAAGGTAGCGTTCTGGTTGTTCAAAACTGGGACAGCATCAAACGAGGTAGGAACTGCAGCATCAACAGCAAGTTCCCTTGCGAACGCCGTAATAATTTTTACCCTGTTTGATTCCTTTAACTTACTCTTATTAAACAAACCAAATACGGTAAAGGGATCTATGTCTACAATCTGATTATCTCGCTCCAGTGTAGGCAGATTAATCTCAATCTCTGCATAAACCTTTTTAATGGTTTGAATTAAAGCGGAACGGTTGCCTTTGTAATGAAGTAAGGCTTTAGCAAAAGCCTTATAAAAATCTACCCAGTCAAATTGTGCCATTATGCACCTCCTCTATCACTTACTGTTACTAAAGCTAAGAATTACGACACTCACATTAGTCTTCAAGAACCTAATTGTCTAAAAATAAAAGAATATCTTCTTCAAACTCACTTTCCCCATAAATACATTATATAACTGATACTTTTTTGGACAGATAAATTACTGTATACTGATGTTACAATATAAGAGCACTCTAAAACAATACATAAATCGTCTGAACCTTGTGCCAGGAATTTTAATTTCTTAATCTATTATTAAAATCAAATTCTAACTGTTCATAGTCACTTTTCTCATAATTAAATTCTATTTGAATTTCAGTTCCAGAAATTTTTTTTGTAATATTAAAATCCCCTTCTCCATTAAAAAATGTTGATATTTTATTTCTTTTAAGGCACCATTTATTTTTTCGCATATAAATTGGAAATTTTAAACGAATTAATAATTCATCCTTTCTAATCGTATCAACATCAACTCTTGAAATTTCAGGTAATTCAAAAATATCCATCGGTTCTTCTTTATCAAAGAGTTCAATACCATTTTCATCCTTGCTTTTTTCATTTGAAGTCTTTAACAAAACATAGGCTTTATCAAATCTACCTTTATTCTCGGCTTTTTTTTCTCTAATTTGTTCAAATTGTGCTAACGTATATCCGTTTTGTTTTAAAATTTCTCCACTTAATTCTCTTAATTCATGTAATATTTTTTTACACTGATCAGAATTATTAACCTGCAGTAAATTAAAGGCTCCTTGAAGAATTTTCTTTCTATTACCTTCAATATATGGCAAAGGGTTATTTTGTTTTATATTTTCCAACTTCCCATTTATAATAAAATCTAACTGCACATTACTTTTTTGTCGCTCCATAGCAATTAAAACACTCCTGCCCTCACATTTAGCTATTCTATACTGCTTATATCCCTCTGGAACTGCTCCCTCGAATGTAATCACTTTTTTTAGTTCATCTGTACTATTTTCTTGCCATTTATCTCGTGGTAATATATCGTAATTTTTTTCCAATGCACTACATATTTCTTCAAGATCAGATAATTCCTCCATTAACTCATCTGATGAAATAGCTCCCAGTATTTCATATGCCTCTTCTATTATTTTATTTTTAATCTCTCTAATCAATCCCACATCTTTAATAACTACACATTTAGCATATTCTCCATTCTTTCTTATGATTTCAGGAATACGATCTCTTACCAGTTTATTAAATTGGATTTCATTATCATTTTCTATTTCTTTTACTTCACGAGAACTCAAAACCGTGACTCCAGTCCGCATTAACTGATAAAAGGAATGTGCTAATGCTGCTCCCTCTAAAAAAATATTGACTTTTTTTTCTTTACAAATTTTACCTACTTCATTAATAAATTGCTTGCTTCTTAAAAGCTCATCATTTCGTGGATAAATTCGTACAATTCCTACCTCTCTTGGATCCATTATGCGTAGTTTTTCTAAATCTTCCTCTGTTTCAATAAGCATTTCTTTCTCATAAAAATATTTTTTCTTATATTGCGTATTAAAAGTGGAATGATTGGTATAGTAATAACTGTTTCTGTCATACTTTTCATGATACCATGGTAAATTACTAGTTTTATAATATTCTTTGTCTATTCCAACAAACCACATAATGCTCAATTCTTCACCTACATATTCAGAAATTTTTCGTGCTCTATATGCTATATCTTTTATAATTTCATCGTCAACAATCGTATCTCGCCAATCATACGGTTGTTTTAATTTCTTTACAATCCATTTCCCATTTTCATCAGGCGCAATGAAACTCTCCTTGTAAGACGATATTTTATTTACTAAAAACTTGTCTTTCTCCAAACAGTTTATCTCTGATTTACAAGTATCAACGATAATTCTATCATGCGCATTATAATACAAACCTTCAGGCAACCCCCATAAAGTTTGCATTTCTACTATCGCTTCTTTCGGCTTCGCATTAACGAATGCAGATATTTTAGCTGGAATAAAGTTATGAAAAATAAAAACATAATCTTTGATTCCATCTTTCTCCAATTGTCGGCTAGCATTAACCAAAAATTCTTCTGCATCTTTATAACATCTCAGCTCATTACTCCTTTTTAGGAACTGTGCCACCGCTTTATTTTGATTAGCAACATCCGTACGAATAACCAATGAACCTTTGGTCATAAATTTTATGTCTTCTTGCAATTGACAAGTAATATTACCCTTTTTCAACTCCCTCAACGTCTTCACATCATCTAATAAAAATAAAGGTGGAATAACTTCACCTACAGCTTTATAGACAAAAACATTATTAATTTTTGCATATTTTCCTTGATCTGTCTCCGAAATTCTCCTAAGAATCTGCGGAATAAATTTTTGTCCCTTAAACATTGTAACATCATATTCTTCTGGATTTACCGCTTCGTCGTTTTCAGTTTCAAAATCACATTGCACTAAAAACAACTTTTCCTGATCACCTACAAATTCTATATGTACTCTCTTTCTACTATAATAAAAAAATGCGCATGCAATTTTTAAGGTTTCTCTTAGATTGTAATTAATAAGTAACGGATTTTTCTCATATATTTCCATATCATATTTTCTTCTCCAATTACGCAAATGAACAGATAAAGTCTCTATTTTTTTTCTTTCATTCATAAATGAATTTTTAGCCGTTTTTCTTTCATACTCTACAACAAAATCTCTGTTTTCTTTTGCAAATCTTCGTTCATTTGATATATGTCCCGAAATATTACAATTAACATATGTTTGAATGATTAATGGCAGACCTACCTTTTTAAGATCAGAATCGCATTTTAATATATTTATTAATTCCATTAATTTTTGTTCTAGATTATTCAAATTACATTCTTTCGATTCATATCTTCCTCTCTCAGACATTCCTTCTTTAATTCCAGACGAACGAATAATCAGGTTTTCCCCTAAATTCAATTCTCGAATTGTATACACAATTCGTTCCATATATTGTTGTACAACTCGATTATTACTCCCCTGTGAAACATTCAAAAAGAAATCTTTATCAACAACAAAAAAGGGGCGTGTCCAGGCCTTTGGCATGAAACACAACCCCCAAGCTTTTTGTCCAATTTCTTCAACAGACACCTGATTTACAGATAATTTTTTTATTTCATCTTTTTTTACTATCCAAATCGTCATGATCTTCTTTTATATCCTCATCAATCTTATCATTAATACTATCTCTGTTATTTACACCATTATCTGACTTTAAAAATAAAACACATGCTACATCATACATTTTACTCACGGCTTCGTCTGAAAAATACCCAGTCAAAAATCCTATTGATATGGCCATTGAACTAGACGAAAGTACGGCTTTGACCATAATGGCCGCCATTACAAGAGACAATGATACCGCAATAAACGGTGAAAAGAATCTCCAGTACACTCTATCTTCATTCCATAATCCCCTGGCAACAACTCTATAAAAATACTTCATTCCAAAAGTTGAGCCGCCTAAGAGCCCTGAAGACACACAATAAATAACTTTATGAAATACTATTTTTTGATCACCCTGTACTCCTAAAAAATCCTCAAATACACCTAAGAAATTCAAGAAAACACATACTAAAGCTAAAATCATCAAAAATGTTATGTATATTGCATCTCGAATAATTTTTATCCTGCAACGCTTATCCTCATATCGAGTCTTGTATTCACCTTTGATTCTACCATCGTTAGAAAGATTTTCCTCATTATTCATAACTTAATCCTTTAACATATCATGAGTTTCTTCAGCAATTTCCATAAACCAATTTGTCTTGTAGTCATACTTCTCAAAACAATTTTCTTTTTTTGCCAACAACTTTCTAAAAAATTGCGATTCTGGTTTTTCAATAATATGTAGGTACCCTTTGATATTGTCCATATTATTTATATCTTCACTGTAAAACCAATATTCATTATCCCCTACAATTCCACTTATGTCTTTAGCTTTACATTCAATCCATTCTTTTTGATAATGGAACATCTCGCTTAATAACGATTTATCATATGGTACAATATGAATATGTGCATGATTAGTACCACATGCAGTTAGCGAACCTTCATGATTTGCTCCATGTTCAAATAAAATACAATCCTTGGAATATGCATTCTTTATTCTTTTTATTATTTCATTCGAGAGGCTTATAAATTCTAAATCATTATATTTGTCTTTCATGCAGTATATATGCTCTTTGGGGATAACCAATGTCCACCCTTTAATAAAACTTCCCAAACTCGCTAATGCAATATATTTTTCAGTTCTAATTATTGGATTATCAATTTTTCCTAATTCATACTGGCCTTGAAATATTTTGCAATATCGACATTCCAGACCACATACTATTTTTTTTTCCATAATATCACATCCTTTTAGTAAAAAAATATCTTTATATTATTTTTATTCAACTCTTCATTGGAAGGGCACAGCATTTTATTTTTAAATATTATGATCTCTGATTTTGTCTCGCTTTTCACTAAACTATATGACAATTTATAGGTTTTGTAAAAATCATTTTTATAAATTTCCTTAATCTCTTCTGTATCATCATATGTAATAATCCATTCACACGACACCTTATTTTTAATATAAGCTGCGATTTCTTTATGGTCTTTTTGAGACAAACTATTTTTATATAATCTATTCCCTTTTCGATAATAAGGCGGATCAAAATATACAAAACCATTCTCTGAATATTTAGGAAGAACTTGTTCAATAAATGCTCTAATTTCTTTATTGTATATATATATATTTTTTTTTAATTTTGCAATATTCTTTATTCTTTGTATCAGCTTTTCTTTATTATATCGAACATCTAAAGAATATGCACCCTGCTGTGTATATCCACCAATGGGACCCGCATTCAATATTCCTGATCTATTCGTTCTATTCAAAAAAAAAGTTGCAAAAGCTAGTTCAACCGAATATCTATTAGCATTATTCACATAAACTTCCTTTTGTTTATACCATTCGCCAATAGTAACTTCTGTATTTTTTATTAGCTCAATTAATCTATCAGTTTCTTCAATTACTGCTCTCCAAAAAGAATAAATAGCTTTATCATAATCATTAATTACTATTCTCTTTACTTCACCTGAAAATAATAAATCCAACGCAACTCCGGCACCTCCAGCAAACGGTTCTATATAAGTCTCTATCTTATCTTCAGACTTATGAATAATACCTTTTACGCATGGAGAAAATTTTGCTTTCCCTCCTGGATATCTTAATGGTGAGTAATTCATTTTCTCCACCTCCCGATTTGCAGACTTACCCATAGTTATTATACTATGTATGTGTCTTATTCGTCAATGATTCCTACCATATCTGGAGTTTCCTGTGGAATAATTCATTTCTAAAACAACTATTATAAAAAATCTTCTCATTCAGCAATGTCTCTGTTAATAGCCTCGCACATCATTTCTCCTTGTTTTGATATTATTTACTTTACATAACACAAAAAGCACATTTCTTGTCTTGTACTCTCTTTCATAGTTTTAATTGCAGGCACCAATTATTATATTATAGAAATCAAATAAATCTATGATCATATAGCTCAATTCTACACTAATAAAAATAACAATCATCTTGTAGATGAAAAATAAATACTGCTTAGTTCTCTGTTTGAATAAACTTGAATAATAATTTTCTCTTTTACTACACCATTTACTACACCATTTTCTTTCAAAATGACGATTTTTGACGCTCTCAGACAAAAAGTAAGAACCCGCAAAAACCTTGTAAAATAAGGCTTTACGGGCTCTGACACCACAGGACAAAACCACCCCAAACGAGCCAATAGGTGACTGCTAATTTTAAGAAAATGTGCAATTCCTATTTTGCTTGATTTATAAGGATATTATACTGTCGATGGACGAGTCGCAAACTCGACGCTCACTCTTATCAGCGCCTTGAAGATATACTTGTACAACGCATTAAAGTCTTTTTCCTTGTCGATCCACCGTATTCGGGATTAGTGCAGTATATACTTGCCTGACATTTTGTATGCAGATCTTCGATTATTTCAGATGCCGCCTCATAAGTCGCCTCTACACCTTCAAGTCGTGCATCAATGTAGACATATTTACTTTTGAACAACCGTTTTGCAAACTCAAGACTTTTTGAGAGAGTAATGTCTTCCCAATCATCAAACAAATTTTCGCAGACGGTCTGATAGTTTTCCATATCTGTCGTCATAAAGAGCACCTTGAATATCTGAACCCCCCATGTTTCAACTGTCTGTCTTTCATCTACCCATGCAGAACCATCCGGAAGGGCGACAGCAGATAAGACAGCACTTGCATACTCACCGTCCTGGCTGTCGCTGCATGTGAAGATGACTTCGCCGTATTTCGCAGCAGCGGTGAGTGTGCTTGCCGTCTCTCCGTACGCCCAGTCCGCAATGGAGAGTTCTTCTGTCCACTCGTTTGCTGTATGGCTGATGGTAAATTCCAGTTCATCCGTACCGCTGCTGTAAGCATCGTCCGCTTCCACTCTGGCGATGACCTTATAACTTCCGGCATCCGCAGGCGCTTCCTTGATCTGCTTCCAGCCACCAGAACTCCGTCATATGGCTTCCTCATCTCATCTGCTTTTGTTGGAATGGAAAGTGTACTAACCTGCTTTACAGTAACCTCACAGGAAACAGATTACCCTCCTGATGTCGCTTTAATGGTAGTCGTCCCCGGACTTACTGCTGTCACCTCAGCATTCAGCATTTGACATGCTTCCTGAATCCGTTGCCACCTCTGTCTTACTGTTCTCCCAGAATACAGGCAGATTTTCATACCCCTCAATAGTAGTTGAACCTATTTGTACACTGAGATTTTCTGTCCTTTCATCAACTGTATCAAGGGACAGGGAAGATTTGTCAATGCTCAGAACATTGTCGCCAAAGTTTACTGTCCCCCCAGAATAGTAAAAATATTGAATATCCGCTGTGTTCAAATTAGCCGTGCCCCCGGAAACATCAACTTGGCACACTCTAGCTCCGCTCTCGATAGTCGTAGTTGCTCTGTTTGTCCATAACACTTCAATTTTTCTGCCATTTACAGTCGTATTCCCCCGCCTACAGTCTGAACATCTCTAGCTTCTCCACCGTTTACAATCATATTTCCGCTACTTTCTACCGGAGCTCTAAATGTTCCGCCGTTTATGTATAAGACTCCTCCCATATTGCCATAGCTGCTATTAACGTAAGAGTTGTATATTTATTACCCTCCGAATCCTGCGCTACATATACTTCCTCTGATGGCATGGTATCCTTTTCATCGGAAAGACTGTTTGCCGCGGTCTCCACATCCGTCACAGTCTCTGTTTTCCCTTCCCCTGCTCCCTGTGCATAGGCATGGTGCGCGATATAGATGATTCTCATGACCGCCGCCAGCGCACAGGCAGTCACATTTCTCCATCTTTTGTTCACGTTCTGTATGTCTCCTTTCCTAGCACGAAAAAAGCACAGATATTCCCACGATTAGGATATACCAGTGCTTCTGTACGTCTTTCCCTGTTTTATAGTACGCAAAAAGTCAGATTTTACTTGTCTGTCAGTCTGCCTGTCTTTCGAGAGCGTAGCAGTTTCCAAACATGACTGTCAACCCCTTTTTTGTATATCTGAGATTTATTTAATTTCTACATAAATATATTTCATTCTATAATGTTTTCACGGTGGAGGCAACGATTTTTAACATTACCGTCTGTTATGGCTTGCCCTCTTTGTTTTGTATGGACGCTTAACTGCTCATCGATTCCTCCTCTGCCCATCTCCAGCAAAAACTCTGATATGTAAGATAAATCATATCTCTTCAGCTCAATGGCTTCTTTTCCGGAAATATGCTCCGGTGTCATTTCCAGCATACACAGAGGCTTCCACTCTCTTTCAATGGCTCTCTTCCGATTCTCCTCCGTATCGGCAGGAGCATACTTGAGCGCCAGCTTTTCGATGGAGTCCCATTTCTCCTCATCATTTTCCAGGATCCGGATCGTGCCAAATACAATAACACTTCTGAAATAGGTCGTATACTCCTTCGGCACGATGTGATCCTGATCAATGACACAAAAGGATGCCTTCGGGTTCCTTCATATGGCGTCCAGCTTATGGCCGCTCCTGGCACAGTGGAAGTAGAGCTTTTCCCCATCATAGACATAGCTGATGGGGACGGCATATGGATAATCGTAGTCTCCTGCAAGAGCAAGGACGCCGGACGTTCCCCGGTCCAGGACAGCAGCGGATTCTTCTATCGACAGCGCCTGTTTTTTTCTTCTCAACTCACGAAACATAATGTTTCCTCCTTTAGCTCATGGACCATGATACACTTTCACATGGCAATCGTCAATCTTTCCTTCAAAAAGCATTTTGTCAGGGACCGCCAAATCCGGCCGCGGCTGTCAGAGGTAAATGAAAAACGGCCAATCTCACAAGACTGGCCGCTTCCAAATATCAATATCCGCTTTCTGCTGCTTTGTGCAGATTACTGCAGCAGAGGTCCCTCCAGATCCTGGAGCATGATGTCCAGCGCATTGATTCCGCCCTCAGCCGTATACCACACAGCCGGGTTGCCAAGATAAACGATGTTGCCGTTCTTATACGCGTCTGTTCCCTGGACGAGCTCATTCTCCACGATTTCCTGAGCGAGCTGCGCTCCCTCTGTGCCGATGGCCGCATCGCGGTCCATGACAAAGATATACTCCGGATTCTTCTCAACTACAAATTCAAATGAAGCCTCATTTCCATGTGTGGACGTTGCTTCTTCCGCATCAAGCCCCACATTTTCAAAACCGATCTCATTACTGATGATGGAGCATCTTCCGTCGCTTCCAAGAATGTTGAACCCGCCGCTGGTGCACATGCCCACGATCGCTGTTTTATTTTCCGCGAATGCAGCCAGTTCCGCAATCCTCTCATCAAATCCTGCCATCAGCGCATCTGCCTCGTCCTCTTTCCCGAAGATAGACGCGATCGTTGACGCGTTGTCGCGCACGCTTTCCACAAGCCCTTTCTCTGTATCCGTCGCGAGATACACGACCGGGGCGATGGCGCTCAGGTCATCATATACGGAGGAAAGACGCCCGCCGATGAAGATAACTTCAGGCTCGCATGCCATGACCGCTTCCAGGTCCGCTTCCTTGATCGTTCCGAGATTTGATATCGCATCATTTGTCACATAATCCTGAAGATACTCAATAGATGTGGTGGCGCTTCCGACAACACTGTCCCCTTCTCCGATGCTGTCGATGATATCCAGGGCAGCCATATCCAGGATTGCCACACGCTCAGGCTTGTACGGCACTTCCAGAGAAGTCTCCTCTCCGCTTCCGTTGAGGCTGGTAATAGTCACCGTCTCAGGCTCAGACGCATCACTGCTTTCATCTGTCTGCGTATCTGCCGCTGCATCTGCCGCCGTATCTTCCGTTCCCTTTGAACCGCACGCAGCAAGTGAAAATGCCATCGCGCCTGCCAGCATCAATGTAATGAGTCTTTTTTTCATGATTGTTTTCTCTCCTTTTCTTAAACTGTTTCATTAGTAATAGATCGATAAGGGTTTTCCCTGTATCTTCCGGATCTCAAAATCCACCTTGTAGATTTCCGAGAGATTCTCTTTTGTTATCACTTCATCAACTGTTCCGAACTTCGCGATCTTCCCATCCATGAACGCGCAGATATAGTCGGAATAAAACGCCGCGTAGTTGATCTCGTGGAGTACCAGCACCACGGTCTTGCCCAGCTCGTCGCACAGTCTGCGGACAATCTTCATCATGTTTGTGGCATGATAGATATCCAGGTTATTGGTGGGCTCATCCAGGAGCACATAGTCTGTATCCTGCGCGATGACCATGGCGATCAGGGCTCTCTGCCTCTGGCCTCCTGAGAGCTCATCGATATACCTGTCCTTGTATTCCTCCAGCTCCATATATCCGATCGCCCTGTCAATGATCACCCTGTCCTCTTTTGTGAGCCGGTTTCCCGAATACGGAAACCGCCCGAAGGCTGCCAGCTCCTGGACAGTCAGTTTCATCTGGATATGATTGGTCTGCGTGAGGATGGCAAGCTTTTTCGCCAGCTCTTTGCTCTTCCACTTGCCGATATCTTTTCCGTGGAAATCAACCAGTCCCTCATCCCTTGCCACCAGCCTGGAAATGATTCCCATGACCGTGGATTTCCCGGCTCCGTTGGGACCGATCAGGGAGAGGACTTTTCCTTTTGGGATCTCAAATGAGACAGAATCCACCACCGGCTTCCCATCATATTTTTTCGTCAGTTCTTTTATTATCATATATCAAACCCTCCGTCTCGTCAGCAGCAGGTACAAGAAATAAATCCCTCCGCCCACTGTGATAAACACGCTCACCGGTATGGCATATGTATAGACATGCTCCACGATTAGCTGTCCGACCACCAGCACGATCACGCCGAAAAGAGCGCTTCCCAAAATGAGCTGGCCGTGGCGGTATGTGTGCAGGAGCTGACGCGAAAGATTTGCGATGATAAGACCCAGAAATGATATGGGCCCCACCATTGCCGTTGCCACGGCGATGCAAACCGTCACTCCCAGCAGCAGCCTCCGGATCGTCCGGTCATAATCCACGCCCAGGTTGATCGCCTGCTGCCTGCCAAGTGTGATCACATTGAGAAGGGCGAGGTCTTTTCTCAGGATGATGACCAGAAGGACAAGAACGATTAGCGCGAATACGATAATCTCCGAATTTATGCTGCTGAAGCTCGCCACCAGCGTGTTCAGAAGATTGTCATATTCGTTCGGGTCCATAACCCTGGTCAGAGTGGACTGGATGCTGGAAAAGAACGATGTCAGCACGGTCCCGATGAGCAGCACATACAGCACGTTATAGTTTGTCTTCTTAAAGAGCCAGCCGTAGATCAGCGTCGCCGTGATGCCCATGATGACCAGGTCCACCGCAAATGAGACGTTCGCGTTGTTAGCCAGTATGCTGGCAGAGCCCGCGAAGAATACCACGCCGGTGTGTATCAGCGTGTAGAGAGAATTCATTCCCAACAGACACGGCGTGACGATCGTATTATTGATCACCGACTGGAATATAAGGGACGCACCGCCAATGGCAAACGCTGTGATCACCATGACGATCAGCTTCGGTGTCCGTATCTGCAGCGCGTAGGCGAACAGCTTTGAGTTGCTGAAATTTACATCCACCAGCATATACGCAGCGGACGCCAGAACCGCCAGCACAGTCATGATGAGCAGCTTCCTGATGTTGATATAATATGCTTTTGTCTTCATTGGCCGTCACCTCCGTCCAAACCGGAGATGCTGCCGGCACAGCATGATGTTTCCGGCCCTCTCAGGTTGACCGCCTTCCTTCCGTGTTTCAGACGGTACAGAAGGAGCCCGATAAAGAGGAGGCTTCCGACTATGCCGACGATCAGTTCGATAGGAAGCTCATAGGGCTGTATGACGATCCTCCCGATCATGTCGCACACAAGGACAAAGATTGCCCCGAACAGGGCTGTGTCCACCAGTGTTCCCCGGATTTTGTCCCCTTTGAACATTGCCACGATATTCGGCACGATCAATCCGATATAGGAGATCGCCCCCACTACGACCACAACGGAAGCTGTGATCATCGCCGCGATGGTAAGCCCCATGAACAGTACCAGATTATACGGTACGCCAAGATTTCTGGAGAAGTCTTTCCCCATGCCGACAATGTTGAAATGATTGGCAAACACAAAGGCAAGGATGACCAGAGGGACTACAAGATAAACGATCTCATATCTTCCCCGGAGCACAAGAGAAAAGTGTCCGGTCAGCCAGGAGGACAACGCCTGTGTCATCTCGTATTTGAACGCAAGATAATTTGTGATGCCGCCGATCACATTGCCGAACATAATTCCCACCAGGGGGACCATCACCACATCCTTGAACTGGATCCGCTGGATAAACCATACAAAGATCCATGTCCCCAGGATGGCTGTTATAAACGCAAACACAGCCCTGCCCCACAATGTGGAACCCGGCAGGAACACAAGCGCCAGGAGAATCCCGAACTGGGCGGACGATATGGTGGCTCCCGTTGTGGGAGAGACAAATTTATTTTGACACAACTGCTGCATGATCAGTCCCGCCGTGCTCATGCCGACTCCTGTACACAGGATGGCCAGCAGCCTGGGAAGACGCGAGATCAGGAATATCTCCCACTTTTCAGGGTCCCCTTTTGCCAGCAGAGACAGATCCATGTCAATAACGCCTACAAACAGCGATATAAATGCCAGAATGACCAGCACAACCGCCAGAATAACTGTTAATCTTTTTCCTATGATGCTATATCCCCCTTTCGTGTTTTCTTCAGCGAGGTTGATTATAGCATAAATTAGTTTTGACTAACTAATATCGTTTTGGAATACATCCTCAAGCGCTATTTGTTATAACACCTGCTTCAGCCTTTTGATAAATTCCACGCACGGCCTGCTTAATTCATGATTTTCCCTTGCCACCCAGCCCACTGCCAGGAAGGGCTCGCAGTCGTTGATGGTCAGCGTTTTCACGCCGTATTCCTGGTACTGATCCCGGGGAAAATTGATGCCCATGGCGCAGATATCCGTGTTCACGAGCGCATTGATAAACACATATTCACTGGTCGTACAGATCACATTGTTCAGCATCTCTCTTTTTATGATGCCCAGGCTGACGGATTCCAGATGATGCTCCATGGAAAAATAATCCCGGACTCCGCTGATGAACTTCAGGCCCGGCAGCTCGGAAAAGCTGATGCTGTCCTTCTCATACAGAGGGTTGTTCCTTCCCACATAAACGCACAATTCTTTTGTATCCATGGGACAGAATTTCAGATTCTTGTGCGTAAGGATGTGCTGGAATGAGGTGAGCTGGTTCTGTGCGATAAATACGACTCCCAGCTCAGATAGTCCTTTTTTCACATTGTCCGTGATCTCTTCCGCTGTCCCCTGAAGATGCTCGATATTGTATTTTTCATCTGTCTCTTTATAGAAATCGATGAGAAACTTGGCCAGCAGATTGCTGGAAAATGTAGACACCGCCAGCTTTGCGCCGGGGTTGACAGACACGGTACTGTTGATCATCTGGATATTTTTCAGGATATTCTGGGCATACTCCTCGATCGTCTCTCCAAAGGGAGTAAGCTTTATCCCTTTACTGCTTCTCTCAAACAGGCTTCTCCCAAGCTCTTTTTCAAAGCCTGAGATCACCTTGCTCACATTCGGCTGGGATGTATACAGACACTCCGCCGCTTTATTAAAGCTGCCTTTTTCACAGGCAGCCACAAAATACTCTAACTGTTTTATTTCCATCTTTTGTCTCCCTGTCATATCGTATAGTTCGCTATAGCTAACTATATAACAGATCATGTACGAAGGTCAATATTTTACAGAGGATTCAGCTGATCCCCCTCATGGTAAGCTGGATCCGCTTCTTTTTCAGATCCACGCTCATCACTTTCACACCCACGATATCGCCTACGCTCACCGCCTCCAGCGGGTGTTTGATATACCGGTCCGTAATCTGGGAAATATGGACGAGACCGTCCTGGTGAACGCCGATATCCACGAACACGCCGAAGTCGATCACGTTTCTCACCGTGCCTTTGAGGATCATCCCTTCTTTCAGGTCCTTCATTTCCAGCACATCCGTGCGAAGGATCGGCCTGGGCATCTCATCGCGGGGATCTCTCGCCGGCTTCTCCAGCTCTTTCACGATGTCCCGGAGCGTGATCTCCCCAACGCCCAGTTCTTCCGCCAGGCTCTTATAATCTTTAATGGACAGGGAAAGCCCGGTCAGGTTGTGCCGCGCCACATCCTCAGGCGCGTAGCCCTGTCTCTCCAGAAGTTTTTCCACCGCCTCATAGGACTCCGGGTGAACGCCCGTGCCGTCCAGCGGGTTCTTCCCCTCTGTAATGCGCATGAAACCGGCGCACTGCTCGAATGCTTTTGGTCCCAGCTTCGGCACCTTAAGAAGCTCTCTCCGGTCGGAAAACCTCCCATTCTCTTCCCTGTATGCCACGATATTTTTGGCCACCGTTCCACTGATGCCGGAAATGTAAGATAAAAGCGGCGCTGACGCGGTGTTCAGGTCCACGCCAACCTTATTTACACAGTCCTCCACCACGCCGTTCAAGGATTCCCCCAGCTTCTTCTGGTTCATATCATGCTGGTACTGGCCCACTCCGATGGACTTGGGATCGATCTTCACCAGCTCTGCCAGGGGGTCCTGGAGCCGCCGGGCGATGGACGCCGCGCTTCTCTGTCCCACATCAAACTTTGGAAACTCCTCGCTCGCCAGCTTGCTTGCCGAGTAGACGGACGCTCCGGCCTCGTTGACGATCACATACTGCACCTTCTCCTACGGGATCTCTTTTAACAGCTCCACGATAAACTGCTCTGATTCTCTGGAAGCGGTTCCATTGCCGAGAGAGATAAGAGAAATATGGTACTTTGGGATGATCTTTTTCAGAAGATCCTTGCTCGCCTTGATTTTCTGGGGCGTGGTGGGCGCAGTCGGGTAAATGACCGTCGTTCCGATCACCTTCCCTGTAGGATCCACCACCGCCAGCTTACACCCGGTGCGGAACGCCGGGTCCCAGCCCAGCACCACCTTTCCCGCGATCGGGGGCTGCATCAGGAGTTGGTGCAGATTCTTGCCGAAGACTTCGATGGCGCCATCCTCCGCCTTCTCTGTCAGCTCGTTGCGTATCTCCCTCTCTATCGCCGGGGCAATGAGCCTCTGATAACTGTCCGCCACTGTCTCCCGCAAGAGGGGCGTTGTATATGGATTGTCCGTGTGTATCACTTTTTTCTCCAGATAGCGGAGGATATCCTCCTCGGGCGCTTCTACCTTTACAGTCAGGAACTTTTCCTTCTCTCCCCGGTTCAGGGCAAGGCTCCTGTGTCCTGCCAGCTTTGAGACAGGTTCCTCGAACTCATAGTACATCTCATACACGGACTCCGCCTCCGGGTCTTTTGCCGCGGAAATGACTTTTCCCTTCTTCATGGTCGCGTTTCTGATCCAGCTCCGGTAATCCGCGTTATCCGAAATGCTCTCCGCAATGATGTCCGCTGCTCCCTGGATCGCCTCCTCCGCGATCTTTACTTCTTTTTCTTCCGATACATATTCCCTGGCAGTCTCTTCCAGCGGCTCTGCCGCTCTCTGAAGCATGATATAGGCTGCCAGCGGCTCCAGCCCTTTTTCCTTCGCTATGGTGGCCCGGGTGCGGCGCTTCGGACGATACGGACGGTACAGATCTTCCACTGCCACCTGGGTCTCCGCCGCAAGGATCTGGCTCTTAAGCTCTTCTGTCAACTTTCCCTGCTCCTCGATGCTGGAGAGGACCTGCTCCTTTTTTTCCTCCAGGTTTCTCAGATAAAGCAGGCGTTCATAGAGTTTCCTGAGCGGTTCATCGTTGAGTGAACCGGTTGCTTCCTTCCTGTACCGGGAGATAAATGGGATCGTATTCCCCTCATCTATCAAATCCACAGCGGCATCGACCTGCCAGCGATCCACGCCAAGTTCTTCTGTCAATTTCTGATTAATGTCCATTCCTGTTACCCTCTCTGTACGACTTATATCATTTTAAAGATGTATCCCATAAAATACATCTCATATTGTACCAGTTTACCGGCGTTACGGCTAGTACCGATCGTAATTCTGTGACTTTTTCTGCTGACACAGAACGGAAGCGCCGCTCACTCATCCGCGAACGGCGCTTCCTGCTTTGATCTACATTCTTTATCGTTTTTTCTTTATGAGAGCTGAGACCATGAGCCCCGCGAGAGCCATGACCGCAAGAGACAGGTACATCCACAGCGGTGTGTTATCACCTGTGTTCACTGCGCTGTTCGCAGCATTTCCGCTTCCGGCCGTCTGATCGCCTCCTGCGTTTCCTCCGGTATTGCCGCCTGCGCCGGGATCTGTGGCCGGAACAAGCTGACTTCTGGCTGTATTCAGTGCATTGATGGCGTCTGTAATCTGCTGCTGCGTAGCAGCCGGGTCAGATAATATTGCCCGGGCGCTGCTCAAAGCTGCCTGCATGGCTTCAGCAGACGCGGCTGTGTACTGTGTAAGATCGATCTGATCGATCTCATTTACCAGTTGCTGCAGTTCCGTCCTGTCCACCTGAGCAGATGCGGGAACAAGATTGTTGATCGCCTGTTCCAATGCGGCGGCAGCAGCGTCAACCTGCTCCTGCGTAGCAGCTGTATTTCCAAGGACATCCTGTGCAGTTGTCAGGGCAGCAGTCATATCAGCAAAGCTTTCGGGGGTATAATCACCTGCCACGAGCCCTTGAGCTTGTGAAATAACGGCTTCCAGCCCAGCCTTATCAACTAAGGCAGAGGCAAAGGACGCGCTGATGGTAACGCCCGACGCCGGCATTGTAAAGGTGTATCCATTCTCAACTTCCATCACCGGGACATTTGTTCCGTCCTCTGCAGTTACGGTCACTGATCCTGCCACAAGCTGATAATCAGCGTACACTTCCGGTGTTACGGTGACCACGGTCCCTTCCGCTGCCGCAAAGGCACTGGGAGCCAGCGTTCCGCCTGTCATTCCTGACGCGATCTGGATGTTGTACACTGCAGCAGCAAAGGTAACGGAAATAGATGTATCCTGCCGTACATTCGTTATCACGAGCCTGCCGTCCTCCGGGATTGGCACTGATACATTATTCACCAGTATCTTGCTGATCTGATAGCTGCTGTCAGGGAAGATCTGGGCGATGATGTTCCCGCCTGCGTTCACTCTGTCCCCACTCTCCAGTTGGATGGAGCCGTTTTCTCCCGCGCTTGTCGTGACTGCGAAGGTGTTGATGGAAGTCCCGCCTTCCTCATAAAAGCTGTCCACAACAGCATAATCAATGCGGTTGTAACCGCCAGTAACAGTAACCTTAAGCGTATGGGTTTCATTGGTAGTTGCATCCGCCACGCTCACCTGCCACATGCCTGCGGAAACCTTCCCATTTGTTCCCAGTTCTTCAGTATTCAGACGCTTCACCTGCTCTGTCACATCCACTCCGTCAAGAGTGAAGGTCAAAGTACCATAGTCACGATCAGCATCAGTATCACCCATTGGTGTTACCCCGCTGAATAGCGTCACACCTGTTCCGTAGAACGTGAGGGTGTAGGATGCGTTGTCCGCTTTTGTGCGAGTGAAGCCCAGGTTCTGATACTGGGCATTCTGTACATGCTCCACCCATTTCCCATCCTCATCTGAGTCGGCATTGAACCCGCTGTTGTTGGTGCCCATGGTCTTGCTGACCGGCTCCGGCTCATATGTGAAATAGTTGTCTGCCGCCGTATCCACTGTCCGCTGATCCACATAGGTCTGGACTGCCTTACTCCCATCAGCATTTCCGCTGAACAGGGAGTCAGAGAGGGCGCCTTTGTATGTGACGGTGGCTCCGTCAATCCCTGCCTGATCTGTATTGACTTTCTGTATTTTCAATATATAAACTGCATTCTCACTGCTCAGATCAGCAAACGTGATGTTTCTCTGACCGTTGGTCCCTGTGATCCAATCCTGGACTACCGTAGTCCCATCCTCCGCAAACACAGCCGCCTTGATGTTTGCCGCCTGATTAGCGCGAAGGAGCAGTTCTACCCCTGTGCCATAGAACTTGAAAGTTGCTTCGGCTCCGCTCCAGTTAGAAAAGTGTCCGTCATTTTCCAGCGGATACTGCCCTGACATGGTGGAATCGTTGGTTTCTGTCTCGCGATAAGACCAGAGGTTATCATAGTTAAAACGGAACAGGCTGTCTCCCATCGTGTTGTCATTGACCGTGACCGTATTCTCTGTGTTCCCACCGTCAGGCTCAGACGTAGTCAGGTCCACGCTGTACAGCGCCGGAAGTCCGGATGCACTTGTGAGTGTGACACGGATTCCCTGAGCAGTGACCGGAGCGCCGGCAGTAACATCCAGCGCAGCGCCCACTGCAGCGCCCTCTCCAAAGGGCTGCCATTCGCCGTTCTCGTCCATGTATTCAACCTGGTACGCCTCAGTAGTATTTCCTCTCTCCAGAAGCGTCACTTTTTCAAGTTTTGCCGGAGCAAATGTGTTCTCCAGCGTATATACGCCGTCCTGAGATACCTCTGCTGGCTGCCAGTAGGTTTCTTTTGACAGGTCAAATGCGAAGGAAGCGTATGTGCCTTCTCCGGCGGAAGATGCCGTTGCAGTTGCATCCGTATCCCAGAAGTAGAGATTTGCCTCTCCTCCGCCCAGTGTAACTGTAAAACTGTTGTTCTCATCCAGGATCACTTCCTTGATGCGTCCGCTTCCATTCTCGTCCACATCATCTTTATCCACCATGTATAACGTGTTGTTTGCCGCAAACCCGGCGTCAACAGTGATGGTGATCTCCTGCTGTGTGTTATTGGCGGCGCCTGCCTCACGAGCCGGGATGTTGAACTGATTGTATTTCTCATCCTGTCCTGCTGCCAGGCCGTTCATTACCATGAAAGCCTTCGGCGCAGTAGCGCCCATGAAGTATTCCTCGCTCTCGCTCTCATACAGTCCGGTCAGCGTGTTAAAGTACCCAAGGACAACGTCCCCCGTCTGTCTGTCATGCGCATCAGACAGGCTTGTCATCTCCACATTGGAAATACCAAATTCCTGGTTCTTCTGCGCACTTTCCGGAGCGTCAAAATCACCCATGCGGAATCCGTCCGCGGAAACATTTTCATTGTCTGTATTACCCATCCCACCGACTTTAAACATAATCCAGTCATTGTTCAGCCGGGTGAGCTGATCGTCAATGGCGTGGATCCGGTCGATGATCTGTCCCCATTCCAGAAGACCGCGAGTGGGCGTTCCGTCTTCATCGTAGAGATAAGCCCGGTCAAACTGGTATTCCAGACGGAAGAAGTTCAGCCATTTTGCGCCTGATAATATAGAGGTATTAACGATCAGGTTTTTAACGGATTCCGGCTTGTTAAACGCAAAGGCATCCAAATACTGTCCAAATAAGATCGGTTTTGCGCCAGTTCCGTCAATACCGCCGTAGGCAAGCTCCCGGTACATTTCCCAGTGGGAAAGGTTGAGAAGCCGCCGCACCGCGTTTTTCTGCACGTCCTGATTTGCAAGGTTGACCGTAGAAGGCTTGGCATAGCTGGCGTCCCCATAATAGTCGTCCCAGCAGAGCATATCCGGCTCAGCTATGCGCATATATTCTATCAATTGATTCCGGTTCCAAAGTCCGGGCCACTGGTTCGTGTGGAGGATGACACCCGGATAATGCTGGCGCGTCCACTCAAACCACTTGCCAAAGGCCTCGGCCTCACTTGTGCTGTAAGCGCCTTCATCCCCAAAACAGAAGCTGATGGCATTTGCCAGGTAAGGTTTCATGGAGTCCGGGATAAAGTCCGCAGGTTCTCCCACTGACGCCATGTTATTTCCTCCGTAGGGAGCTTTGGCGATCCCCCAGAGCGCGTCAGGATTGTACAGCATATAATCAGGATTTTCAAAATCCGGGTCATAGAACAGCGGTCCGTCATAGCCAAACTGCTCGGATTCTTCAGGCGTCGGAATTCCTCGGCCGTAACCGCTGCTGGGCGTCCATCCCGAGATTGTCAGCCCGCGCTCGATAACGGTGGCCTGTCCGCTTGCCAGATACTGATGGCGCTCCTCGTGCTGATGCGCCACGCTGCCGCCTTCTGGAGCGGGCTGTTCTTCCGGCGTCTCCCCGGCATCATAAAATACCATGAACTGATAAATCCGAAGCTCGTTTTGCGTATTCTGCCAGTTCACAACGTCGAACCGTATATAACGTGCATCATAGGAAACACCAAATTCATATCGTGTCACATTTTGATGGTATTGGGTTCCTGTGTTCAGGTTTCCCTTTGTGACAGGCGTCTCCCAGTTCACGCCGTCCGTACTTACGGAAATCCGGGCACGGTTCTGAGCGAGATTCAGATTGGAAGGTCCGAAGACAGCACGGATACGGCTGACGCTGTACACATCACCCAGGTCAATGGTGAACACGCCGTGGTCGCCATCGTTTTCATTGGGAAGGGTCGTTCCCGGCTCAGCGTTTGGAAGGTTGGCCCCGGCAACGCTCCAGTACGTTTCATCCGTGTTCACATAGCTGTTGACAGCCGTAGTCTCCGGGAGCGTGACTTCATAATCCTTTTTCAGGATATTCATAAGTTCATCCGTATTGCCATAGTCGCTCTGTACAGTCATGGCACTGAGGATCGCCTCGTTCTCTATGACAGGACGGCGCCCTCTGTAATCCATATCTGTCTTTTCTACATGTACAGTGTATGTATTTGTGCTGCCTCCCTCGGAAACAGTCACTGCGATATCATATGTCCCCAGTTCTGTAACATTGACCGTGACATATCCATTCCCATTGAGCTGCTGGTCATTCACAGTGACCGTAGCTGTGTCTGATGCCGCAAACGGATACACCTGTATCTCGTCAACAGAACGATATGCCGTGCCATTGTATTCCATGATCTCAGGCGCGAAACCGATGTCATTGGTCGTGACCCCTTCCGGGACACCGCCGATCGGCGTCAGTTCGTATACCTTATCAATAATCAGGTTGCTTAATTGAGCGCTGTTTTCCACGGCTTTCACCGTGTCTGCCGCCGGTATGACAGACAGCAGTGCAGAGCACAGGACCGCCAGTGCGCAGACCATGCTCAACAGAGTGCTCCTCTTTCCTCTTTCCCCCCTTCGAGGAACCGAATCTTTCATCCGCATGATGCTTCCTCCTCCATCGTAATAAGAATGTACAATAAAATACTGTAATCATTTTACTAAATCTTTGTGGAAATTGCAATCGTTCATGGGAATGACTAGCAGGCTTCAAAAGAAATGACGTTTTATGAGAAAAAGGATATACAAATCTTGTATGTGAGGGTATACTGGAGCAGGTAATTGTCAAGACCAATAAAAAACCTCCGTAAGATGAGTGAGTACGTCAATCTGACAATCACCTGAAACCGAAAGGATAAAAGAAAATGCAACGCATCATCGAATACAGACCGGAAAAAAATGAAAACGGTCTCCGGGTGGAACAGTATCTCCGCCGCATTGGCTTTTCCCGCCAGAACCTGACTCAGCTCAAAAAGATGCCTGAGAGCATCCTCATAAACGGTGTCTGGTCCTATATGCACACTCCGCTCCACTCCGACGATACTCTCACCGTTCATATCCGTGAGACCGAGAGCTCCCCGAATATCCTTCCGGTCGAGCTGCCTCTGAATATCGTATATGAGGATGAAGACATCGTTGTTGTCAACAAGCCGGCCGGAATGCCGGTACACCCATCCTTAAATAATCACAGAAACTCCCTCGCCAATGCTCTGATGTACTATTATCAGCAGCAGGGGAGAGCCTTTGTCTTCCGATGCACGAACCGCCTTGACCGGGACACCTCCGGTCTGACTGTCATCGCAAAACATATGGTAAGCTCCAGCATTTTATCCGGCATGACCGCGCGCCACCACATTGAGAGAGAATATCTGGCTGTTGTCCGCGGCAGCGTTGCTCCCTCTTCCGGCACGATCGACGCGCCCATCGGCAGGACCGGCAGCTCTCTCATTGAACGGAAGATCGACTTTGAAAACGGAGAGAGAGCCGTGACCCATTATCGTGTCGCAGAAGAAAAAAGCGGGCACAGCCTTGTCTCTCTTATCCTGGAGACAGGCCGTACCCATCAGATCCGTGTTCATATGAAATATATCGGACATCCCCTCATCGGAGACTACCTGTACAATCCCGATATGGAATTTATCAGCCGGCAGGCACTTCACTCCCACCGTCTGGCCTTTTCTCACCCCATTACCGGGGAGCAGATGGAGTTTTACGCTCCGCTGCCCGGGGACATGAGCCGCGTGCTCTACGGATGACTCTTTTGCCTGACATCCCGCTGCCACTTAATTTATACACTCAGTTTTCTGTCCGCCAGCACTCCCGACACGCCGAACAGGATCAGGCAGATGACCGTATAGAACAGCGTGTCCCATATATTCCATTCCAATATTCGCAGTCCCGCAAGCGCGGGGATACGGTAGATAAGCTCGTATACCCCCTCTATGGCAGCACTAATGACAAAGAAGAATACCACCGCAAGTCCGCCGGAAAATTTCGATTTAATGAGCAGTGTCCTTGCCAGGATGACCGCCAGAAATCCTATCAGGATAATAAGCGTCCATATCAGGAAGATGACAAACGCAAAATATATCAGATCTGTCCACTGCAGTCCTCCTTCTATAAACAATCTGGATATTTCCTGCCCCGCCCGCAACGAGATCCGCTACCCCTCCGATCGTCAGGACCGCCGCCCCGATGCCTATGCCGACCGCCATCATTGATACGCCGAATACGATCAATTTGATCAGTTTACCCATGTTATTATGTCCTCCTCACTGAAATTAGCTACATCAATTCCACATAGGGCCCTGTCAGCGACCTTCTGCTCTTCATCCGCTCTGACTCAAGATTTATTTTATCGAGCAGATGTCCGTCTTTATTTTAGAAAATCATTTTTTAGATAAAATCATTGACACATATCCCAAAGTATACTATAATGTTACTTGCTGTGAACGAACAGCATATATATCATGTGCGATTAGCTCAGCTGGATAGAGCGTCTGGCTACGGACCAGAAGGTCGGGAGTTCGAATCTTCTATCGCACGGAAAAAAGACATCTCTGTGCAAGGGATGTCTTTTTACATTTATCTTGTCCGCTTTTTTCTTTTCAGGCTATCCGTTCAATTGTCATTGTTTGATTCAACTGCCATTATTTATACAGCCAAAAGCGCCAGCAGCCTTATGCTGCCAGCGCTCTTTTTTGTCTGTCTCCGGTCTGCAAGCCCGTCCGTTACATAGCTTCCGTTTCTCGGTCAGTCTGCTTTATTTTCGTTTCTTTCTTATGATGATCACCGCCGCCGCGACTGCAACACACAGGATAAGCACTACGATCACAGGAACCATACTTTGTGTATCGCCTGTGTTTACAGCAACGTTGCTTACATTGCTCACATTGCCGCCTGTCGTCATAAGCCCAAGTTCCGCCTGTTCAAACGCCTGCCTGAGCTGCGCGAACTGAGCCGCGCTCAGATTTGATACATCCGCATTTTTCAGCGCGTTGTAAGCGGCCATGTATGCCCGGTAAGACTCTGCCGTGTAGCCGGTCTCCGGTCTGAGTGTAATTCCGTTGACATAATCCTGCACGCCTGTCGCACGCGGTTCAAGGGTGCGGATCGCGTTTTCGATCGCCTGCGCTGTTGCCGCTACGTCTGCAGCGCTTCCGGACCTCAGGAGCGCGTCTGTCCCTCCGAGCAGATCAGTCAGCGCTTTGTAGGATGATGTTGTGAACTGCTCCGGATTGACATTCTGAGCCGCCGTGATCTGCGCTTTCAGCGCTTCAACATTGACCAGAGCGTTCATGGCATCCTGGATCTGCTGAATGTAGCTGTCAGCCTGATTTGCTTTTGCCTCTTCCACAATACTGGCAAGAGCGTTAAAGGAATCTGTTGTATATCTGTCCGCGCTTCCTGCCGCGTTCAGAATGGCTTCGGCAGATTGGATCGCTTCATCAAGGGTGATATCCGGCTTCAGCACTGGTGTATTATTTGTGATATTCGTCACCGCATTATTTACCTCTGCCTGCGTTCCGGCGTCAAGAAGTGCTTTTCCTGCATTGACAGCGTTTTCATAAGCTGTCCAGCTCTCGGTTGTATACAAGTCTTTATTTGCTGTCAGGCTTTCATATTTATTGATCTCCGCTTTCAGCTCTGACACATCAACCAGTCCTTCGACCGCTGCCTGGTAAGCTGCTCTCAGATCAATAAATTCCTGAGGATTTACACGATCTGTGCCCGCTGTCTCTGCCGCCTTGTCCTCAGCGGCCATGTTGTCGATAGCTGTCTTCGCGTCTGTCAGCGCCTGATAGCTTGCTGTCGTATAATTGTCCGGCATGATGGCGTTATAAGTGAGGGTCGCCACTTCTGCAAGCTCGCGGTTTCTTGTGGAGTAAACGAGTCCGTTCTGAGCGGCTTCCACGTTCGCTGCCAGTGTATCTGCCTCTGACTGTGACAGATTGTCCGCATTTTCCAGCGCTTTCGCAAGATTGTTAATGGCATTCTCATAAGCGCTGTATGATACATTTGTGTAGATGTTATTGTCATTACCTGCCATGCCATCCACAAGCGCCTGTAGTTCCGTTATATTAAGCGCCTTCTGCACTGCATTGTTAATTGCTGATGTAAGTGCTGCAAACACGGAATCCACGATCGTCTGGCTCGCATTTTCATTCTCGTAAACTTCCTGAGCGGCTGCTTTTGCCTTCTCGTATGCAGCAATGCTGTCTGTTGTCCATGAGGAAGTATCCGGTCCATTCTCAAGCGCTTCACCAAGCTCATCTTTATTTGCCGGCGTCACCGCTGTCTTAGATGCGACAACCTCTGCGATCTCAGGTATCACATCTTCCCATGTGACAGTAATGCTCTTCAAAGTCTTGCCATCCGGCACGATAAACTCGTTAACCGCCTGACTCAACGTACCTAATTTCGCTTCACCATTCTCGTCAATGTATGAAGCCGTTACTGTTGCACTGGAAATCTGACCAAGCTGCACCAGACGGATGGATGTCACCCCTTCCGGATCTGAAATCCTGTAGGTGAAAGAGCTGTTTTTCTCTGAGGATTTATAAACGGTACTGTAATCTCCATCCAGCATATTGGATGGGATCTTATCGTTTTCTTCGACTGCCTCAGAGATGATGTCTTTGTTCACTTCAGCGGAAATATACGCTCCGCCATTGATCTGTATTTCACTGAAGCCTGCCCACCTGTGACTGTATGTGCTCTGCGGCGTCACGCGGATATATCTGCCGGATACATTCAGATCCACAGCTTCAGCATACATATAGCCTGGATTACTGCTGTCGTGTATCAGATATGCAGCGTCTTTCGCAGTACTTTCGTTCCATGTATTATCTGTCACCGTCTCTCCGACGTGGAGCACTTCCTGCCAATCATTCTGTCCATCCACAGACACTTCGAAAACTGCGTCCCTCAGGTAATTCAACTGGGTCTCAATGATATAATAGCGAATGGAATCAAAGTCGATCACCCGCCCGAGGTCAAACGTGATATGGAGCCCCTGATTCTGAAGCCCTGTGATCATACCAAGAGTGGAAAGATTCCCATCGAACACATTTCCCACTGTTCCGGCAGTCCTCATATCCTGCTCTGTATCGTTGTTTCCAAAGTCACTCTGTACGGTTATCTCACCAACATACTCATAGGATACTTCAAACTGCTCAAGTGCGACTGATATACTGTCCGCGCTGCTGACCATGCGGACATATCTTGCGTCGACCAGATCGCTGCCTGAGGTATAGTCAGACCATTCGATACCATTCATCGATGTCTGGAGTTTTATATTTTCCGGCAGTGCGGATGTGGAAACACTTGTAACAGACTTGATGTTTACAAGGTCGACGCCGATATAATCACCGTTATTCAAAACAACGGTCCCAGATGTCAGAGATACTTTTCCTTCCTCAGCATCAGAGCCGATGCTCGTCTCAACGTTTGTGTACAGATTTTCTGTACTTCCTGACTGCGGAAGCGCCTGCTCTACTGTAAATTCAGAGAATTTTCCCCACTGTCCTCTCTGTTCCAGGTTTCGGATCCGGATATAGCGTGCCGTAATGCCGGTAAGATCTATATCTAAAATATCTTTTCCACTGTCAACACCTGTATATTCCCTATACTCTTCTGAGACCGGAGTCCAATTTTCATTGTCTACCGATGTCTCTATCGCATATTTGACAATCTTATTGTTATCTCCTGCCCCTACGACAATGTGTGCGCTTTTAAGTTCAGCTACCGTGCCAAAATCATATCCCAGATAATCATCCACCATAAAATCATCGCCTGTAGAATTGCCAGATCCATCCGGGTCATACCAAACAAAAGTATTTTCATTACCATCGTACAGATTTGACTCAACATACGTTGAATGTACTGTCCACCGATCTGTCTTAATGATATTATACTGGATAGGCGTGGAGGTACCCTCATCTGCTGTCTCTACTCTGAACTCCCCTACGCGCCACCACTTACTCACTCCGGTATTATTTAAGATACGGACTGCTGTTGTTGTTATGTTTTCATCAGCAAGGTCAAAAGTCTGGACCGTTGCATTTGTCACATTCGCGACCGTCTGCCATTCTTCATTGCTATCCAGATACTGAAGTGAACCATTTATGATTACATCTCCAGAAGCACTGCCGCCCTGTGCAAAGTGTACGGACTGAAGTTTGTGTGCCTCGCTGAACGTATACTGCAGATATGATCCTTCCGGTAATTTATCCTTGTCAGCTCCGCTGCTTACAGAAAGCCAAACCTCCGAAGCGCTTGCATTACCGTTGCTGCCATCACTTAACACGTCCCATGCCGTACTGTTCATACGGTCACGGTTCGTTGAATACTCACCTGTCACCTCTGTTCCAGGTCCCTGAGCCGTATTTCGATTAACCTGAATCTCATACACATCCAGGTAAGAGTCTTCCGGATTGCCAGCCGTAGCAATCAGACGGATTCCCATTGCCTGGAAATTCTCCGGAAGATTCTCACTGCTGACAGTGACATCAAACCATTCATCTTTTAAGACAGTAAACTGATTATCCATATTTCCGGTCAGAGGAATATCCTGCCAGTTCTGCCCATCCATCGTGTACTGAAATTTTGAATAGTAGAAATGATTTTTTCCATTTCCAAGACGGAACCGAAAATCATTGATATCGATCACTTTATTGTAAAGCACTCCGATATAATCATGTTTATATATATAATTCGGAGTACGATAGCTGGCGAATGTCCCATCATTCCCATCAAAAATTACATCTGTTCCGTTAACCGGGCTGTCTGTTCTGTTTGTAGTAATAGTTTGGATCACGGCATCCGGGTTCATTGATATCTCAGCGTACTTGGAAACATACTCCGCAACCGCCTGAATAAATGGTACGATATGCTGTACTCCTACTTCCGCATACTCGTTGTGATCAACATACCAAAATGCATGTGTCTTAGAGTTGTCAAACGCAGTCTTCCCTTCCGTATTATACTGAATGATCTCCGTCGTATTATTATTTATTACGGCTTTGACACCGTTTAGATACGCGATTGCCGCATCTGTTGTATCATCCCAGCAGTCCAGCCAATAAATGATCTGTTCGCTGATATTGGCATCTCCTGCCTGTGCTTCATATATATCTGCTGCATTCTGAAGGACTTTAAACTCTTCGATAAGTGAATCCACATCCGCCTCTGTAACTGTCCGATTGTTCAGTTTTTCTCTAAACGCTGTAAGCTTCGGAGCCAGTTCAACAGATTCCTGAAGAGCAGTTACCCTGCTGTCCATAGCCTGGTTTATCATATGCTTTGACAACTCCCGAAGGGCATTGGAAGCCTGTGTCTCGATTGCCGAGTTATGATCCACATACTTAAAGGAATCATTCCATGCCTGGTCTGCTTCCGCCTCGCTCTCCCAGATGTTCCATGAATAACATGCGTTGCCGAATATAGCCACTTTACTCGGCTCAGACTGCTGCATCGGATTCAGCATGATTCCCTGAATATTGGCCGGGTTCACACCCGGATGGAGGAAGGTCGTATACCCGCCCATGATTAGATGCTTTTTAGAGTTATCTGTACACGGCCAGTTGATCCACATGAACGGACCTCTGCCAACATTACTTGTAAACGTGCTTGTGAAACTGTCTGTAACTTCGCCCCATACTCTTCCGCCAGTCATGACGATCTGTACATTTTCCGGAGCATTTTTCAGCACCTGGAGTTCAGCGGTGCTTCCGTTGCCCATATAGTCATATGGAACATACGGCACCACAGTCTTCATATCCGGATATTCTGCCTTAACCTCCGTCTCAAGCCAGTCTGTGACATCATTGATCAACCTTAATCCATTTTCTCCACCTGGGTTCCAGAAATCATCTGCCAAAATCGCGATCTGACGGACACCCGCATCAATGACCTGTTTGAATTTTTCTTTCAATGTCCCAAGGTCAGTTTCATAGTTGCCGTCAAAGCGCAAATGGTTTGACGCACTTGGAAATGGATGAAGTGCATAAACAAATCGGCATTTGGAAGCATTTCCCGCTTCCGCCAATGGCCTGATGAGGCTCTCAATCTCTTCCGGTGTATATAATTCATTCCAGTTTGTCCTATGCTTCGCATCGTCCTTAGGCGCATAGAAATATGCATTCAGCTTATAATATCCGCCCCATGTCATCAGGTTAATCCTATCCTGCGTGGACCACGGATTACCATAATATCCCTCAATAAAACCACGGCTCGCCACGTCCGCCCAGTCCTCGATGTGGAAATTGCTGATCGTATAGCTGTCCATCTGCTTCAGGATATGGTACAGCGTAGTCAGCCCATAGAAGCTGGCATCCGTATCCGCGCCAAGCACTGTGATAACACTATCTTTACTGTCAAGCATATAGGCGTCCAACTCCTCAAACAGCCCTGCTACAGTCACCATGCTATTTGCTTCTGCATATTTATCTACAAAACCGTCAGATCCATCGATACCAACGAGTATGGTCGTCTTTCCTTCCTCTATCGCAGGCTCGTCCAGCACATTTATTTTGACATCCGGCTTTAATGCAAGCGCTTCTTCCAAACGCGCCTGCGTCGCCTCATCAATGCCATCCTCATACACGACATTGACCCCATTGATAATATAGTCGCCGCCTGTATACTGTATGTTTTGAGGAGCCGGGTAAATCTCATATTCTCCCCCGGCAGCCTCTGTCTGCTGTGCCGGAAGCACGGTCAGTCCTGTAACCGTCATAGCTGCAGCCATAAATACCGCGGTCAGTCTGCGGAGTTTCGTCCGCTTCAGATGTTTTTCATTCCTCTTTCTCACAAGCCTTCCTCCTCTTCTTTATGCCCTGCCATCATGCTCTTCACGCCGCAGGAAAAGACTGTATCAGACCGTCAGCTTATGTCAGGAAATACAGCCTTTTTTCATAATAATAGTCCTCTGTCAGGGGCTTTTTTCCCCTGTAAAAAGAACCTGCACATTTTTGCCCTATTTATAATAGATTGTACCATTTTACGGTAATTTTTAGGGGATTTTCTTGTCCATTTATTGATTTTCGTCATTTTGCATAAATCTGCCAGACGCCACCTTTGTCCGCTCTCTCTTATTATCAAAATTGCACAACTCATAAAAAATCACAGAAAAAGACCAGAAGGGGACTCCTTCTGGTCTCGTATCACGTCTTATCTTGGCTTTATCCTCCCGCGAACTTTTCCGCCTGCTCTCTGATCAGCGCCTCATCGGAAAAGTAGTCGATCTTCATCGCCACCTTCACTTCTTTTAACGTCTGGGCAGCCACCTGTTCAGCTTTTTCGCTTCCCTTTCTCAGGATTTCATACACCGCGGGAATATCCTTCTGGAATTCTTTTCTCCTGTTCCTTATCGGTTCCAGCTCTGCCTGGAGCACATTATTCAGAAAACGCTTCACCTTCATATCTCCAAGTCCGCCCCGCTGATAGTGGGCTTTCAGTTCATCCAGATCCTTGTATTCCGGCAGGAACTCCGGGAAGTACTCCGGTCTGCAGAACGCGTCCAGGTAAGTGAATACTGTATTTCCCTCCAGCTTGCCCGGATCTTCGATGCGGATGTGAGTGGGGTCTGTAAACATACTGAATACTTTTTTCTTGATATCCCCCGGTTCTTCAGAAAGGTAGATGCAGTTGCCAAGGGACTTGCTCATCTTCGCTTTCCCATCTGTCCCCGGAAGCCGCAGGCACGCCTCGTTGTCCGGAAGCAGGATCTTCGGCTCTACAAGGGTTTCCCCATAAACAAAATTGAATTTGTGCACGATCTCCTTTGTCTGCTCGATCATGGGCATCTGATCCTCTCCCACCGGCACTACCGTCGCCTTAAACGCCGTGATATCCGCCGCCTGGCTGATCGGATAGGTGAAGAAGCCCACAGGGATGCTTGCCTCGAAATTTCTCATCTTGATCTCAGATTTTACAGTAGGGTTGCGCTGCAGCCTGGAAACTGTGACCAGATTCATATAGTAAAAAGACAGTTCGCACAGCTCTGGCACCTGAGACTGGATAAACAGCGTAGATTTCTCCGGGTCCAGACCGCAGGCAAGGTAATCCAGCGCCACTTCGATAATGTTCTGGCGGACTTTCTCCGGGTTGTCTGCATTATCCGTCAATGCCTGAGCGTCAGCGATCATGATAAAAATATCGTCAAAGTCCCCTGTATCCTGGAGCTCTACACGCCTTCTCAAAGAGCCCACATAATGCCCTACATGGAGCCTTCCTGTGGGACGGTCTCCGGTAAGCATGATCTTTTTCATCTCTCTATTCCTCCTCAATCCTCAGCCATCCCGCAAAGAACAGCCTTTCACTTCTCACTTATTCTACAGGAGCGCCCTCTTCTGCTTCACATACCGGGGCTCTCTCTTTCTCTCCGCCGCATATACAAACTGATACAGCACACACGCCATGAGACATGCGCCGATCACATCCAAAACAGAGTGCTGTTTTAAAAACATGGTAGCAAGGATGATAAGCCCAGCCAGCACATAGGCTCCCCAGCGCACGCCCCGGTACTTCTTAAGCGCCCGGCTCTCATGGACTGCGATACACACGCTCAGTGAATTGAACACATGCAGGCTCGGAAATACGTTTGTACATGTGTCCGCCCGGTAAAGCACTCTGACCAAATCCACAAAGATATTATCCCTGGCGAACACCATAGGCCTCAAATCCTGTCCGTTCGGAAAGACCGTTGATATGACAAGGAATACCGTCATCCCTGTAAACATAAATTTTGCCAGCTTGTAAAAATCCGGCACATCTGTAAAAAAGAAATACAGAAACGCCGCGACAATGAACGCGAACCACAGCAGGTACGGTACAATAAAAAACTCGTTGAATGGGATCATTTCATCCAGTCTGATCTGGATCACATGATAGTTTCTGGTCACATGACTTTCCAGCCAGAGAAACCAAGGCATATACACAAGGATATATAGAAACACCCACGCGTGCCTGTATTTTCTCAACAAATCAGTGAACCTGTTTTTCCGCTTCATAATATGACGCCCCTTTTGACTGAGATTTCGTCTTCTTAATTATCTTTCTCCACTTTAATCCCCTGATGTATCTTTTACGAACCGCATCGATTATAGCACGATTTAAAATGCACAACAACCTTGTTCACAAAACCTTTATTAAATCTTTCGTTTCTTATATTATTTTGCCTGCTAT
Source organism: Candidatus Mediterraneibacter intestinipullorum (assembly GCA_019118665.1). GTDB lineage: Bacteria > Bacillota > Clostridia > Lachnospirales > Lachnospiraceae > Mediterraneibacter > Mediterraneibacter intestinipullorum. The sequence goes on from DWYM01000105.1 coordinate 31,758, forward strand.
CACCTTCAGCCGCTCTTTCATGACGGCCTCCTGAACGCTCCGCCTCAGGAAGGCCGGTTCTCCGTCCGTATGCAGGGCAAGCGGGACTGACGCTTCCGCCAGGACACTCCGGCATCGCAGGATGGTGATTCCTTTGAACCTTTTCCTGCTTCCCCCGGAATGCCAGCGGAAGCAGGAAAAGGACCTTAAGTACGGACAGGCCGTGGGCCACGATCACATCCAGCATTCCGTCTTCCGGAGACGCTCCGGGACAGAACTGAAACCCTCCTCCTTCGCACTTCAGATTCATAAATGCGGCAAAGTACGTTTTCGGGAACTCCATGCGCCGTCCGTCATCCAGGGTGAGCGTCATATGTACAGGGCGGTCCTTCACCAGCCGATTGAGAGCGACCACCGCGTAGCTCAGCTTTCCCAGTCTCAGTTTATTCAACAGGGGCTTCCACCTGGAAACGCACACTTCATGACACACCGCCGCGTCAAAGCCCATCCCCCCGCTCACAAGAAATCTCCTCGTGCCGACTGTACTGGCGAGCGTCCCGACATCCATGTGGACGCTCTTTCCGGAATGCAGTACAGCGTTAAGCGCTTCTGCGGGCTTCTTGGATATCCCCAGCCCTCTGGCAAAATCATTGCTCGATCCGATCGGAATATATCCCAGGGTCGTTTTTTCAATATCGCGGATACCATTTACCACCTCATTGACTGTTCCGTCTCTGCCAAGCACAACAAGCGTGCGCTCTCTTCCGTCAGATGTGAGGGATTCCGCGATTTTCTCCGCGTGATCTCGTCTCTGCGTCATGTGGACCTTATAGGCGATCCGCTGCTTTTTTAACTCCGGCTCCAGCGCCTTCCAGATCATCTCCCCCATCCCGGAACGGGCTTTAGGGTTTATAATAAAATCATATTCTGTTTTCACGGTTTTATCCCCCGATCTTATCTCCCAGGCATGTCCGGCATTGATCTCAGCCCGCGCTTTCCTCCGTCGGACACAGCACGGCGTCCAGATATTTCCCGAGCGAACGGCTCATATTCCCCTCAAAATCCGCCTCGCCATGCTTGATGCACCACTCGAAGACATTTCCGATAACGATCATGCGGATGTCCGTCGTGAATGCTCCGATCTCCACATTCAGCCGCACGACTCCTTCCTTTATGGCTTTCTCCACATAAGTCTGGACCGTCACGATGGGATATGGGCGCTCCGTACGGATCGCCGCGTTGAGCGCCTGATTCTTTGTATCATAATACTCTGCCATGAACTCAACTCCAAGCTCCCGACAGTATTTCACATAATTCAGATACACCCGGATGATGCCTTCCTTCACACCCTCTACATCCGCCGGCAGCTCAAGAAGTTCCGGCCTGATCCGGGGCTGATCCTCAATATAATAGGACAGAAGATCATCTTTTGTCTTGAAATGATGATAAAAGCTTCCGTTTGAAACACCCGCCTCTTCGCAAATATTTTTGATAGACAGGGCCTCATACCCGCTCTTCTGCAGGATACGCTTTGCCGCCTGAAAGATCTTCTCTTTAGTTTCCCGCGACTTCTGCTGCTGTCTGGACATCTGTGTTTTCTCGTTCATCTTCGGCACTCTCCTGTTTTTGTTTCGTTATTATACCATGTATTCCCGCATGTTTCAAGAAAACAGAGCGGGCTCTATAACATGCACTCTACCCCTCCGGCATATATGCCTCAAAGGCAGACGGCATGGGGTATTTTTCTCTTAGTTCTCCCAATCCAGCGAACAGGATGTTTCCCCGGGCGCTCTCTCCGCCAAACCCACTGTTCTCCTTCAGATTCTTCTCCAGTTCATCCACAACGATCTCATAACCGATCATATGCCATTCCACATGGCTGAAAATATGCTTCGCGCTGCCTAAGCGTTTCACACGCACAGGCATCAGTCCCAGCGCCTTCGCCTTCTCAATGACTTCTTCCTGCTTCAGGTGCCCTTCTGTGCCGGGAAATTCATACATCCCGGCCAGCAGCCCGGTGTCAGGCCTTTTCCGCACCGCAGTCTTCTCATTATCCCGGAATACCAGTATCGTACGTTTCTCGATCCGCCTGCTTTTTGCTTTTTTCTTCACAGGGAACTCCGTCTCTCTCCCCTGCTCATGCGCAAGGCAGAGATGGCCGACAGGACATTCACCGCACTTTGGCTCTCCGTTCGGGACGCATACGATGGCTCCCAGCTCGATCAGACTCTGATTAAAGGCCCCGGCAGCTCCTGCCGGGATCACTTCTTCTACCATGGTCTCCACTTTTGACTTTGTCCCCGACTTCGCGATATCGTCACCGTCCGCCGTTATCCTGGACACCACGCGCAGCACATTTCCGTCCACAGCGGGCTTGCGGATGCCGTACACAAAAGAACTCACCGCTCCGGCTGTGTAGCTCCCGACCCCTTTCAGAGAAAGGATCTCCTCATATGTGTCCGGAAATGTTCCGCCGTATTCTTCCATGATCTGGCACGCCGCTTCTTTCAAGTTCCGGGCACGATTGTAATACCCCAGCCCTTCCCACAGCTTCAGCAGCCGGTCCTCCGGCACTTGCGCCAGCGACTTTACGTCCGGCAGTTCCTTTAAGAAGCGTTCATAATAAGGCTTCACTGCCTCCACCCGGGTCTGCTGGAGCATGATTTCCGAAATCCACACCCGGTAGGCGTCCATTCTCCTCCGCCACGGCAGGTCGCGCTGATTTTCCCGAAACCATTCCACCAGGGGTTCCACCGTCTCCTTCATCCGCGGGCTGTACAGCACCACGTCCACAGACTCCGCGATCCGTATGCTGTCTGCCGACACATAGCAGTCATACGCGAGGATCTCCACCCCGGCTGCTTTTGCCCGCCTCAACGCTTCCGCAAACGCGGGATGCGTGTCTGTATTCGGTGTAAAATAGGAGACGCCCATCATCTGGATCACAAAGAACACATAGGCTTCGTACCCTTCCTTTTTTGCCCGGACCAGCTCCTCCAGATGTTTCACCGCCCGGTCACTGGGCGCATCCGGGAAACGGCACACTCCGTTCTCTTCCAGGGTAACGCCTTTGACCTCGATGAAAATCTTTCTCTCTCCCGCCTCGACATACAGGTCGAACCGGGAATTTCCGAACGTCTTCTCCGGCCTTACCAGAGTTAGGTCAGAGAACAGATTTCCCTGTTCGATCCATTCCTGTGCGACCCGGTTCGGAATCTGCGAATCCATATTGATCAGGCGCTTTCCCTTAGCTGTGTCTTTCTCCACAGCGATCAGGTCCCACTTCGTCTTCCTTGCCGGATTGTCGCTCTTCTGGACATAGATCACCGCGCCGGGGCGCAGCAGTTCCGCGCACCGCCCGGTATTTTTCACATGTATTGTCTCTTTTTTCCCATTTAATTCCGCATACGCGATAAAACGGTTCGGGCGCTCCAAAAAGAGCGCCCTGCTGATTCTCTCATATTTCATTATCAACTCTGCCTTGTACTAGTTTACAGGATCTTGGAGAGGAATTCTTTCAGCCTCTCGTCTTTCGGGTTTCCGAAAAATTCTTGCGGTGGCGCTTCCTCCCGGATCTGTCCATCATCCATAAAGATGACTCTGGACGCAACCTCCCGGGCGAATCCCATCTCATGGGTTACCACGACCATGGTCATCCCTTCTTTCGCCAGCTTTTTCATCAGGTCAAGGACCTCGCCTACCATCTCCGGATCAAGGGCTGATGTGGGCTCATCAAAAAGGATCACGTCCGGGTTCATTGCCAGTGAGCGGATGATCGCCACTCTCTGTTTCTGCCCGCCGGACAGGGTGGAGGGATAGACGTCCGCCTTATCATCCAGTCCGATCCGTTTCAGCAGATCCAGCGCCTGCTGTTTTGCCTCGCTTTTGATCTGCTCTTTTGTAGTCGTGATCGGAATCAGCTCTTCTTTATTGCTCCGGAACGTATTCTTAAAACGGATCATCCGATTTTTGCGCTTTGCCTTTTTCAGATCCTTACATCTCAAATACGCCGGCGCCATCATAACGTTCTGAAGCACTGTCTTGTTGTTAAACAGGTTAAAATGCTGGAATACCATTCCCATATGACGGCGGTGGATATTGATATCCACCTTCATATCCGCGATGTCCACTCCCTTGAATATGATGCTTCCCGAAGTGGGGTCTTCCATACAGTTCAGACAGCGGAGGAAGGTGCTCTTTCCGGAGCCGGAAGGTCCGAGCACTGCGACGATATCGCCCTTGTTGATGGTGATGTTGATGCCTTTTAATATCTCAAGATCACCGAAACTTTTCCTAAGATTAATTACGTCTATCACTCTTTTTCAGGCTCCTTTCCAGTATTTTGATCAGCAGTGTGATCACAAGCACGATAGCGATATAGATCAGCGCCATCGCCAGATACGGAACCATGAACTCATAGTTATTCGTTCCGATATAGTTAAATGCCACATACAGATCCGCCGCGCCCACGAAACTCACGACTGACGTCTCCTTTATCAGGGAAATAAACTCATTGCCCAGTGTGGGAAGGATGTTCTTCACTGCCTGCGGGATCACGATCTTAGTCATGCTCGCCCCAAAGCTCAGGCCAACCGCGCGGCCCGCTTCCATCTGTCCCGGATCCACGGACTGGATACCGCTCCTCATGATCTCCGATATATACGCGCCGCTGTTTAAGCCGAACACCAGCATGGACACCTGGACTCCGCTTATGTTCCATCCGATGATGGGCAGGAGCACATAGTAAAATACGAGGAGCTGGACCACCATAGGCGTTCCCCGGAACAGCGCCACATAGAAACTGCAGATGCCGTTCAGCACTCTCGGGAGCAGCTTGTACTTCGGCAGAACACGCACCGTCGCGATGATCGTACCGATCAGGATGCCGATGATCAGACCGCACACCGCAATAAGGAGTGTGTTCTGCAGGCCTTCCACGACTCTGACGTATCCGTTCTGCTCAACGAATATCTCTATAAATTTATCTACCTTCTGACTAAAATTACCCATTGTCTTCCCTTCTCAAAAGAAGGAAAATGCCTGCACTCATGACAGAACGCCATTAATGCCTGTATTTCCCTTCCCAATTAAGTCCTGTTTTCCGTATTCTGTTATCCGGCCGCCCCATATTTTCCAACGGATCCTGTTTCCCGATGGATCAGGTTTCCCGGTGGATCATGTTTATCAGCCGAGGCTTGTTTCCCAACCGGAACGGCTGCTTACTGCATCGCGTTGATCGCCTCTGTGATCGCTGCCGCCGGAGCTGCATCGATGATCACATAGTCAATGTTTCCGTTGAGCATATCCTGGACCGCAAGAGAACCGCTCTTATATGTCTGGCATGTTGCCTCAAGTCCCGGGAATCCAAGATCTTCGCTTCCCTCTACATAGCTGTTGCCTGTTGTTCCCTGCTGCACTCCGATCTTAACAGAGGAATCCAGCTCAGCCAAAGCTGCCGCGATCTCCTCCGCATCTGTCATATCCGCGAATACGGTATCACCGCTCGGAACGATCAGACGCTGAGAAGCCTGATAATATGTGTCTGAGAATGTCACATACTCTTTTCTTTCCTCACTGACAGTAAGTCCTGCCATAGCAATGTCGCATTTCTGCTGTCCTACGGAGAGGCACACCGCATCAAAATCCATGTTCTGGATCACAAGCTCTTTTCCCAGTTCCTCCGCAAGAAGAGCCGCGATCTCCATATCGATCCCCACATAGGAGTTGCCCTGCATATATTCGAAAGGTTCAAATGCAGCATTCGTGGCGACCACAAGCTGGTCCTTTGACTCGTCAAGCGTGGCGGACTCAACCGCAGTCGGCTCGCCGTCACCGAAATATTTGTCAAATATCTCATCCAGAGTACCGTCTTCTTTGATCTTGCTGATAAATGCATTTACCTGCTCCAGAAGCCCCGGCTGAGTCTTGTCAACGCCGAACGCATATTCCTCATCCGTCAGGTCAACATCGATCACCTGAGCTGTCTTTGCGCTGCTTCCCGCATCACCATTACTTCCGCATCCCGCGAGAAGGCCCACAGCAAGGACCGCACTTAAAGCTGCTGCTAATAACTTCTTCATCATTCATTCCTCCATTTATTTCTCTTTCTGCATGTCCGAACAGATCAATACTGCATAATCATACAGACTAATTTCATATTTTAACATATTTTCCGCAAAAAACAAGTATATTTCCATCATTTATGCAGGCAATTTCCATCATTTATGCAGGTAATTTCCGCCTTTTATTCAGGAAATGCCTGTATTTTATGCAGCCGGTATGTAAGACAGCCATTATGCGAGCAGCGCCGCTATCCCGAAGTAGAGGAAGACGATCACACCCAGTATGATCCTGTAGTATCCGAACAGTTTGAAATCATGATTCTGGATATATTTCAGCAGGAACTTGATCGCGATAATGGACACCACAAATGATACCGCCATTCCCACTATAAGGATCGCAGCCTGCATTCCTGTGAAATCAAAGCCGAATTTGAACAATTTCCACGCGCTCGCGCCAAACATGGTCGGAATCGCCAGAAAAAAAGTAAACTCTGTGGCAACGCCTCTGGACACACCAAGCATGAGCGCACCTACGATGGTAGCGCCGGAGCGAGAAGTACCGGGTATCATTGCCAGCATCTGGAACACCCCGATGATCAGAAGCATCGGCAGTGTGAGTTGAGACAGTTTCTTCACCTTCGGCTCTCTGCCTTTCTGATAATTCTCCACAATGATGAAAAGTACGCCGTAGATAATGAGCATTGCCGCCACCACATACCAGTGGTACAGCTTCTCATCGATCCAGTCATTAAACAGAATCCCTATGATTCCCGCCGGTACACAACCGATCAGCACCTTGATCCAGGTCTGCACGGTCAGCAGTTTCTGTTTCTGGGTCTTCTTCAGAGAAAAGGGATTCAGTTTGTGGAAATAAATCACCACCACCGCGAGGATAGCGCCAAACTGGATCACCACCTGAAACATCTCAAAGAACGCATCGCCCTGATCCATCTTCAGAAATTCGTTCAAAAGTATCAGATGGCCGGTGCTGCTGATGGGCAGCCACTCTGTGATCCCTTCCACGATTCCACATATGATTGATTTTAATATCTCTAACATACAATTTCTCCTCCTGTGAGAACGAATCTTTCTATCGCTTCCGCTTCGCTTTCCTCTTCACTTGTTCCTGTGCCATATTATCTGACTGGTGCAGACCGGACCGGTGAAATATATCTCTTGTAGAGTACCATATTTCCCTCAGATTTCCAACGCTTTTTTCGCGGGTCGGCAGAAAGGAATTTCCTGCCAAATTATAAATTCATTCTATCAGTGTTTGCCAAAACGCACAATTTATTGTATAATGATTACCTGGCGACTTTAACGATAGCTTGAAGAAAGGAATTTAAAGATATGAAACTCTACAAAAAACGTTGGATCAGATCAGGTATCGTTCTGGTCAGTTCCCTCGCGATTGTACTTTCAGTTTTTACTTCTTTCGCAGATGAGGACATCTCCAGTCTGGAAGGACAGACCGCTACTCTCCAGAATGAACTGGAGGGTATCAATGGGGAAATCCTCTCATTAAGCGAAGAAATTTCTACCGCCGAGATGCAAATAGAGATTCTGAACGGCGAAATCGCTCGTACATCAGACGCTTTGGCTGAAGCGGTGGAAAACGAATCGCAGCAATATGAAAATATGAAATCTCGTATTAAATATATGTATGAACACGGGAGCGCAACACTGCTTGAAATGCTGTTTTCTGCTGAGAACATGACGGATTTCCTGAATAAGGCTGATTTTATCGAGAATCTCAGCGAATACGACAGAAAGGCTCTCGATGATCTTATGTCGGTACATCAGCAGATCGAAAGCCAGAAAGAAACTCTGGAGATCCAGCAGGAATCTCTCAAAGAGATCCGTTCCGGACTCAGTACCCGCCAGACAGAGCTTCAGGCAAAAGCCGAAGCGACCTCCACCAACCTGGCCGATGTACAGGCAAGGCTGGAGCAGGCAAGGGCCGAATCAGCGGCACAGGAAACAATTTCTTCCGGAGGCGGTTATGATAATTCAATAGTAAACGGAGGCGGGATTGATGCTTCCACGGATGAGGTCACTCTCCTTGCCGCAATCCTTCAGTGTGAAGCCAGGCAGGATTATGACTCGCTGCTGGCAGTTGCCACTGTGATCATGAACCGGGTAGAAAGCCCTCGTTTTCCGAACACGATCAGTGGAGTCATCTACGCAAACGGACAGTTCGAACCTGTGTGGACAGGCCGCCTTCAGGCCGTGCTTAACACAGGTCCCACCGGCCTCTCTCTTCAAGTCGCCCAGGATGCGGTCAACGGAGCGCGTCTCGCAGCAGTCGCTGACTGTTATTTCTTCCTCTATGCAGGGGCCACCAACAGGCCTGGCGTCAATATCGGCGGAAACCTATTCTTCCGGAGCTGGTAATAATTTAAAATATATTTTCAACATTACAAAAAGGGGTTGTCGGTTAATACCGATTTTCAACCCTTGATATGAGTGGAAGAGGCAATCCCAGGGAATTCGTGCTTTTTCAAAGCCTGAATTCTCTATAGGATTGCCTCTTCTTTCTGATAACGCTTATTTCAGGGCGCAAAATCCCCTTGTTTGGATTTTTT
>DWYM01000106.1 GCA_019118665.1 Candidatus Mediterraneibacter intestinipullorum
TATAATTATTATTCTCAGGATATTAAACGACTAGAAAAAGAAAATCGTAATATTTTAGTTAGAGTTATTGTTCCAGAAACTGAGAAGGTGAGAGATGATATAATTTTTGCAACAAATAATCAAACTAATATTCCAAAGTCATCACTAAGAGTAACAGATCCAATACATCTTCAAATTGAAATGTATTTTAAAAGTCGTGGTTTGTACTATGACCGTAGAAAAAACTATTATAAAAATCAAGGGAAAAAGGCAAAAGATATAGTTGGAGTTTCATTTTTAGGACAATGCTTAATAACATTATTTCTTCAAAAGCCTGACTATGCACGAGCAAGACCATCGACTTTGTTAACGGATGATGACACATATTATCATCTATATGAGGAAAATCAAGATTTAGAGGTTTTCTATAAATGTGCTTTACTTGGAAAACGTCTTCAAAGGAATTTGAAAGCAACAGTAGGGTATACAACATCCGAGAGAAGTGATATATTATTTTATCTATTGTATGGAACGGTTGCAACAACTCTAAGAAAAACGGACATTGTACCTAATGACATTAAGGAGATGAATATAAACAATATTAGTGAGGAAGAAATTAATAAAGTAAAAGAAAAAATTTATAAGGAGTATAAAAGACAGGGAGGAAATAGCCATGTGGCGAAAAGCTCTTCCTTTATTAGTGATGTGAAAAAATACTTAAGTTAGAGTGTTAAGAATCTTTGTAAAAAGTACGAGTATTAATATTTTGTGACTTTTCGCGTCTAAACTGTGAAAAGTCCAATATAAGGCAGTACTTTTTCTGATTTTGACATTTTCGTTACGAATGAATTTTTTGAGGGTGGCTGATATTGAACGTATCAAAAGTCACAAAGGAGAGATTTTGCTATGGATAAATTCGTTTTAAAGGCCCCGTATCAGCCCACAGGCGATCAGCCGCAGGCAATCGAGGCGCTTGTAAAAGGGTTCAAGGAAGGCAATCAATGCCAGACTTTACTGGGGGTTACGGGATCTGGAAAGACGTTTACGATGGCCAACGTGATCGAGCAGTTGCAGAAACCCACACTGGTCATCGCCCATAATAAAACACTGGCCGCTCAGTTGTATGGAGAATTCAAGGAGATGTTCCCTGATAACGCAGTGGAATATTTTGTCTCCTACTATGACTACTACCAGCCCGAGGCCTACGTCCCTTCCTCGGACACCTATATTGCCAAGGACTCCTCCATCAATGACGAGATCGACAAGCTCCGCCTCTCCGCCACCATGGCATTGACCGAACGCCGTGACGTGATCATCGTTGCCAGCGTGTCCTGCATCTACGGACTGGGAAACCCGGTAGACTACCAGAACATGGTGATTTCCCTGCGCCCTGGCATGATCAAGGACCGGGATGAGGTGATGGCGAAGCTGATCGAGATCCAGTATGACCGGAATGACATGGATTTTCACCGCGGTACATTCCGTGTGCGCGGGGACGTACTGGAGATCATACCGGCGTACGAAAGCGAGACGGCAGTGCGGATCGAGTTTTTCGGGGATGAGGTAGACCGGATCACAGAGATTGACATCCTGACAGGTGAGATCAGGGATGAGCTGAAACACGTTGCGATCTTCCCGGCATCCCACTATGTTGTTGACAAGGAGAATATCAAGCGTGCAGTGCATGATATTGAGGAGGAACTGGACGAGTGCGTGAAGGAGTTCAAGCGCCAAGACAAGCTTCTGGAAGCACAGCGGATCGCGGAACGGACGAACTTTGACATTGAGATGCTCAAAGAGACCGGGTTCTGCTCCGGGATCGAGAACTATTCCCGCCATCTGGCGGGGCTTGAGCCAGGACAGCCGCCGTATACTCTGATCGACTATTTCCCGGATGATTTTATCATGATGATTGATGAGTCCCACAAGACGATTCCCCAGATCGGCGGCATGTACCACGGCGATCAGTCCAGGAAGACAACGCTGGTGGATTATGGCTTCCGCCTTCCATCTGCAAAGGATAACCGCCCCTTGAATTTTGAAGAGTTTGAGAGTAAGATAAATCAGGTCATGTTTGTATCAGCAACACCGGGACCTTACGAAGAAGACCATGAGCTCCTGCGGGCAGAGCAGGTGATCCGTCCTACCGGGCTTCTCGACCCGGAGGTGTCTGTGCGTCCAGTGGAAGGGCAGATAGACGACCTGATCGGAGAGATCAATAAAGAAGTGTCTAAGAAAAATAAGGTGCTCGTGACAACGCTGACTAAACGGATGGCGGAAGACCTTACAGACTATATGCGCGAGGTGGGCATCCGGGTGAAATACCTGCACTCAGATGTGGATACACTGGAACGGACAGAGATCATCCGGGATATGCGGCTTGATGTGTTCGACGTACTGGTGGGTATCAACCTTCTCCGTGAAGGTCTGGATATCCCGGAAATTACCCTGGTGGCAATCCTGGACGCGGATAAAGAGGGATTCCTGCGTTCTGAGACGTCCCTGATCCAGACGATCGGACGTGCCGCCAGAAATGCGGAGGGGCATGTCATCATGTACGCGGATACAGTGACAGAGTCCATGCAGATGGCGATCGACGAGACGAAGCGCCGACGCCAGATCCAGATGAAATACAATGAGGAGCACGGCATCACGCCTCAGACGATCCAGAAGTCCGTTCGCGATCTGATCCGTATCTCAAAGAAGGTAGCGGCTGAAGAACTGAAAATGGAGAAGGATCCGGAGTCCATGAGTGTGAAGGAACTGGAGAAACTGATCTCAGATCTGACGAAACAGATGAAGAAGGCGGCGGCAGAGCTGAACTTCGAGACAGCGGCAGAGCTGCGTGATAAGCTGGTGGATCTCAAGAAGATACTGAATGATATCGGGTGATCTCTCCGGCAGGCAGGACGATCTGATATATAACAATGGCTGGCGAACAATCGGATATTAGGAAAGAAGCAACATTAGGAAGGAAGCAGAGGACATACATGGGAACAAAGATGGATGCCCGGAAGTACATTAAGATCCGGGGAGCAAATGAGAATAATCTGAAAAATATTGATGTGGATATCCCGCGTAACGAGCTGGTGGTCCTGACAGGATTAAGCGGTTCAGGAAAATCGTCTCTGGCGTTTGACACGATCTATGCGGAGGGGCAGAGAAGGTACATGGAATCTCTCTCCTCTTATGCCCGCCAGTTCCTGGGACAGATGGAAAAGCCGGATGTGGAGAGCATCGAAGGGCTGTCCCCCGCCATCTCCATTGACCAGAAATCAACAAACCATAACCCGCGTTCTACAGTGGGGACTGTGACGGAGATTTACGATTATTTCCGTCTTCTTTACGCCAGGGTGGGGATCCCGCACTGTCCGAAATGCGGCAGAGAGATCGTGAAGCAGACGGTGGATCAGATGGTGGACCAGATCATGGCCCTGCCGGAGCAGACGAAGATCCAGCTTCTTGCCCCAGTGGTGAGAGGCCGCAAGGGAACTCATGCCAAGCTGTTTGAGCGAGCGAAGCGGAGCGGGTATGTGCGTGTCCGGGTGGATGGAAATATGTACGAACTGTCTGAGGATATCAGCCTTGATAAGAACATCAAACATAACATAGAGATCATCGTGGACCGGCTTGTTGTGAAGCCGGGGATCGAGAAGCGGCTGACAGATTCTGTGGAGAGTGTGCTGCATCTTGCTGAGGGACTGCTTGTTGTGGATGTGATCGGCGGGGAACCGCTGAATTTCAGCCAGAGCTTCTCCTGCCCAGACTGTGGGATCAGTATTGAAGAGATCGAGCCCAGGAGCTTTTCGTTCAACAATCCGTTTGGCGCCTGCCCGGAGTGCTTTGGTCTGGGATACAAGATGGAGTTTGCCGAGGAACTGATGATCCCGGATCCTTCCCTGTCCATCAGCGAAGGGGCAATCGCTGTGCTCGGCTGGCAGTCCTGCACGGACAAATCCAGCTATACCCGGGCCATCCTTGATGCACTCTGCAAAGAGTATGGCTTTGATCTGGATACGCCTTTTGAGAAATATCCGAAGAAGATCCATGATATCCTGATCCACGGAACGAACGGTAAATCCGTCAAGGTATTTTACAGGGGACAGCGTGGAGAAGGAGTCTATGACGTCGCCTTCGAGGGTCTTATTAAAAATGTCGAGCGCAGATACCGGGAGACCGGTTCTGAGACGATAAAGGCAGAATATGAGACGTTTATGAATATTACTCCCTGCTCCGCCTGCGGCGGACAGAGGCTGAAACCCGGCGCCCTTGCCGTGACGGTCGGAGGACGGAATATCGCGGAGCTGACAGCCCTGTCCGTTGAAAAACTGCAGCGTTTCCTGGAGCAGCTGGAATTGACGGAGACTCAGATGCTGATCGGAAGCCAGATCTTAAAAGAGATCAAAGCGAGGATCAAGTTCCTGATGGATGTGGGGCTGGAGTACCTCACCCTCGCGCGCGCCACGGCAACACTGTCCGGCGGCGAGGCGCAGAGGATCCGGCTGGCAACACAGATCGGCTCCGGTCTGGTGGGAGTGGCATATATACTGGACGAGCCCAGCATCGGACTTCACCAGAGGGACAATGACAAACTGCTTGCCACATTAAAGCATCTCCGGGATCTGGGGAACACTCTGATCGTCGTGGAACATGACGAAGATACCATGCTGGCGGCGGATTATATTGTTGACATTGGTCCCGGCGCCGGAGAACACGGCGGAGAAGTGATCGCTGTCGGCAATGCCGGGGAGATCATGAAAAATAAAAATTCTATTACAGGGGCATACTTATCAGGCAAGATCAAGATACCGGTGCCACAGGAGCGCAGGCGGCCCACAGGGTGGCTGAAAGTGATCGGAGCCCAGGAAAATAATCTGAAAAACATTGACGTAAAGTTCCCTCTGGGAGTGATGACCTGTGTGACCGGCGTATCGGGTTCGGGGAAAAGCTCTCTTGTAAACGAGATCCTGTACAAAAAGCTGGCACATGATCTGAACCGGGCCAGGACGATTCCGGGAAAACACAAAAAGATCACAGGGCTTGACCAGGTAGATAAGGTGATCGCGATCGATCAGTCGCCGATCGGACGGACACCCCGATCGAATCCTGCAACCTATACAGGAGTGTTCGACCTGATCCGCGACCTGTTTGCAGCGACGCCGGATGCCAAGGCGAGGGGATACAAAAAAGGCAGGTTCAGCTACAATGTCAAAGGCGGGCGGTGCGAGGCGTGCGCCGGGGACGGTATCCTGAAGATCGAGATGCATTTCCTGCCGGATGTATATGTTCCGTGTGAAGTGTGCGGGGGAAAACGTTATAACCGTGAGACGCTGGAAGTAAAATATAAAGGCAAGACGATCTACGATGTGTTGAATATGACAGTGGAAGAAGCGCTTGAGTTCTTCTCTCATGTTCCCAGTATCCGCAGGAAAATGGAGACGCTCAATGACGTGGGCCTTTCCTATATCCGTCTGGGGCAGCCGTCCACAGAGCTGTCCGGCGGCGAGGCGCAGAGGATCAAGCTCGCGTCCGAGCTGAGCAAGCGCAGCACGGGAAAAACCGTGTATATCCTGGATGAGCCTACGACCGGTCTGCATTTTGCCGATGTCCATAAACTGACAGAAATTTTAAGAAGGCTGTCAGGGGACGGCAACACGGTCATTGTTATCGAGCATAACCTTGACGTGATAAAGACGGCGGATCATATCATTGATATCGGGCCTGAGGGCGGAGACCGGGGCGGAACCGTGGTCGCATGCGGGACCCCGGAGGAAGTCGCTCAGAATGAAAACTCTTATACAGGGAAATATATAGATGCAATGCTGAAGAAGTAGTAACAGTTCAGCCGCGCCATTCGGAAGACCGCACTGACGTGCTAATTGCGGCTGCCGCCGCTGTTTTCCTCATTGGCGGGCGTTCAGCTCATCGGACTGCCTGGTCAAAAAACCATGCGAGCATGCTTTTCTCGCCCGCACAGCCCGATGGCTGAACTGTTGCAAAAAATTGAAAAAGGGCTTTCCATTTTCTGTAAAGTCGATTATACTGGATATGCGGACAGGCAGCAGAGAGGGAGGCTGTCTGATTCCATTTACATGGAAAGGATAAAGACCCGTCAGGGGAGAGATACGCGGGAAAGAGTATGAAGATTTAGAAGGGAGAATTGAATATGTCGGTAGATATCGGGATCGATCTGGGAACTGCCAGCGTACTGGTATATGTGCGCGGCAAGGGCGTTGTGCTGAAAGAGCCCTCTGTGGTCGCGTTTGACCGGGACACGAATGTGATAAAAGCGATCGGTGAGGAAGCCCGGATGATGTTGGGAAGGACGCCGGGGAATATCGTAGCGGTACGTCCTCTGAGGCAGGGCGTTATCTCAGATTATACGGTGACCGAGAAGATGATCAAGTATTTTGTACAGAAGGCGCTGGGGAAACGTACGTTTAAGAAGCCGCGTATCAGTATCTGTGTACCGAGCGGCGTGACTGAGGTTGAGAAGAAAGCGGTTGAGGAGGCGACATTTGCCGCGGGAGCGCGGGAAGTCCATCTGATCGAAGAACCGGTTGCGGCAGCGATCGGAGCGGGGATTGACATTGCCAAGCCCTGTGGAAATATGATCGTTGATATCGGAGGCGGAACGGCAGACATCGCTGTGATCTCGCTGGGGGGAACCGTAGTAAACACTTCTATCAAAGTTGCGGGAGATGATTTTGATGAGGCTATCGTCCGCTATATGCGGAAGAAACATAATCTTCTGATCGGAGAGCGGACCGCGGAAGATATCAAGATCAAGATCGGGACAACATATCCTCTGGTAGAAGAGGAGACTATGGAAGTCAGAGGAAGGAACCTTGTGACCGGTCTTCCGAAGACGGTCACAGTGACATCATCTGAGACGGAGGAAGCTTTGAGGGAAGCTACCAGCCAGATCGTGGAAGCAGTCATTTCTGTCCTTGAACAGACACCACCGGAGCTGTCGGCGGACATTCTGGACCGGGGCATTGTCCTGACGGGAGGGGGCGCGATGCTCAGAGGACTGGAAGAGCTGATCGAGGAAAAGACAGGGATCAATACCATGACTGCCGAAGATCCGATGAAAGTGGTGGCGATCGGGACAGGACAGTTTGTGGAATTTATGAGTGGGAGAAAAGATTTTTAGGTTATCGACAGGGATGTGGGCAATATGGCGCATCCCTGTTCTGCTGTAGGAGAGAATAGTACAGAAAGGAAGAAGAATTGGAGACAGTCACAGGATATGTGGGGCATATAGTGTTTCGCAACGAGGAGAACGGTTATACGGTCTTCCATCTGGAAAATGATGATGGAGAAGTGACCTGCGTGGGAAATTTCAATTTTATAAATGAGGGAGAAATGCTGGAGCTGAACGGAGAATACATGAATCACAGCGTGTATGGGACTCAGCTTAAGGTGTCGTCTCATATCGTGAAAGAGCCGGAAGATCTGGTGTCGATCGAACGTTATCTAGGGTCCGGCGCGGTCAGGGGGGTAGGAGCTGCTCTTGCCGGGAGGATCGTGAAGAAGTTTAAAGAGGATACTTTCCGTATCATTGAGGAGGAACCGGAGCGGCTTGCCGAGGTCAAAGGGATCAGTGAGCGCAAGGCAAGAGAGATCGCAGAGCAGGTTGAAGAAAAGAAGGATATGCGCAAAGCGATGATCTATCTCCAGAAGTATGGGATTTCTACGCGGCTGGCAGCGAAGATATATCAGCACTATGGTATGCGTGTATACAAAGTTCTCGAAGAGAATCCCTACCAGCTCGCAGATAATATTGATGGGGTGGGATTTAAGACGGCGGATGAGATTGCCTCACGGATCGGGATACATACGGATTCAGACTACCGGATCAAGAGCGGTCTTTTCTACACGCTTCAGCAGGCGGTCGGGGAGGGACACGTCTACCTCCCACAGGATGTGCTTGTCAGGCGCGCCGGAGAACTGCTGGGTGTTGAGATACAGGATATCGACAAGCATGTGATGGATCTGTGCATCGAGAAGAAGACCGTGATGAAGGAATGCGAAGATGGGATACGCATCTATCCGTCACATTATTATTATCTGGAATTGAACACAGCGAAAATGCTCCACGACCTGAACATCGACTGTGAGGTGCCGGAAGACCTGATGGAGCGCAGACTCAGGAAGGTGGAAGAGACGGAGCGGATCGAACTGGATGTAATGCAGCACAAGGCAGTCATTGAATCCATAAAGCATGGTCTTCTTGTGCTGACAGGAGGGCCCGGAACAGGAAAAACGACTACCATCAATACGATGATCCGATTTTTTGAAAGTGAAGGTATGAGTCTTCTTCTGGCAGCGCCTACCGGGCGGGCGGCAAAACGCATGACAGAAGCCACAGGTTATGAAGCGCAGACGATCCACAGACTGCTGGAGGTAAACGTGAATCCGGAGGAAACGGACAGTGTGGGCGGTTTTATGAGAAACCGGCAGAATCCTCTGGAAGCGGATGTGATCATCATTGATGAGATGTCCATGGTCGATCTTACGCTCATGCACGCCCTTCTTTCGGCTGTCGTGCCCGGAACGAGACTGGTGCTTGTAGGTGATGTGGATCAGCTTCCGTCCGTAGGTCCGGGAAGTGTTCTTAAAGATACAATTATGTCACGCTGTTTCCCGGTGGTGACGCTGACCCGGATCTTCCGCCAGGCAGGAGAGAGCGATATCGTGGTGAACGCCCATAAGATCAATGCGGGAGAGCCGGTGGTCCTGGATAACAAAAGCCGGGATTTCTTCTTCCTCAGGAGACAGGATGCGGATACCATCATCGGAGTGACGATCATGCTCATCCAGAAGAAGCTGCCGCGATATGTGGGAGCGCAGCCAAGTGAGATACAGGTCATGACTCCCACAAGAAAAGGGCTTCTCGGCGTGGAGCGTCTGAATACGATCCTCCAGCGTTATCTGAATCCCGAAGATCCCAAAAAGGCGGAGAAGGAGATCAACGGACGCCTGTTCCGGGAAGGTGACAAAGTGATGCAGATCAAGAACAATTACCAGCTGGAGTGGGAAGTGGCGACAAAATTCGGGCTGACTGTGGATAAGGGTGTGGGAGTGTTCAATGGGGACATGGGAGTGATCACAGAGATCAACCAGTACACAGAGACTATCGAAGTGGAGTTTGACGAGGCGCGGAAAGTAAAATACGGATATGATACTGCGGAAGAGCTGGAGCTTGCGTACGCGATCACAGTGCATAAGTCCCAGGGCAGCGAATACCCGGCGGTCATCATCCCCCTCTTACAGGGTCCGAGGCTTCTCTATAATCGGAATTTATTGTATACAGCAGTGACGAGGGCAAAAAAATGCCTTACTATCGTTGGGAGTGATACCGTATTTCAGGAAATGATACAAAACAAAAACGAGCAGGAAAGATACACGAGCCTGGCAGAAAGGATCAGGGAATTCCGGGACAGGTTTTGAGCGTGTCCGGGGTATCCGGAGGGATTTTCCGGCGTTTGCTTGATTTTCTTTACCCGCCGGTATGCCCTTTTTGTGGGAAGATATCGCGGGAGGGGATCTGCGCCGGCTGCCGGAAGAAGATCGTTTATGTCAAAGAACCGCGCTGTATGCGCTGTGGAAAGCCTCTCCGGGACGAGACCCTGGAATATTGCAGGGACTGCGCTTCCCATAACTCATTCATTACCCGGGGGTATGGACTGTGGCTTCACCGGGAGCCGGTATCAGGAGCGGTATACCGGTTCAAGTACAGGAATAAAAGAAATTTTGGCAGGATCTTTGCCGCTGAGCTGGCGGAACATTATGCCGGACAGATCAGGGCATGGGAGATAGAGGAGATTGTGCCTATACCTCTTCATTTATCCAGAAAACGGAAGAGAGGATTTAACCAGTCAGAGGTCGTGGCGAAAGAACTGTCGGTCCTGCTGGGGATTCCCTGCCGGACGGATATCCTCTTCCGCATCCGAAAGACACTGCCTCAGAAACATCTGGACCGCACCGGGCGGGCGGGAAATCTCTGCGGCGCATTTGGAGTGTCGCGCGGGTGGCAGGCTTGTGAAAATGTCCTTCTCATAGATGATATATATACGACAGGCGCAACGGTCGGAAGAGCGGCGAAAATGCTGAAAAAAGCGGGAGCCCAAAATGTCTACTTTTTGACTATAAGCATTGGACAAGGTATCTGACTGTATGATATACTAAAACATAATGGACTGAAATAGGAAAAGTTGATTACATAGGAAGGGCGTGCGGAAACGTTATGTTGGATAAAAGAAAAATACGTCTGATGACCAAAGCCGCGATCTATGAGAAAGAATACGGAGAAGAGGATCTCAAGATCGCCGGCTATTACAAAAAAGATTACACCAGTCTGAACACTTGGATCACACTGATCTGGATCACGGTGGGCTATGTATTGCTCGTGGGTATTATTTTCCTCTGCTATGGTGAAAATATGATGGAGGGAATTACGATCACGAGGCTTCTTTTTCTGGGCGCCGTGGCGCTGGCGCTCTATCTTGCTTTGATGATCATGTACGGGATCGGGGCAGGGAATTTCTATTCCAAGAAGCACATCCGGGCGAAACAGCGGGTAAAGAAATATTTAAGGGATATATCCCGCCTCGAAAAGATGAATAAAAAAAGGAGATAAACAGATCATGAGTACACTACTTGTCTGGAAAGAGAGGCTGCAGAAGCTTTATGCGTCTTATTCCGTCTATATCCTGAAAGGCATTCAGTTTGTGATGGGAATACTCATTTTTGGACTCATTAATTATAATATCGGATTTATGAAAACGGCGTCTTCTGTGCTGTGCACCATCGGACTTGCGGTCATCTGCACGTTCCTGCCGATGCTTGTCATGACCATGGCGGCGGCATTGCTGATCCTGGTGCATTTTTACGCGCTGTCACTGCCTATTGCGATCGTATCGGCCATGATCTTCCTTCTGATGTATATTTTCTATTTCCGGTTCACGCCAAAAAAATCGTGGCTCGTCCTTGTGGCGGCGCTGGCGTTCGGTTTGAAGATCCCCTTTGTTATCCCTGTAGCATTCGGGCTTATGGGCACTCCGGTATGGATCGTTCCGGCGGTATGCGGGATCATATCATACTATATGGTCGATTTTGTAAAAGGTTCCGCAACGGCGCTGAAGAGCGCGGATGCAGACGGAATTGCGGCCAGCCTTATGAGTTTTACAAAGCAGGTGCTGGGAAATAAAGAGATGTGGCTCATGATCATGGCTGTCGCGATCGGCATTCTCGTGGTAAATGTGGTGAGAAGCCGGGCGGTCAGCAACGCATGGAAGATAGCGTCCGCTTCGGGGTCCGTGGTCTGCGTGATCGTTGCGGCGGCGGGAAATATGATATTGGAGGGGCGACTCTCCTATGCGTCTATGGTAGTGAGCGCGGTGCTGGGGATCATACTTGGACTTGTGCTGGAATTCCTTTTCTTTTCCGTGGATTATTCGGGAACAGAGAATATCCAGTTTGAGGACGATGAATACTACTACTATGTGAAAGCAGTCCCCAAGGTTGGAGTATCCGCTCCGGAGAAACAGGTGAAGCATATTACTGAAGATAGCGGAAACAAAAACAGAAATACGGAAGACATCCTTTTGACAAGGAGTCTGAGCAAAGAACTGGGCATTGAGAAAGAGAGGCCTGAGTAAGCGAGGCGGTGACACACAGTATGATAGACTGGCTGAGAAATTTCGTTGACAATTATACACATGATATGTATGTTCCCAGAGTTCAGGTCATGGATATTATTGAGATCCTGATCATTACAGTGATCGTGTATGAGATCATGCTGTGGATCAAAAATACAAAGGCGTGGATGCTTCTGAGAGGGATCATTATGCTGGGCGTCTTTATTTTTCTGGCATGGATGTTTCAGATGCACACTATCCTTTATCTGGCGGGGCAGTCCATTAATGTGCTCGCGATCGCGGCTGTGGTCGTATTTCAGCCGGAACTCAGGCGAGCGCTGGAAAAGCTGGGAGAGAAGAACCTGTTTAACAGTATCAACCCATTTGACAGGGGCAGGGAGAATGAACGTTTCTCTGACGAGACCGCCGACAGTATCGTCCGTGCCTGTTATGAGATGGGGAACGTATGTACAGGCGCGCTCATTGTGGTTGAACAGGCGATCCGCCTTAATGAATATGAGATGACCGGCATTGAGCTGGACTGTAAGGTGTCATCACAGGTGCTGATCAATATTTTTGAACACAATACTCCTCTTCACGACGGAGCGGTCATCATCCGGGGAGATCGGATCACATCGGCTACCTGTTACCTGCCGCTATCGGACAACATGTCCATCAGCAAAGATCTCGGGACAAGGCACAGAGCGGCTCTTGGGATGAGCGAAGTGTGTGACGCTCTTGTGATCGTCGTCTCGGAAGAGACCGGGCTTGTGTCGGCTGCGATGAGCGGAAGGCTTACCCGTGGGATCAGGCGCGAGGAGCTGAGAGAAATGCTGGGCCAGATTCAGTATAGGAGGTCTGAACAGAAGAGATTCACTATACGGAAAGGATGGCGCAGAGGATGAAAAAGTACAAACTTACAACTAATCTCGGACTAAAGATCATCGCGTTCATCTTTGCTGCGTTCCTCTGGTTTATCGTAGTAAATCTTGACAATCCGGTGGGAAGCAGCACATTCAGGGACATACCGGTACAGATCGTAAATGATGATATTATAACGTCAGCAGGAGAAGTATATCAGGTTGAAGGAAACCAGACTGTCACAGTGGTGGTCTATGCTACCCGGGAGGTACGTCAGAAGCTGACCAGCTCGGATATCGTGGCGACTGCGGATATCAAACAGATCGATTCTACAGGGCGTTTGGTGCCCATAGAGGTTACTATAAATGGATTCAGCAGAGAAAACATCACGGCTGAGGCTATCCCCAGGAATCTGACGATCCAGAGGGAAAAATCCGGGAAGAAGACTCTGTCGCTGACCGTGAACACAGAAGGCATCACGACAGCAGACGGATATATGCTCGGAGATGTGTCCGTGAGTCCGGAGCAGGTGACTATAACAGGCGCTGAGTCCGCGCTGGCTCAGATCGACCGCGCGGAGGCACAGGTTGACGCGGACGGCATCAGAGAGGATTCGGAGCTGTTTGCAGACCTGGTGCTGTATGATGAGAACGGAAATCCGCAGAATCAGACGCAGATCACAAACAATCTGGGAGAGCAGGGGCTCATTGTTTCGGTGGAGGTCCTCAAGGTGAAGAGTATCCCGATTGTGTTTAATGTGACCGGCGCTCCGGCAGAGGGATATAAATATACGGGATGTGTCAGTACCCCAGAAAGTATCCAGGTGTGCGGGAAGAGTGGTGCGCTGGATGCCGTGGATCAGATCGAAGTTCCTGCGTCTGTGATAGATATCAATGGAGTTTCCGAATCAATGGAAATGACAGTGGATATCACGCCCTACCTTCCTGAAGGCGTACGCCTGGTGGAAGAAAGAGCAGGAAATGTTACGGTTACGGTTAAGATCGAGCAGGAGGGAACTCTCACGATCGACTTTCTGGTAAGTTCTATAAAGATCAACAATCTGGCGGAGAACCTTCAGGTGAGTTATGAACCTGATGCAGAGATTACTTTCCGCTTTACCGGGGATGAGGCTCAGCTTGAAAAACTGGACATCAGCAATGCGGTTTCTGTTGATCTGGAAAATTATACGGAGCCGGGAACATACGACATACCGGTGCGGGTAAATCTCCCGGCTGGGATCAGTCTGGACGGACAGGTATCAGTACGGCTTACGTTAGGAGAAAAAGCGGCTGAAGACGATCCCAATGCCCAAGACGAAAGATAGCGGGGAGGCGGCTCTCCCCGGAAGGCCTTGGGACGAGAGGCTATATGAGAAAACGATAAGGAGTGAATACGGATGGTTAACGGAAAAGTCAGGATCAAAAATCCTACAGGACTTCATCTGAGACCGGCGGGGCTGTTCTGTAAGACCGCGATGCAGTTTGACTGTAAGATCACAGTCCTTAAAAAAACGAAACATGAGAATGTGACCGCCAATGCAAAGAGTGTGCTCAGCGTGCTCGGTGCCTGCATTAAGAGCGGGGATGAGATAGAGATCGCCTGCGAAGGAGCGGATGAGGAAGAGGCTTTGAAAGAGATGATCCAGCTTGTGGAAGATGGGCTCGGAGAATAGCCGGGGATACAGCCGGGGAAACAGGATGACCGGGACAAATTAACATACCAGCGAAATCAGGAGGAAAAGGATATGTCAAAAGCAGCACTTGTGATCATGGCGGCAGGGATCGGAAGCCGTTTTGGCGATGGGATCAAGCAGCTCGCTCCGATAGGCCCGAATGGGGAGATCATTATGGATTACTCCATCTATGACGCCATCGAGGCGGGATTTGACAAAATCGTCTTTGTGATCAGAAAGGACCTGGAAAAAGATTTTAAAGAAGTAATAGGAAACCGGATCGAAAAATATGTGGAAGTGGCTTATGTATATCAGGAGCTGGATGATATCCCGGAAGAATACAGAGGGAAATTCTCAGGCAGGGCGAAACCATGGGGGACCGGACAGGCGATCCTGTGCTGTAAGGATGCGGTGGATTCTCCCTTCCTCGTGATCAATGCGGACGATTATTACGGCAAGAGCGCGTTCCGTGAGGCATACGATTATTTGACAAGTATTCCCGATACTGATAAAATACAGGTTTGTATGGTCAGTTTTGTATTGAAAAACACGCTCAGCGACAACGGTGGTGTGACCAGGGGACTCTGTACAGTGGACGACAACGGTATGCTTGCCGGGATCACAGAAACACATGACATCGAAAAGGACGGCAGCCGCGCGGTCATCAGACAGGGCGCGAAAGAGAACGTGCTTAATCCTGAAACACCAGTATCCATGAATATGTGGGGGCTTACTCCGCCGTTTTTTCATATACTGGAGACCGGGTTCAGCCGTTTTCTCGCAGAAACTCCGGCAGAAGATTTAAAAGCGGAATATCTGCTCCCGACAATTATCGGAGAACTGCTGGAAGCGGGAAAGATCAGCGTGAAGGTCTTAAGATCAGAGGACCAGTGGTTTGGAGTGACATACAAGGAGGACCGGGAAGCCGTGATGAGCTCGGTGAGAAACCTTGTAGAGAGCGGCGTCTATCCCTCTGCGCTGTATAAATAAGGATTATTCGGGCGCATATGGGCAGCGTTCCATATGTGGTGCGAAAGATAAATAAGAAAAGGATTTTGGTAATGGCGAAAAAACGCAGTTCATCCGAAAGGACAGGACATAAAAACAGAAATACAGGAAAAGGAGCATCACGGTCTGGAAGAAACCGGTCAGGGAATTTCTTCCTTATCCTTCAGGGGTTGTTCAGTATCGCTTTTATGGGAGTCGTCCTTTTGCTCGACATGCTCCCTGTAAATTACCTGGCGCTGGTGGCGATGATCCTCTTTTTTCTGTGGTGTGTTACATTTGTATCGCAGGCTGCCAGGAAGAAGAGAGGGGGCATAGGCAAAGCGTACAGCCTCCTGGTGATCGCTGTACTGGCAGTGGGAACGTACTATGTTGCCAAGACAAATAATATGATCGCAATGATCACCAGCGGCGGAGTAAAGGTCGATAATATGGTAGTGGCTGTCCTCGTGGACGATCCGGCGGAAACACTGGAGGATGCGGCGGATTACACGTTTGGGGTCCAGTTCGCCCAGGGTGCTGACAATATGCAGTCAGCGGTGCTGGATATCCAGGAACAGCTCGGGGCGGATATCAGTATGACAGAATATGGATCTGTCCAGGAGCAGGCGCAGGCGCTCGTATCCGGTGAGACGCAGGCGATCATCTACAATCAGACTTATACAGAATTGATGGATGAGACGGTCGACGGTTACAGTGACCAGATCAAGATCATCTACAGACATGAGATAGAGACAAAACTTAATTTTGGGGGCTCGGAGGAGGATGACAGCCTGATAAAAGAGCCGTTCACTGTATATATCAGCGGACTCGACGTGTATGGGGATGAGAGAGATGGAGAAGGCAGGGATTCCGAGCGCAGTGATGTAAACATTATCGCTGTTGTGAATCCCACCACGCACCAGATCCTGCTCGTCACAACACCGAGGGATTATTTTGTACCCATACCGGGAGTGTCCGGGGGGATGAAGGACAAGCTGACCCATGCGGGAACATATGGGATCGATGCGTCGATGGCAACGCTCGGAGAGTTGTATGAGACAGACATCAACTATTACGTCCGGCTGAATTTCAGTTCGCTGATCGACATTGTTGACATCCTTGGCGGGGTAGATGTGTATTCTGATTATGCGTTTGAGACTGGATGGGAGTCTGGATATGAGATGCAGGTACAGGAGGGACTCAACCACTTTGACGGTCAGCAGGCACTGGCGTTCTGCCGGGAGCGGCACAACCTGGTGGATGGGGATAACCAGAGAGGAAGAAATCAGCAGGCAGTCATAACTGCGATGTTGAAGAAAGCCCTTTCGCCCACCATGCTGCTGAAAGCGAACAGTATCATTAATCAGGTGAGCGAGGATGTAGAGACAAATATAACGCAGGGGCAGTTGAATTCCCTTGTCAAATACCAGTTGGGTACCGGAGCGGAGTGGACGATCCAGTCTGTGGCCGCGACAGGATTTGACGGAGAGGATTATTCGTATTCCATGCCAAATGACCTGGTATATGTCATCTATCCGGATGAGATGGTGGTAAATGAGATCATCCATCTGACGAACGTGGTGGAAGAAGGAAGGACTCTGAATGAAGGAGAGCAGCTGAATTAGATCAGGAGATTAAGAGACAGCCAAGTGAAGGTGCTGTCTCTTTTTTCTTTTTACCCATATGAAATCTCTAAATTTTCCCATTGAAAAGCACTCTATTAATTGGTATTATTAGTACGTTGGAGTATGGAAAAATTTATATTAAGTACAAGGGGTGATTAGTATGAAGAAACGTTGCTTTTTTTCTATGTGTATGATTTTAGTCATGAGTATGTCTTTCGTTTTTGTTACAGGATGCGGGAAGAACGATAAAGAGGCTCCGGATAATGTTAAGGCGGAAGAACAGGATAATGACAGAGATGAAACACAGGACAATGAGCAGGATGAAGGTAATCAGGAAGATCCTGATAATATTTCTGAGGATCCGGCGGGGGATAACCCGCAGCCACGGACTGTTACAGTATATTATGTGGATGACCAAACCGCTGAAGTGACAGGGAAGAGTGTAGAGATCCGGGATGAATATGATATTTGGAACGCTCTGATAGAAAGCGGTATTTTAACGGAAGAGTGTGAACTGCTGAGCTTGAATGTGAACGAGGCGGAAAAAAAGATGGATCTGGATTTCAATTCTGCGACAGGTGACAGGATACGCAGTATGGGGACGACCGGAGAAACCCAGATCATCGGGTGCATTATCAATACATATCTTGAGGCTTATGGCTGCGAAGGTATTCGTCTGACAGAGGAGGGACAGGCTCTTGTGACTTCTCATGGAGCTAATTTTGACGGATACAGCGGGAAAATGCCATTTTAAGAAAAAACAGCAAAACAGAGAGAAACGAACAGGAGAAAGATTAAGATATGAGTAAAAAACTATCAAGATTTATTGCGGGCATTATGCTCGCCTGCATGGTTGCAGGGAGCATTCCGGCGCAGGCCGCATACGGAGCTACAGCTAACGCAGAGAATGAAGAAGGCGCGGCGATGGCTCTTCCGGAAGACGTACAAGATACAGAAGAAGTGGCGGAAAGTAACGAGTTGTCCGACGAGGACCTGAGCAGCAAAGGAGCTGAGGTGGACAGCCAACAGCCAGAAGAAAAATCAACAGAAGAGATCATAACTACACCGGCTGCTGATGGGGCAGTGGAAAGTTCAGGTGTTGCGGAGGAAAATGAGATCAACTTTGTTTATATCGAGAGCCCTTATCTGGAGACTCCTGGAACACAGAGGATCGTATTCTCTTTTGAGCAGCAGATCATGGGAACTGATGTAGTCACGCTTACTGTTGAAAATGAGATGGGAAGCCGGGAAGAATGGGAGCTGTCGCAGCAGACAGACCATCTTTATTTATTTGAAAAGGAATACTCAGGAGACGCCTATACTGGGACATATCGTGCAGTGAGCCTGAATTACTATGGCGAGGAGAATAAGACGGTTGTGCTGGAGGATGCAGGTGTCGAAGCTGAGTTTGGCGTCAACGAGGAGTATAATGGGATTGAGGAGCTGCAGCCGTTAGACAGTGAAACCGTGGAGGATATGGAGTCACAGGTGGAGGCTTCGGTTGTCACGATAGATGAAAATGGCGTGACCAGGGCCCAGGACAGTATAGCTGCGGCGCTTAACGAGGTGAGTGCGGGTACAGCCCGGATCAGCACATTCAGTGCAGCACCTCAAGAAAGATCTGGGAATATTGTAGTTGCTCTTGATCCGGGACATGACAGCAGTGATGCCGGAGCAAGGGGGAATGGACTTAAGGAGGAAGAACTCACCCTCAAAATCGCTAATTATTGCAAAGAAGAATTAGAACAGTATGCCGGAGTCTCTGTGTATATGACCAGGACAGGCCCGGACTGCCCATATGGCATATGGGGCGTGGGATGTATAGAGAAAAGGGTCCAGGCAGCGGCAAATGCAGGAGCGCAGATTTTTGTCAGCTTTCATCTGAATGCGTCAGTTTCATCCAGCGCGAATGGAGCGGAAGTGATTGTTCCAAATTACAGCTGGAAATATTCGGTCGGAGCTGAAGGCCATACACTGGGTCAGGTGATCCTGGATGAGCTGGTCAAGCTGGGGCTGACAGATCGGGGAATCTATAGCAAAGATACGACAATTAATGAAAGGTATCCGGACGGTTCGATCTCTGATTATTTTGGTGTGCAGATTTACTGTAAAGAACAGGGAATACCGGGCATTATTGTAGAGCATGCTTTTATTTCAAACAGTGGAGATGCAAACAGATTTTTAACTACTGAGGCGGGATTAAAGCAGCTTGGTGTTGCGGATGCGACAGGGATTGCGAAGTATCTGGGACTTAGTAAAGGCCGCTGGGAGACAGATAGTAACGGAAATATAAGTTATTACGAAAATAACCAGAAAGTTTATGGACAAAAGCTGATCAGCGGTAAATACTATTTTTTTGACTGGGAAAATGGGTATATGGTAACTGGCTGGTATGATTTCCCGGAAAAAAGAGTTTATTACGGTCCGGATGGCGCGATGAGGTATGGGCAACAGAAAATTGATGGGAAGTTCTACTGCTTTGATACGCAGACCGGTGCGATGATAACCGGTTGGCATGATCTTCCGGGAAAACGAGTCTATTATGCATCTGATGGCACCATGGTGTATGGAGAGCAGGTGATAGATGGAAAACAATATTATTTTGATACAAGTTCCGGTGCTGTCTATTTTGGCTGGGCGGTAGTAAATGGTAAGACGCGATATTACTTTTCATCAGGGAACTATGCAGAAGACCAGAAGTACATAGATGGGAAATGGTACTATTTTGAACATACGACCGGATACATGGTAACTGGCTGGTATGATCTTCCGGGAAAACGAGTATATTATGGTCCGGATGGTGCGATGCGGTATGGACAGCAAAAGATTGATGGGAAGTTCTACTGCTTCGATACACAAAGTGGTGAAATGATAACTGGCTGGCATGATCTTCCGGAAAAGCGCGTCTATTATGCCCCTGATGGAACAATGGTCTATGGGGAGCAGACAATAGATGGAATAGTATATTATTTCCATACGAGTACAGGGGCCGTTATATCAGGATGGATTACAGACAGTAAGGGTACAAAATATTATACAAGCAGCGGAGGAATAGCTGAAGGCCAGGAACTTATAGAAGGAAAATGGTATTATTTTGAATATGGGACCGGATACATGGTGACCGGATGGTACGATCTTCCAGACAAAAGGGTGTATTACGGACCTGACGGAGCTATGAGATACGGCCAGCAAAAGATTGATGGAAAGTTCTATTGCTTCGATACACAAAGCGGTGAAATGATAACTGGCTGGCATGATCTCCCGGAAAAGCGAGTGTATTATGGCCCGGACGGAGCAATGTGGTATGACCAGAAGCTGATCGATGGAAAATGGTATTATTTTGACACACAGACCGGTGCGATGGCGATCGGATGGTGTGATCTTCCCGGAAAGCGAGTGTATTATGGCGCCGATGGCGCTATGAGATATGGCCAGCAGAAAATCGATGGGAAGTTCTATTGCTTTGATTCACAAAGCGGGGCAATGATAACTGGCTGGCATGATCTCCCGGAAAAGCGAGTGTATTATGGCCAGGACGGAGCAATGTGGTATGACCAGAAGCTGATCGATGGGAAATGGTATTATTTTGATACACAGACCGGTGCGATGGCGATCGGATGGTGTGATCTTCCCTGAAAGCGAGTGTATTATGGCGCCGATGGTGCTATGAGATACGGCCAGCAGAAAAT
>DWYM01000107.1 GCA_019118665.1 Candidatus Mediterraneibacter intestinipullorum
TATAATACACACCATCGAAAAAGTCAATATAATGAACAAATGTTAAAAATCAAACAGCGAAAGCTGGTTGCTCTGCGGCAGATTTCCAAACAGCCCAAGCTCCTGCATCAGGTCAATAACTGTCTTGCTGACCTTGGTCCGCTGGCGGAAATCATCCAGTGACAGATATGGTCCGTCCTTTGACGCCTCCTCCACTGCCTCCGCAGCTTTATCCCCCATCCCTTCGATGCTGGCAAGGGACGGCATCAGCTTCCCATCGATGATCTGGAACATCTTTGCCTTTGCCCGGTAGATGTCGATGGGTATGAACTCGAATCCTCTCGCATACATTTCCTGCACGATCTTCATGTCCTTCATCACATCCTGTTCCTTTTTGCTGAGCGAATCACTCCTCCTTTTATAATCCTTTATGTAATAATCCAGCTTCTCCTTCCCCTGACACATGATCTCATAAGAAAATGCGTCTGCGCGGATGCCGAAATACGCCGCATAGTAGGCAAGCGGGTAGTTGATCTTGCAGTACGCGATGCGGTAAGCCATCATGACATATGCCGCGGCGTGTGCCTTGGGGAACATATAGCTTATCTTATTGCAGGACCAGATATACCAGTCCGGCACGCCTTTCTCCTTCATAGCGTCTTCCCACTCGGGTTTCAGGCCTTTTCCTTTACGCACGCTCTCCATGATGGTGAAGGCCAGCGCGCTCTCCACTCCCTGATTGATAAGATAGGTCATGATATCGTCGCGGGTACAGATAGCCGTTGAGATGGTCGCCTTTCCAGATTTTACGAGTTCCTGGGCATTTCCCAGCCACACATTCGTCCCATGGGACAGACCGGAGATACGGATCAGGTCTGACAGAGTCTGCGGCTTTGTATCCTCCACCATCTGGATAACGAAATCCGTGCCAAACTCCGGGATGCCAAGACATCCCAGCTTACAGCCGCCGATGTCTTCCGGCTTGATCCCCAGCACCTCTGTTCCGTGGAAAAGCTCGATCACCTTCTCATCGTCCAGAGGGATCTCCGTGGCGATAAACGGATTGTCCGCGTTGTATTCGTTGTCCATAGCGTCAGAGGTGATATAGTCCTCCAGAGTACGGATCATGGTCGGATCATCGTGTCCGAGAATATCCAGCTTCAGGAGATTATGGTCAATGGAATGATAATCAAAATGTGTGGTGATGATACCGCATTCCATATCGTTTGCCGGATGCTGGACAGGAGTGAACTCATTGATGTCATGGCCATGGGGAAGCACCACGATCCCTCCCGGATGCTGTCCGGTGCTCCGCCGGATCCCGGTACACCCTTCTGTGATCCTCTCGATCTCGCATCTGCGCTTTCTCTGCTCGTGCTCTTCATAATAATTCTTCACAAAACCGTACGCCGTCTTATCGGCAAGGGTAGCGATCGTTCCCGCTTTGAATGTATGCCCCTCCCCAAAGAGCACCTCTGTATATTTGTGGGCTTTTGCCTGATAGTCGCCGGAGAAGTTCAGGTCGATATCAGGCTCCTTGTCTCCCTTGAAGCCAAGGAAGGTCTCAAAGGGGATGTCGAATCCCGCTTTTTCAAGAGGCTCGCCGCACACCGGGCAGTCCTTGTCCGGCATGTCAAATCCGCAGCCCCCCGCATAAGCGCGGACTTCATCCGACTCAAAATCACTGTAATGGCAATGCCTGCAGTAATAGTGCGGACTCAGGGGATTTACTTCGGTGATCCCCGACATGGTAGCCACAAAGGAAGAGCCGACAGACCCCCTCGAGCCGACCAGGTAGCCGTCCGCATTGGATTTCCACACAAGCTTCTGCGCGATGATATACATAACGGCATACCCATTGGATATGATCGAGTTCAGTTCCTTCTCCAGCCGCTCAGACACCTGCAACGGCAGGTCTTCCCCATACATCTCATGGGCTTTGCGGTAACAGATATTTCTGAGTTCCTGGTCCGAATTCTCAATGACAGGCGGGCATTTATTCGGGTTTACCGGGGAAATCTTTTCCACCATGCCCGCGATCTTCACCGGATTGTCAATAACGATCTCCCGAGCCTTTGCCGCGCCCAGATAAGAAAATTCCTCCAACATTTCCTCCGTTGTGCGCAGATAGAGGGGCGGCTGGCTGTCCGCGTCGTCAAATCCCTTTCCCGCCATGATGATACGCCGGTATACTTCATTATCCGGGTCAAGGAAATGCACATCGCATGTAGCGACGACCGGTTTCCCGAATTTTTCTCCCAGCTCCACGATCTCCCGGTTGAGCCTCTTGAGATCCTCATCGGAAGTCACGTCCGGGATACGGCTGCTCTCGATCATAAAGCGGTTATTCCCCAGCGGCTGGATCTCATAATAGTCGTAAAAATCCGCCAGCTTCGCTATCTGCTCGGTGGATCGCCTCTCAAGCACAGCCTGATACAGTTCTCCTGCCTCGCAGGCGCTCCCGATCAGGAGTCCCTCCCGGTATTCGTTGAGAAGGCTCTTTGGTATCCTGGGCCGCCTCGCATAATAGGTCAGATGGGACTCTGTGATAAGCTGGTACAGGTTGTATCTTCCGATATCGTTCTTTGCAAGGATGATGATATGGTGGGTAGGCATTTTGCGGATGGCGTTCACATTCCGGTCTCCGTATCTGTTGACCTCCTTCAGCGTCGTGACCTGGTCCTTCTTCAGCATCTCCACAAATTTCACGAAAATCTCCGCCGTTGCCCCCGCGTCATCCACTGCCCTGTGGTGATTCTCCAGGGAGATGTTCAGCGCTTTCGCGACGATATTCAGCTTATATTTGGACAGGGTAGGCAGGAGCACGCGCGCCAGCGCCACGGTATCCACATAGATAAACCGGTCGTTCAGCCCCTGTTCACGGCAGTTCTGCTCAATAAATCCCACGTCAAATCCCGCGTTGTGCGCCACGAGCACACCGTCTCCCGCAAATTCAAGGAACTGCGGAAGAACGGTTCCGATAGCAGGAGCTCCCATGACCATCTCATCCGTGATGCCGGTCAGGCTGGTGATCTCAAAGGGGATCGGGCGCTCCGGATTTACGAAAGTACTGAACCTGTCCACGATCTCTCCGTTTACAACCTTGACCGCGCCGATCTCGATGATCCTGTCACGGATAGAGCTGAACCCTGTCGTCTCGATATCGAATACAATGTATGTATCATCAAGAGACTGTTCCCCCGCGTTGACAGCGATTTCTGTCAGATCGTCCACCACATAGCCCTCCACTCCGTAAATGATCTTGAACGGATCGTCTTTATCCAGCGTCTCTATATAATGATTCGCAACCGGGAACGCCTGGGCCACGCCGTGGTCTGTGATGGCGATGGCCGGATGGCCCCAGTCATGAGCGCGCTGGACGATGTATTTCACCTCGGAAACACCGTCCATATCGCTCATTTTCGTATGGCAGTGCAGCTCTACTCTTTTCAGAGGGCTCAGATCCTTTCTGGAAACTGTAAAATCCCCGATCTTCTTTATGCCGGTGACTGACCCGATGGTCAGTTCGCCGTCAAACTTATCGATGGTCGTCACGCCTTTTATCTTGACGAAGGCTCCTTTCTTCAGCTCGCCCAGTATTGCCGTGAGCTGGTCGTTGTGGGCAAACATTTTCACAGTGATGGTGTCTGTGAAGTCTGTCACCGCAAATATGATGATCGTTTTTTCATTGCGGATCTCTCTTGTATCAAAATTGATGATCTTCCCATGGAAGGTGATCTCTCCCATCTCTGCGACAACCTGGTCAAGCGTGATCGGTTCATCGTCAAAATTCCTGCCGTAGATCAGGTTCGGATCGTCTCCGGTCTTGACCGGGCGATAGAAATCTTTCTTCTTAAACCCGCCCTTTCCAAAGCTTTTCCTGCCCTTCTCAGCGCTCCCTGACGTCGTTTTTCCGGAGACGCCTCCCGCCGCTTCAGCGGACTGTGACGCCTCTCCCGGTTCAGCAGGCGCTTCTTCGCCGCGCTGTTTCGCCCGCCGCTCAAATATGGCGTTGATCTCCTGCTGGACTCTTTGTTCGTCATACTCTCTGGTCCCGATCCCATCAGGCTGGCGGTAAGTAATGCGGATGTCCGCCTCCATATGGAACCGCTCAGCAAACATCTTTTCCAGAAATTTCAGGATCTCTTCTTTGCGCCCCTCTGACACGATCGAGTCCAAAAGCTCCAGACAGATTACATTTCCCTCTTCGTAATGGATGGCTGCCTGGGCAAACATGCCGGAAGCGAGCACACTGATCTCCTTTAACTCAAGGAGGATGCTCTCCCGGTACTCGGTCATCAGAGCCTCCGGCGTATACTGGCCTGACAGGGCATATTCCTCTATGATCTGCACGCTCACCGCTGTCTTCGCAAAGAGCTGTTCCTTTATCAGGCTCTCCATCCGCCGGATCTGCTGCTTCTGTATCAAATGTCTGCTGAAAATGTACACATGAAGAAAATCACGGCGCGAATTCGTCGTGATCTTCCTGACCTCCGCATCCGCAAACAGGATCTGGAGGCCTTCCTCTGCCTTCAGTGTAGGAAACACATGAAAAAATACCTTGTCGCTCTTTACCTGCTCCAATTTTATCTCTCCCAGTTCAAAAGCTCCTTCCGCAAAGTATCAAGAAGCTCTTCTTCTTTTACTTTTTTGACGATCTCACCCTTTTTGATGAGCAGTCCTTCACCGATTCCGCCCGCAATTCCTATATCCGCCTCTCTCGCCTCTCCGGGGCCGTTCACCGCGCAGCCCATGACCGCTACCCTGACATCGTCAAGAGGGATGTCTTCTACCATTTTTTCCACTTCATTGGCGAGCCCTATGAGGTCGATCTTCGTTCTTCCGCATGTGGGACAGGACACGACCTCGATCCCTCCCTTTCGCAGCCCGAGAGTCCTCAGAATGAGTTTTGCCGTGCGGATTTCCTCTGTCGGGTCCCCGGTCAGGGACACGCGGATCGTATTGCCGATGCCTTCATACAGTATGATCCCCAGACCGACCGACGATTTCACATTTCCGGAATATACGGTCCCGGACTCTGTTATGCCCACATGAAGTGGATATGGACATTCCTTCGCGATGAGTTCATGGGCCTTGACGCACATCATAACGTCAGAAGATTTGATGCTCACCACCAGATTGTCATATCCCATCTTCTCGATCATGCGTACCTTGTCCAGCGCGCTCTCCACAATCCCTTCCGCGGTAACGCCGCTGTATTTTTCCAGGAGGTGTTTTTCCAGGGAGCCGCTGTTTACTCCCACGCGGATGGGTACATTATATTCTTTTGCCTTGTCCACGACCGCTCTTACTTTCTCCTCCGAGCCGATGTTCCCCGGATTGATGCGTATCTTGTCCGCGCCGTTCTCGATTGCCGCAATAGCGAGCCGGTAGTCAAAGTGGATATCCGCGACAAGGGGAATGTGGATGCGGCGCTTGATCTCACGCAGCGCCTCTGCCGCCTCCATATTGGGGACAGCGCAGCGGATGATCTCGCACCCCGCCGCCTCCAGTTTCAGTATCTGCTCTGTTGTTGCCTCTATGTCTTCTGTCTTTGTATTAGTCATAGACTGGATCACCACCGGGTTATCCCCGCCGATCTTCACGCTTCCGATGGCGATCTCCTTCGTCTGATTTCTGTACATAAATCCTGCTCCTTTCCATTCACCGCCGTCCCTGATGCATGTTCGCCATTACAGCAGAAGAGTTCCGCTGAACGGAACTCCTCTTTCTCTCTACCTTCTCATAAACACGATCTGATCCCCATACTCCCGTTCTGTCAGTGTCAGGGTGTCGCCCTCAATATTGTAATCATAAGACCCGGACAGAACTCCTTCGGCATATGCAGAATCTGTCTGCACTGTAAAGATTTTCGTTTTTGTATCCACGATATAGGTCATGGGAATGTTTTCTTCACTCTTCCCATCTTCCGCTTCCGTCAGGATCACTTCGCCGTCATCCCTGATCTCAAGCACCGCGCCGCTGTCCGCGTTCACCCATGTTCCTTTAAGAGGATTTCCGGTGAAAAGCCTTACAACAAAAAATACAACGATAATAATGATGATCACTGAGGAAACAGACAGTACCGTCCGCCACAAAGTGTTTCTCTTTTCTTCATTGTTCTCATAAATCATAAGCGATTTCCTTCCTTATTTCTGTCTCTCATTATACGGATTTCCCCCGGCGCTGTCAACGCCGCAAAAGATACGCCGCAAAAGATTCACCCCGACGTCCCTCTTGCCAAAAACGAAAAAAAATAGTATAAATACTATGGTCAATAAAATAAGTATATAAATAAAGGAAAGGACTTACGAACATATGAATAATAACCAAAACAGCAAGACGACACCTCTGCAGTTTCTGTTCAGGATCATACAGGGAGCGCTCATCGGACTCGGCGCCGTTCTCCCGGGTATATCAGGAGGCGTATTGAGCGTTATCTTCGGCATTTACAAACCGATCATGGAGCTTTTGTCCAACCCTTTTAAGAATTTCAGGACCCATGTGCCGAAACTGATACCTGTCTTCATCGGCGGAGTCATCGGCTTTCTCGG
>DWYM01000108.1 GCA_019118665.1 Candidatus Mediterraneibacter intestinipullorum
TCTGCTGCTGTATTCTCAGATCATTCAGCTTGTTCTGACAGCTGTTAATTTCAGAACACGCGTTATAATAACGGTTCCGTGCATTATTATAATAATATTCATAACTCATCTTCATCCCTCCGCACTGGAAACAATGACCCTGTCCAAAATGAAAGCGGGTACTTACATATCAGCAATCCCCGCATCGCCATCAGCAAATTAGCTATAATTATAATGCAATTCTTTAGTTAAATTGTAAGATATATCCATTTTCGCGTCAAGTATCTTTTCTGTCTTTGATAACGTCTTTTACAACAGCCCTTTCTCTATCTGCGTACATAGAAAAAGCCTGAAAATGAAGCTGCTCATCAGATGTGAGTTCTTCACTTTCAGGATTTCTTCAGATTTTATGATTGCCGGATCAGCATTCTATTTTTCTTAACAGCCTCCCGCTGTCACATTCTTACTCCTGCGGACCTGCTGCAACGAGTGCTTTTCCAAGCTCATTGCTCTCGTATTTCTTGAAGTTCTTAATGAATCTTCCCGCAAGATCTTTTGCCTTTGTCTCCCACTCGGAAGCGTCAGCATAGGTGTCTCTCGGGTCAAGGATCGCCGGATCAACTCCCGGAAGCTCTGTCGGCACTTCGAAGTTGAAGTACGGGATCTTCTTTGTGGCCGCTTTCTCGATGGAACCGTCAAGGATCGCGTCGATGATGCCGCGTGTATCTTTGATGGAGATACGCTTGCCTGTACCATTCCATCCTGTATTCACGAGGTAAGCCTTTGCTCCGCTCTCTTTCATTCTCTTGACAAGCTCCTCTGCATATTTTGTCGGATGCAGTTCAAGGAATGCCTGTCCGAAACATGCGGAGAAGGTCGGTGTCGGCTCTGTGATGCCGCGCTCTGTTCCTGCCAGCTTAGCTGTGAATCCGGACAGGAAGTAGTACTCTGTCTGCTCCGGCGTCAGTACAGATACCGGCGGAAGTACGCCGAACGCGTCAGCAGACAGGAAGATCACATTCTTCGCTGCCGGAGCCGCGGATACCGGGCGCACGATCTTCTCGATGTGGTCGATCGGGTAAGATACACGTGTATTCTCTGTCACGCTCTTATCTGTAAAGTCGATCTTTCCGTTTTCGTCAAGTGTCACGTTCTCAAGAAGCGCGTTTCTCTTGATCGCGTTATAGATATCCGGCTCGGAATCTTTGTCCAGGTCGATAACCTTCGCATAGCAGCAGCCCTCGAAGTTGAATACTCCGTTGTCGTCCCAGCCGTGCTCGTCGTCACCGATCAGGAGTCTCTTCGGGTCTGTGGAAAGTGTTGTCTTTCCTGTTCCGGAAAGGCCGAAGAAGATCGCTGTATTCTCTCCGTTCATATCTGTGTTTGCAGAGCAGTGCATGGAAGCGATGCCCTTCAGCGGCAGATAGTAGTTCATCATGGAGAACATACCTTTCTTCATCTCTCCGCCGTACCATGTATTCACGATTACCTGCTCACGGCTTGTGATATTGAACATAACTGCAGTCTCTGAGTTCAGACCCAGCTCTTTGTAATTCTCAACTTTTGCTTTGGATGCGTTGTAAACAACGAAATCCGGCTCAAAGTTCTCGAGCTCCTCAGCAGTCGGCTTAATAAACATATTTGTAACAAAGTGAGCCTGCCATGCCACTTCCATAATAAAGCGGATCGCCATGCGTGTGTCCTTATTGGCGCCGCAGAACGCGTCTACGACAAAGAGTCTCTTATTGGAGAGCTCTTTCTTTGCGATCTCTTTCACAGCAGCCCATGCTTCCTCAGAAGCCGGATGATTGTCGTTCTTATATTCGTCAGATGTCCACCATACTGTGTCCTTGGAGTTCTCATCCATTACAATATATTTGTCTTTCGGGGAACGTCCTGTATAAATACCTGTCATAACATTGACAGCGCCAAGTTCACTTACCTGTCCTTTATCAAACCCTTCCAGATCCGGGTTTGTCTCTTCTTCAAACAATGTCTCGTAAGAAGGATTGTGAACGATTTCCGTAGTTCCTGTGATACCGTACTTAGTTAGATCAATCTTTGACATGTTACGCTCTACCTCTTTCTTTCTATATTTTTACCTGCCAGACACTCCGAAATACAGTCTGACACCGGCGTATATTTGATTATACAGAAGAATTAATAAAAAATCAATAATAATCTTTCCAAACTTTTCTATTAATTGAAAGTTAATGTTTTGATTAATTCATCTTTTGGAATTTCCCACAGGAAAGATCAGGGATTTTTGATACGAAAATGCAGGATTCAAAAACAAATCCTGCATTTTCGTTCTTATACTCCAAGAATCTCTTTTACCGTTTCCTCCATGCGGCCCGCGTCACACTCTCTTGTATGGCGGATCTGCGCGCTACATATCTCTTCGATCGCTTTGGGGATATCTGTCCCGGAAATCCTGCTCAGCTCATCGATCAAGTCAAACTCCTCTGCTGACGCATATTTTTCATCGATGGCCGTCATCACACTGTGGATAAATTTATATGGGCTTGCCGTGGAAGCCACAAGGCACTTTCTGCCGTCACCGCTGTCCCTGCGGTACTGAGCGCACACGGATGCCGCCACCGCAGTGTGCGTATCCATCACATAACCCATGCGCTCATAAGTTGTGCGGATGGCTTCTCTGCATTCCGCCTCAGTCGCGAAGCCTCCAACAAAATCTCCCAGCTTCTCCCGCATCTCAGGCGTGATCTCATATTCTCCTTTTTCCCTTAACTGTTCCATGAGCTCCGCGTTTTTCTCCGCGTCCTGCCCTGCGATCGTATAGACCAGGCGTTCCAGGTTGCTGGAGATCAGGATATCCATGGATGGAGATGATGTCAGGATGAATTCGCGGTTTCTGTCATATACTCCGGTCTGGAAGAAATCAAAGAGGACTTTGTTTTCATTGGAAGCGCAGATCAGTGTTCCGATGGGTACTCCCATCTTCTTCGCGTAGTATGCGGCAAGGATATTCCCGAAATTTCCCGTGGGCACTGTCACATTGATCTCCTCACCGGAAGTGATCTCCTCATTTTCAAGCAGTTTGGCGTAAGCGTATACATAATATACGATCTGCGGTACAAGACGTCCGATATTGATGGAATTCGCCGAGGAGAACTGATAGCCTGCCCTAGCAAGCTCTTTTTCCAGATCTTTGTCCTCAAACATCTCTTTTACGCCGCTCTGCGCATTATCAAAATTGCCGTGAATGGCTACAACAGAAGTATTCTCTCCCTTCTGCGTTACCATCTGGAGTTCCTGGATCCGGCTTACGCCGCCCTTGGGATAGAACACGATGATCTTTGTCCCCGGTACATCCGCAAACCCGGCGAGCGCGGCTTTTCCTGTGTCTCCCGATGTGGCGGCCAGGATAACGATCTCTTTTGTGACCTGATTTTTCTTTGCCGCGGTGGTGAGCAGGTGCGGAAGGATGGAGAGAGCCATATCTTTAAATGCGATGGTGGCTCCGTGGAATAACTCCAGATGATAAATGTCTCCCACCTTGACCAGCGGAGCGATCACTTCCGTATCAAACTTTGAGTCGTACGCGCTGTTGATACAGTGTCTCAGCTCTTCCTCTGTAAAATCTGTAAGAAACTGACTCATCACTTCATAGGCTGTCTCCTGATAAGACATGCCTTTCAGCTCTTCCATCGACACATCCAGCTTGGGGATATACTCCGGAACGAACAGCCCCCCATCGTTGGCAAGCCCTTTCAGGATCGCCTGGGACGCAGTCACTTTTTTTTCTGCATTTCTTGTACTGTTGTATAACAAATTCATTCTTTTACCCTCTTTAATTCTTTTCGGTTTACTATTTTTCCTGATACCAGAATGCCCTGTCCGACAGGCCACTATCTGCTGCTGCGTATTCATATATTGAGCAACACCAGACAGGTTTCCCCTTACTTTTTCTTGCTGTTTGTATAATTGACCAGACCGCCCGCCGCGATCAGTTTCTGCATGAATTCCGGGAAAGGCTGTCCCTGAAATTCAGTCCCTTTCGTGCGGTTATAGATCTTTCCGGTGTCAAAATCCACCTCGACCTCGTCCCCTGAATCAATCCCTTTCGCAGCCTCAGGGCACTCGATGATGGGAAGCCCGATATTGATCGCATTGCGGTAGAAGATCCTTGCAAATGTCTCTGCAATGATACAGCTCACGCCCGCCGTCTTCAGACAGAGCGGAGCATGCTCTCTGGAAGAGCCACAGCCGAAGTTCTTGTTCGCCACGATCAGATCGCCCGGCTGGACTTTTTTCACGAAATCCGGGTCAATATCCGCCATAGCATGGCTGGCAAGCTCTTTTGCGTCAAAAGAATTCAGGTATCTTGCGGGGATGATCACGTCCGTGTCCACATTGTCCCCATATTTAAAAACATGTCCTTTTGCCCTCATCTACTTATCCCCCGCTTTCTCTGTGCTTTCCTGCTCCGTGTCCGCTCCGATCTTCTCGGGGTTCGCGATATATCCCGCGATCGCGCTTGCCGCCGCCACTTCCGGCGACGCCAGGTAGATCAGGGAATCCACATGCCCCATACGCCCCACAAAGTTGCGGTTCGTTGTTGATACACATTTCTCTCCGGCTGCCATGACGCCCATATGGCCTCCCATGCAGGGACCGCAGCTCGGCGTGTTCACCGCGCAGCCCGCGTCGACAAAGAGCTCCATAAGACCTTCTTTGATACATTCTTTGTAGATCTTCTGTGTGGAAGGCACCACCATAACGCGAACATCCGGATGTACGGTATGCCCTTTCAGGATCGCTGCCGCTTTTCTCATATCTTCCATACGGCCGTTTGTACAGGAACCAATGACAACCTGGTCGATCTTGACCGGCTCCATTGCTTCCACCTCGTCGATGGTCTTTGCATTACCCGGAAGATGGGGAAACGCCACAGTCGGACGGACTTCCGACAGATCAATGGTGATGACTTCGTCATACTGCGCGTCTTCATCCGCCTCATATATCGTATACGGTTTCTTTGAATGCTCCTTTATGTAGGCCAGCGTCTGATCATCCACCGGGAATATCCCATTCTTCGCTCCCGCCTCGATCGCCATGTTCGCCATGGTAAAGCGGTCGTCCATGGACAGGTTCGCAACGCCGTCGCCTGTAAACTCCATTGACTTATACAGAGCGCCGTCCACGCCGATCTTTCCGATGATGTGGATGATGACATCCTTGCCGCTTACATATTTCCCCGGCTTTCCCGTCAGCACGAACTTGATCGCGCTGGGCACTTTGAACCAGATATCGCCGGTGGCCATACCTGTCGCCACGTCTGTTGTTCCCATTCCGGTAGAGAATGCACCCAGCGCGCCGTATGTGCAGGTGTGGGAATCCGCGCCGATGATACATTCCCCGGCAGTGACTACCCCTGCCTCCGGAAGGACCGCATGCTCCACGCCGGACTTACCCTGCTCAAAATACCAGGTCAGTCCCTGTTCCTTCGCATACTCGCGGATCGCTTTGGAATTCTCCGCGGACTTGATATCCTTGTTCGGAGTAAAGTGATCCGGCACAAATACGACCTTATCCTTGTCAAACACCTTATCCGACATCTGTTTAATGATAGGCAGAGCCATGGGACCGGTGATGTCATTCGCCATGACCACATCAAGCTTTGCCTCTATCAGCTGCCCCGCTTCTACGGAGTCAAGGCCCGCATGAGCCGCCAGGATCTTCTGCGTCATTGTCATTCCCATTGAGAAAGCCTCCTTTTTGTGAAAATTCTGTGAACCGGGACGTAGTCATTTCGCATTTCACTACGTCCCCAATTAAAAATCGCCCTGTCCCTTTTTACTTTTTCGCAATATATCCTTTTGCTGTCAGCGCCTCTGCGCACAGAACCGCGCCGCCGGCAGCTCCCCTGACTGTGTTGTGTGACAGTCCGATGAATTTGAAATCATACATGCTGTCCTCTCTCAAGCGTCCGATAGAAACGCCCATGCCGTTCTCATAATCAACGTCCAACGTTACCTGCGGACGGTTGTCTTCCCCGAGATACTGGATAAACTGCTTCGGCGCACTCGGCAGCTCCGCTTCCTGAGGGAATCCTTTGAAGCTGACCAGTTTTTTAATGAGCTGCTCCTTGGTCGGTTTCTTTTCAAAATTAATGAATACTGCAGCTGTATGTCCGTTCAGCACCGGAACACGCACGCACTGACAGGTGATCTTCGGCATCTCTGCCTTTACGATCACTCCGTTTTCCACTTTCCCGAGGACGCGGAGCGGCTCCTGCTCACTCTTTTCTTCCTCCCCGCCTATAAACGGAATGATATTGCCCACCATTTCCGGCCAGTCTTTAAATGTCTTTCCGGCTCCGGAAATCGCCTGATATGTGGTGACCACCAGTTCCTTCGGACCGAATTCTTTCCATGCCGCAAGACACGGAGCATAGCTCTGTATGGAGCAGTTCGGTTTTACCGCGATGAACCCGCGTGTGGTGCCGAGACGTTTTTTCTGATCCGGGATCACATCAAAGTGAGCCGCGTTGATCTCCGGCACTACCATCGGAACATCCGGAGTCCAGCGGTGCGCGCTGTTGTTTGACACCACTGGAGTCTCTGTCTTTGCATATGCTTCCTCGATCGCTTTGATCTCATCTTTGCTCATGTCCACTGCGCTGAATACAAAATCAACGGTAGACGCCACATGTTCCACATCATTTACGTTGAGAACGACAAGCTTCTTTACAGCTTCCGGCATGGGGGTGTCAATTTTCCAGCGGTCTCCTACTGCCTCCTCATATGTCTTTCCTGCTGAGCGGGGACTTGCAGCCACTGTCACCACTTCGAACCATGGGTGATCCTCAAGCAGCGCGATAAAACGCTGTCCCACCATTCCTGTTGCTCCTAAAATACCTACTTTTAATTTCTGATCCATTTTTTTCGTTCCTTTCTATTCTTTATTTGTCTGTAAGAGTATCTTCGTACATCCTGTTTTTCCTAGCGGTCTTTCCTTGTGGCCTTTCCTTTCGGTCATACCTGCGCATCTCATCCACGGCGTTCATTCCGCGTCCAGATAAGCTTCCTTCTCAGCGATGACCTTCTCCATGGCCGCCTTTCCCGGCGCTCCGATCGTATTTCTCATCTCCACGCAGGTCTTCATGCTGATGGCGTCATAGATGTCTTCCTCAAATACCGGAGAGATCGCCCGAAACTCCTCCAGTGTCATGTCGTCCAGCGCGATCTTTTTGTCAATACAGTGTAATACCAACTGACCTACGATCCCATGGGCGTCGCGGAAGGGTACGCCGTGATTTACCAGATAATCCGCCGCGTCTGTGGCATTGGTAAATCCGTGTTTCGCGCTCTCCTCCATACGGTCCGCATTAAATTTCATGGTCTTTATCATTCCTGTAAATAATGCCAGACATCCCTTGGTCGTGTCAATGGCATCAAATACCAGCTCCTTGTCCTCCTGCATATCCTTATTATATGCAAGCGGAATGCCTTTCATCGTTGTGAGGAGCGACATCAATGCCCCATATACTCTTCCTGTCTTGCCCCTCACCAGCTCGGCGATATCCGGGTTCTTCTTCTGCGGCATGATGCTGCTTCCTGTGCTGTATGCGTCGTCAATCTCCACAAATTTATATTCATTGCAATTCCAGATGATGACTTCTTCGGAAAAACGGCTCAGGTGCATCATCACCGTGGACATTGCCGACAGCAGCTCGATCAGGTAGTCTCTGTCTGAGACAGAGTCCATGCTGTTGAGGGTCGGTCCGTCAAACCCGAGCAGCTCCGCCGTGTACTCCCTGTCAAGGGGATACGTTGTTCCCGCAAGCGCGCCGGACCCCAGCGGGCAGAGGTTCATCCTCTTATAAATATCTTTCATCCGGGAACGGTCTCTCTTAAACATCTCAAAATACGCTCCCATATGGTGAGCCAGCGTGATAGGCTGTGCCTTTTGGAGATGTGTGAATCCCGGCATGTACGTCTCCGTATTATCTTTCATTAATTTTAAAAGCTCTTCCAAAAGCTCTTTGAGAAGAGTGTCCAGCTCAGTGATCTCATCTCTCGTGTAGAGCTTCATGTCCAGCGCTACCTGGTCGTTCCGGCTGCGCCCGGTATGCAGCTTCTTTCCCGCATCTCCGATACGGTCGATAAGATTTGCCTCCACGAAACTGTGGATATCCTCATACTCGTCTGTAATCTCCAGAGTGCCGCTTTCCACATCCCTTAAGATACCCTCAAGGCCGTCTATGATCTGTTCCTTCTCCTCATCCGTCAATATCCCCTGCCTCGCGAGCATGGTCACATGCGCGATGCTGCCGCGGATATCCTGAGCGTAAAAACGCCTGTCAAAGGAGATGGAGGCATTAAAGTTGTAAACTAACTTGTCCGTTTCTTTTGTGAAACGGCCGCCCCATAACTGTGCCATTTCCTTATCCTCTTTCCTGATTTCTTAGCTGTATGCAGATCAGAAAAAC
Organism: Candidatus Mediterraneibacter intestinipullorum; assembly: GCA_019118665.1. Taxonomy (GTDB): domain Bacteria; phylum Bacillota; class Clostridia; order Lachnospirales; family Lachnospiraceae; genus Mediterraneibacter; species Mediterraneibacter intestinipullorum. The sequence goes on from DWYM01000108.1 coordinate 8,438, forward strand.
TGTCTTCTCTGCATTTCCACTTAGTTTATCACACTAAAGTGTGAAATGTCTACTGTTTTATACAGGAATTATCTGACCTGCTCCTCCCCCTGCCTCATAGAAAACTCGCATCCGCAGTAGTCCTGCCTGTACAGTCCATACTCTTTTGACAGAGCGATGGATCTTTTGTAGCCGTTCTTTTTCTTAAAATCAGATACCAGATACTCTACGCCGTATTCTTTTCCCACACGGATTCCGATCTCATTGAGCTTCTGGGCATTCTTCATGGGGCTGATGCTCAGAGTTGTGGTAAAAAAGTCAAATCCCCCTGCCGCAGCCTGGCGCGCCGCCTCGGAAAGCCGCAGTTCATAGCATTTCATGCATCTCGCCCCGCCTTCTTTCAGATTTTCCATTCCCTCTGCCATGGCGTGGAATCGCTCTTTCTCATACTTGCCGGCAACAAAAGAGACCGGATGCCTGAACTTCATATCCTGGATTAACTTCTGCTGTTCCAGGATCCGTTTTGTGTACTCACTCTCCGGGTAAATGTTGGGATTATAATAAAAAAGCGTGATCTCAAAATACTGAGACAGATATTCCAGCACATAGCTGCTGCACGGAGCGCAGCAGCTATGGATCAGAAGAGAAGGAACCCTCTGTTCCGACTCAAGCTGTTTTAACAGGCTGTCAAGTTCTTTCTGGTAATTTACTTTCTGTACGTTCATTTTCAATCCTTTCTCCTATATCTTTTACCGGGGGATATTATAGCCCATACTTCCCGTAGCCGGAATACCTCAGCTTTTGTACATCAACTCAAGATAATCCACGATCTTCTCCATCCCAAGGAGACTTACGTTAAACAGAATCTGATGGGAAGTGATATCGCCCCAGTCCTGTCCGGTGTGGAGTTCATAATAATACCACCTCTCCCTGTCCGTCCTCCGGATACGCTCAGCCGCTTTCCGCTCTGTCAGATTATAAAGTCTGGCAATCCTTTTCTTTCGGTCATCCTTATCCGCACAGATAAATACATTGATGCACTCGGCCCGGTCCTTGAGGATATAGTCCGCGCATCGGCCCACAATGATGCATGGCCCCTTCTCTGCCAGCCCGCGGATGATCTCCGCTTCTGCCCGGTATACCTGTTCATCGAAGGACTGAATGTACGATGCCGCGCTGATATACTCCATGTACATCCCCGGAGACACGGTATAATTAGCGACAAACGTATTCAAGCTGGACTCATCCACTCTCTCGGCATCCTCTTTTCTCACACCCAGCGATTCTGCCGCCATGCTCACAAGCCTGCGGTCATAGAGCGGGATACTCAGTCTCTCCGCCAGTTTCTGTCCGATCTCCCTGCCGCCGCTCCCGAACTGTCTTCCGATCGTAATGATCTTATGTCCTGACATATTCATCTCTCCCTTCTTTTATTGTATCCGTATACTCATCGCATGTCTGCCGCGCAGGGCAGAACACTGTTTATCCTGCCTTTATTATACCTCTCTTTTCCAGTGCATACAATGCTTTTCCATCCGTTGGGACAGCGTAAATTTACCTTCGGAAATAATGGTGTAGAAATCACCTGTGATGCGCTGATAAAGTATCAGGCTATGACTCATTTCCTATTATTTTATACTTTTTTTCATTGCTTTGCAAGTTTATTCCCTTACTGTCTCATTTTTACAATCCCCAGATATGCACATTGAAGTATAACTTCTTTTTT
>DWYM01000109.1 GCA_019118665.1 Candidatus Mediterraneibacter intestinipullorum
CCTCCTTAAAATTCTTAAATAAGTCACGGACAACTGACATCCTCGGATCAAGTCCCGGTTCCTCACAGTCGCAGGACCCCGCGTTCAGGTTCTGGCCGCACACTTTACAGAGACCTTTACAATCTTCCCTGCACAGTACCTTCTCCGGCCATTCCGACAAAATCTCATTGTAGAGCAATTTGTCCACGTCAAGATGATATCCGTCAATAAAATTTGATTCATCCAGCTACTCTGTCAGTTCTGCATCGGAGAGACCTATGTCCACATGCCTTGTACTGTCCAGTACAAATTCACGCCTGACATCATCCAGACACCTGTCGCATGGGATGACCGCCTCAAGTCTGGCCTCTGCATGGATCAGCAGTTCCTTCCCTTTGACATGTTCAACCCGGACATGGACCGGTTCGCTGCTCACGACAGGATATTCCCCGGACTTCATCCGGATCTTCTCCATTGTAAGCGGCACAGTCTCTTCAACTGTCTTATGCTGGTCTGACAAAACGTCTGATAGGTTAATTAACATCGTTATTACTCCTATTCATACCTAGACTATTATATCATGCAAATTTCATTTGTCAACCACAAAAACGACAAAACAAGGAACAGAAAATTTGATGGACAGGTACGCCCCGTCTCCGGAGCTTCCCTGTCCTATCCCGATCCCATAGTTATTTCACAAGAGCCAATGTCTCTCTTGCGATCGCCAGTTCCTCATTTGTGGGAATAACAAATACCCGCACCTTAGAGCCTGGCAATGACAGCTCTACCTGTCTGCCCCTCAAACCTTTGTTGAGCTCTTTGTCAAATATCACTCCAAGATAGTCGAGATAACTGCACACCTGCGCTCTCACATAATCGTCATTCTCGCCGATTCCCGCTGTAAACACGATATCATCTACTCCGTTCATCGCGGCCACATAAGAACCGATATATTTTGCAACGCGGTAGGAAAATACATCCATAGCGATCTTGGCTTTTTTATCTCCCGCATTCATGGCATCCGTCAGATCACGGAAATCGCTTGAAAGCTCTCCCGAGAGACCGAACACCCCTGATTTCTTGTTAAGGATATCCATGATCTCAGGAATGTCAAAGCCCTCCTTCTGGGCAAGGAAATCCAGGATCGCGGGATCGACATCTCCGGAACGCGTACCCATAACAAGTCCTTCCAAAGGCGTCAGCCCCATGGACGTGTCAACGGATTCACCGTTCAGGACTGCTGTTACGCTGGAGCCGTTTCCGAGATGGCAGACGATCGTCTTGAGCTGATCGTAAGGTTTCCCCATGATCTCCGCCGCTTTTTTGGATACATAGCTGTGGCTTGTACCATGGAAACCATAACGGCGGACTTTATATTTCTCATAATATTCGTATGGGAGTCCGTACATATATGCTTTTTCCGGCATTGTCTGGTGGAAAGCTGTGTCAAATACCGCAACCATGGGCGTTCCCGGCATCAGGTTCTCGCATGCCTCGATACCGATCAGATTCGCCGGATTGTGAAGCGGTGCCAGCTCATTGCACTCTGTCACTGCCTGCTTCACTTCTTCTGTGATAACAACAGAAGACGCGAATTTTTCTCCGCCGTGTACTACCCGGTGTCCCACTGCTCCGATCTCATGCAGGTCTTTCACAACACCTGTCTCCGGGTTCATCAGGGCCTCGATCACAAACTGGATCGCCTCTGTATGTGTAGGCATCGGCTTGTCTGACTTTTCCTTCTCTCCGCCTTCCGGCTGGTAAGTCAGCCTTCCGTCAATGCCGATCCTCTCACAGATCCCCTTTGCCAGCACTTCTTCTGACACCGCATCGATAAGCTGGAACTTCAGTGAAGAGCTCCCACAGTTGATTACTAATACGTTCATTTTCTTTCCTCCCAAACGCTTCATTATATTTTTACAGGACTCGTCCTGCTTTGTTACATTGCCTGTGCCTGGACAGCGGTGATCGCCACCACCCCTACAATATCCTCAGCGCTGCATCCGCGGGACAGATCATTGACCGGAGCTGCGATCCCCTGGGTCAGAGGCCCATAGGCTTCAGCCTTTCCGAGTCTCTGCACAAGCTTATATCCGATGTTTCCCGCATCCAGATCCGGGAAGATCAATACATTGGCATGTCCTGCCACCTCGCTGCCCGGAGCTTTTGACGCGCCGACCTCCGGTACGATAGCCGCATCGAGCTGCAGTTCTCCGTCCAGTTTCAGGTCCGGTGCGAATTCGTGCGCAAGCCGTGTCGCCTCAACAACTTTATATACATCCGCATGTTTCGCACTCCCCTTTGTAGAGTGGGAAAGCATCGCCACGATTGGCTCCTTTCCGGTCAGTGTACGGAAGGATTCCGCGGAAGAAAGAGCGATATACGCCAGTTTCTCGGGATCCGGATTCTGCTCCAGTCCTGCATCGCCAAAGATAAATGTACCATTAGCTCCCATATCACAATCCGGGACAACCATAAGGAAAAAGGCAGAAACAAGCTTTGTGCCCGGTTTTGTCTTCAAAATCTGAAGACATGGGCGAAGGGTGTCCGCCGTGGAATGACATGCTCCTGAAACCATTCCGTCCGCATCTCCCATCTTCACCATCATAACCCCATAGTACAGGTAGTTATTGAGAAGAAGTTCTCTTGCCTGCTCTTCCGTCATTCCTTTTTTCTGTCTCAGTTCCACCAGCTTGGCAATGTAGCTTTCTGTCTTATCGCTCGCTGCCGGATCTACGATCGAGGCTCCGGAAATGTCATATGTACCTTTATTCTTTTCGATCTCCTCTTTGTTCCCCACGAGGATCAGGTCGGCGACCCCCTCTTTCAGCACCGCTTCAGCCGCCTTATAAGTTCTTTCGTCCTCTGTCTCGGGAAGGACGATCGTTTTCCTGTCCGCCTTCGCCCTTGCCTTGATCTCATCAATAAATCCCATGATTTAAAAGCCACCTTTCATTTTTTATCACATGTACATTTATTATAACCCAAACGTTTTTTGTATACAAGGGATTTTATGTGCATTTTTAAGTACAATCCACTCTTTCTTGCGTCTATGTTTATAAGATTGTTACAAAGATAACAATCTTATAACCTGAACACAGCGGTGACGATGTTAAAATACACAAGGATCGTACATGTATCCAGTATTGTCGTGATCAGAGGCGCCGCCATGATTGCCGGGTCCAGTCCCACCTTCTTCGCGACAAGCGGCAGGATACATCCGATGCATTTCGCCATCGTCACTACCGCGATCATCGTCACTCCCAGCGCCAATGCCAGCATCACGTTTCTGTCATACATGATACAGATCCTGATGCCGTTGACAAAAGCCAGGAGCGTACCCACGATCAGGGCCACCCGGATTTCCTTGAAGATGACTTTGAAAATATCAGCAAACTCTATCTCCCCCACAGCCAGCCCGCGGATGATCAGAGTGGAGCTCTGGGAACCGCAGTTTCCTCCGGTACCCATGAGCATCGGAATAAACGTGATCAGCACAGGCATTGCCGCCATTGCATTCTCATAGTATCCCAGTATCTCACCGGTCACCGTTGCCGACAGCATGAGGAGCATCAGCCATGGAGCGCGGTTCTTGGCCTGTTTGAATACCGATGTCTCAAAATAAGGATCTTCGTTAGGGCTCACACCGGCCATAATACTGATATCTTCCGTGGTCTCATCCTGCAGGACGAGCATCGCGTCGTCAACCGTTACTATCCCTACCAGGCAGTTCTCATGATCGATGATCGGGATCGCCACAAGACCGTACTTGTTGATCGTGTTGGCCACATGCTCCTGATCGTCCAGCGTTCTGGCATAAAGTACGTTTTCATCCATGATCTCCCCGATCAGCCGGGACTCTCCCGCCGTCAGAAGATCCTTAACGTCTACCATTCCGATCAGCTTCTTCTTTTCTGTCACATAACAGGTGTAGATCGTTTCTTTATTAATACCAACCTGTCGGATCTTCAGGATCGCGTCCGCGACTGTCATCTCCTTTCGCAGGCTGATATATTCAATATTCATGATGCTTCCCGCGCTGTCCTCCGGGT